>CAZETM010000485.1:0-7430 GCA_964514885.1 uncultured Polyangium sp. | reverse complement strand
GCGGGCGTTTTTCATTTCGTCCCGCGGACGGGACATTAAGTCGCTAGCACTTGCCAGGTGACCGCGGCGGTCGCATGAAAGCCCTCGACACACTTGCAATGCAATAGCTTTTCTGGGGACGAAACCATTTCTCTGATTGGAGAGGAAGTCATGCGTATTCACACAATCCCGGCTATCGTAGCAACCGTGATGTCGATGTTCGCCACGACCGGCGTCGCATCCGCACATGTGCTCGATGCCGAGGCAACCGAATCGGCAATTCCGGATTACGTCAGCATTCTTGACGTGACCTACGGAGGATCCGGATGTCCGGACAGCACAATGGCGGCGAGTTTTTCGCCCGATTACCAAGCTCTCACCTTGATTTTCGACAGCTACCTGGCCGAAGTTGGTCCGGACGTCGAATTTCCGAAGAAGCGGCTATTCTGCCACCTCGTGCTGAAATTGGGATTCCCCGCTGGGTTCTCCTACGCGCTCGTCGACCTGACCTACCAAGGATATGCGGACCTCGAGTTCGGCATCAATGCCGCGCAAACGTCCTCGTATTACTTCCAGGGGTTCCAAAAGGACGACAAGTATTCGTTCAGGACCAGCGTTTACGGTCCCTTCATGGGTGATTATTGGCGCACCGACACGTTGGGGCTGCTCTCGTGGTCGCCGTGCGACAAAGTCCGGAATCTCAATATCGTCACGAGCCTGAACATCGACAACAAGCGTGCCCGACAGGGTTATGGCTCGATTACGCTCGATAGCATCGACAACCAGGTGATCGAGAAGTACGGCGTGCGCTGGCGGCGTTGCCCGGTGACGTGAAAGCGGGTGCCTTCACTTCCCCCCGGAAGGTACATTCCGAAATGAATCCGTCGCCGTGATCAATTCATGCAAATTCCCTGGCTCGAATGCCGAATGCCCCGCGTCGGGCACGATGCGGAAATCAGCTTCGGGAAATGCTCGGTGCAATTGCCACGCGCTCTTCAAAGGACACAACACGTCATAACGACCGTGAACGATCACGGTTGGAATGTGCCGGATACGTCCCACTTCGTCGAGCAACTGCGTTTCGCGCTCGAAGAAACCACCGTGCATGAAGTAATGGCATTCGATACGCGCAAACGCCAAACTAAAAGCGTCTCCGGCGCAGCGATCGATGTATGCCTGATTCTGGTGGAGAAAACTCGTCGTGCCTTCCCAGATGCTCCACGCCTTCGCCGCCGCTTGACGCACGGATTCATCGTCGCTGGTCAAGCGTCGGTAATACGCTTTGACCAAATCCCCGCGTTCCTCTTCCGCAATAGCGGCAACGTATGCCTCCCACGCGTCGGGGTAAATAAAACTCGTGCCTTCTTGGTAAAACCAATCGATTTCCCATTTTTGCAGCAAGAAAATACCGCGCAGTATCAACTCCGTAACGCGCTCGGGATGCTTTTCCGCATAAGCAAGCGCCAGAGTCGATCCCCACGATCCGCCAAATACCTGCCACTTCTCGATTCCAAGATAATCCCGCAGGGCCTCCATGTCCGCCACGAGATGCCACGTCGTGTTGTCCTCGAGCGACGCGTGGGGAGTGCTTTTCCCAGCCCCGCGTTGATCGAAAAGAACGATTCGATAATACGCTGGATCAAAAAACCGCCGCTGCTTCGAATCCGTTCCTCCACCAGGTCCGCCGTGAACGAAAACCACAGGTTTTCCCTGCGGATTGCCGCTCTCCTCGAAATATAGCTCGTGCACGTCACTCACGCGCAAACGTCCCGTGCGATATGGCTCGATCGCAGGATAAAGGCCCCGTCGTGCTGCTTGGTCGGACATGGGGCGCGACTGTGACAGACAGCGATGCTCGTGTCCATCCCTCAGTCATTCCTTCAAAAAAACCGGCGCGGTGTGGTGCACCTCTTTTTCGCGCGCGTCGAATCACCTACAATCCACTGTCGAGGTGCCCGCTGCCCAGGGATCTGCCCCAAAGCAGTGGCTGTGGCCTTCCGCCGAGTCGTTCATCAATGCCCCATGGGCGCAGGAGGTGTGCGATGAGAGGTTTTTCCAATGTATCCCGCCGGTTTGCGATGTTCGGGCTCACGTTCGGGCTCGTTTTCGGGCTCGTGTTCGGAACTGCAAGCTCGGCACGCGCGCAAGCGCCGCCATTACGGTCCGAGGGTTTGCCCTGGCAAACCAGCGCGCCGTTGACCCGAAGCGCGTCACCTTTTGGCGATAGCTGGGCTCGGCTTTTGTCCGATCTACGCGCATTCGCCGACTTGCACCGCTACGGAGGTCCGCCTGCCATTTCGCCCGCCGCTCGAACCGACGCGGGCGTTGCGGTCTGGGGTACGGATTTCCGCACGTACATTCCGCCGAGCGCCGATCAGCCCAAGATTTACGTCGGTACCACTCGCGTAACGCTTTCCCCCGTTCAAATAACGCCGACGATCGTAGCCGAATCGCAAACCATCCAAGGCGTCCTGGTCGGTTTTCAGATTGAATTGCCGGAGATTGTGGGGGATTGAATCCTATCCCCGATCCCAAAGCCTCACCCCACCTCGCAAGCCCGTTACGTTATCGACGATCGTCACGTCTTCGGGCAGCTTTTTGGCGTTCACATATCGCGCGTTCCCGCCACCAAGATACAGTTTGCGATAATTGAAGATCGGCCCGAGCTGCTCGACGATCTGCCTGACTCGCACATTCCACTTGCGATTACCGATCGCCTTGCGCTCCGCATTGCTCACGCGCTCTTCGTAGGTCTTCTTCTTCCGAAATGGATGATGCCCTAGCTCGATGTTTGGCACGTAATGCCCATTGATGTAGAGCCCGAATCCCATTCCAGTCCCGAGCGTCACCAGGATTTCCGTCCCAAACCCCTCGATCACGCCCAGCCCTTGCAAGCCGCAATCATTGAGCGCTCGCACGGGACGACCCGTCCGCTGCGTCATTTCATCCGCCAAATGGACTCCGGCCCAGCCTTTGCCCAAGTTCGGCGCCGTGTAGGTGACGCCTTCAGAGACGACACCGGGAAAACCGATCGAAACTCGGTCGAACTCTCCGACCTGTCCGACGACTTCCTCAATCGCCGCAAATACCGCGTCGGGCACCGCCGGCTTGGGCGTGCGAACTCGAACGCGTTCCGTCACGGGATTGCCTTCGGCGTCGACGACCATCGCCTTGATTCCCGTTCCGCCGATATCGATGGAGAGCGTGCGCATGTGCCCATGGTCCAACAATCCGCGCCGATTGGCTAGATCGATTTGAGGGGACCGGTCATCTGCGCAGGACACACGACCGCGTCGAACTGCTCGCCCGACAAAAGCCCCGAGGCGAGGGCTGCTTCACGCAACGTGGAGTTTTCCGCATGCGCTTTACGCGCGATTTTTGCGGCGGCGTCATAACCCAGAAGCGGCACGAGCGCGGTCACGAGCATCAGACTTCGTTCGAGGTTTTCGGCAATTCGCTGCTCGTTCGGCTGGATTCCGCGAGCACAATGCTGATCGAACGAGCGCATGGAATCCGTCAGCAAACGAATGGACTCGAGCGATACGTGCGCGAGCAGCGGCTTCATCACATTCAGCTCGAAATTACCGCTTGCCCCGGCCACATTGACGGCAACGTCATTTCCGAGCACTCGAGCGGTCACCATGAGCAGAGCTTCCGATTGCGTGGGATTGACCTTTCCGGGCATCATCGAGCTTCCGGGCTCATTTTCTGGAATGATGATTTCGCCGATACCTGCACGTGGGCCACTGGCGAGCCACCGGACATCACCCGCAATCTTGGACAAACTCGTCGCGAGTGTTTTCAGGGTTCCATGAAGAAAAACTACCGCTTCGTGCGATGCGAGCGCTTGGAATTTATTCGGCGCCGTAACAAATGGCAAACTGGTCAATTTCGCAATGGTTTCTGCAACACGAATTGGGTAATAAGGGTGAGTATGTAGCCCGGTCCCCACGGCCGTTCCACCCAGAGCAAGCTCGTACAGATGCGACAGCGCTCGTTCGATCATCGTTTTACAAATGACGAGTTGAGCTACCCATCCGGAGATTTCCTGACCAAGCGTGATCGGCGTCGCGTCTTGTAAATGGGTTCGTCCAAGCTTAACTATATTATTGAATGCGTTCGCCTTTGCGGAAAATGTATCGCGTAATGTTTCGATGCTGGGCAGAAGCGCGGTCCCGAGTTCGCTGACCAAGGCAATGTGCATAGCTGTGGGAAACACATCATTCGAGCTTTGTCCTAGATTTACGTCATCGTTCGGGTGAATGGGGCTTTTCGAGCCGAGCACGCCGCCAGTCATTTCAATGGCGCGATTGGCGATGACTTCATTGGCGTTCATATTCGTCTGCGTTCCGCTACCCGTTTGCCATACGGACAGAGGAAAGTGGGCATCGAGTTTTCCATCGATCACTTCGTCCGCGGCGGAAACGATGAGTGTGCATTTTTCGCTGGCGAGCAGGCCCAAGGAATGGTTTGTCAGGGCAGCGGCTTTTTTGACGAGCCCGAGCGCGCGGATGAAACTTCGAGAGAAGCGATCGTTACCGATGGCGAAATGCTGGAGCGAACGCTGTGTTTGCGCGCCCCAGTAGCAGGACGAATCGACTTCGATGGGGCCGAAAGTATCGGTTTCGATGCGAATGGGCATGGGGAAAGGGTAGCACGTGGCTCGCCCGATCCGTCAGCTCGCGGCTTTGAGAATCAGGTCCACAGCGCACTGCGTACCGTCTACACCCGAAAGCGTATCGCCAATGGAGCGAGCCCGCGTCGTGTAGCTGGGATCGGCAAGAATTCGCTGCACAGCCGCTCGTACGACCGCGGAAGTGAGCGGCAATCTGGTAATCGCAATTCCCGCACCAATTGCTTCGACCCGGCGAGCATTCGCTTGCTGCTCACCGCCCACCGGAATGACCACGAGCGGCCGTCCTGCGGCGAGCGTTTCATTCACCGTGTTATTGCCGCCATGACTAATGACGAGGTCGACGCCGTCCAATACATCAAGCTGCGGTACGCGACGGAAGAGGTGAATATGCGCTCCCAGGGATGACGATTGCAAACGAGAAAACGAAGCTCCCGCGCTCACGATGACGCGATAACCAGGTTTGTCGAGCGCGCGGAGGATCGCCAAAAATGTATCTGCATCTCGATTGAACACGGTTCCCATCGACACGAACACCCGCGTTGCATCAGGCTTTAGCAATGCGGCGGGAAAGTCCCCGAGCCCTCGACGTCCACCCAGACACGGCCCAACCCAATGCGTTGTTTCCCCAAGCGGCGGCCGGTCCATTTCAATGACGGGATGCGTGGCCAGAATGTTCATATCACCATAAGGTCGTTCGAGCAGCCTCGGTGCAATCGGCGGCAAACCAACGGTTCGGCGGGCATCGGCTAAACGCGCATCGACCAAGACGCCGAGACCTTCAAGGGCTTCTTGCGCACGATAGAATCGTTCGTCCTTCGGGGCTCCGAAGGGCAAATCCGATCCGAACGGCGGGGCGCCGGGCACTGGAAATGGCAAACCCGAATGGTAAAACGCAACGTAAGGTTTTCCGGCTAGCTCGGCGGCAAGCGACGCGGCAAAAAACGTGTAATCAGCAACGACTGCATCGAGCGATAAAGCGCGCTCGGCAAGTATTTCCGCGTGCATTGCAAGCCCCTCGGTGAACAGCAAACATGCGCGTCTCAATTCGTCGTAGCCGCGTGAAAACGGGAGCATGGCGGCATGCACCAACGAGCGAGCTGGTGGGGGCAATCGAATCATCGGAATGCCGTCCGCGGCTATGCCGTCCGCAATCGCGAAACCCGTTTGCAGGACTTCGGGAAGGTAACGAAGGACGCGTGAAGGCGGCTCGCCGACCGCGAGGGCGAAATGCACTTGGGCACCACGAGCAATAAGCTCGCGAGCAATTCCGCGAAGCGCATTGGTGTGACCGACGGTGGGATGAGCGGCGAAGAGAAAGCGAGGGGGCACGAGGTTATAGTACTCGCGCGAAGTGTCCTCGCAATGCAAAAAAGTGCTCAGCCTGGTTCTTCGTCGCTCGCGCATGGGAGGCAAAACGCCAGCGAAGCGAAAAAGCTAACGATCAGGACAAACCGCTGACAAAATTTGTGACGTCTCGCGAAGATGTACTAGGATGACTGATAGGTCATCCAGGAGCAGAACGTCCAATGCGCAAGCGCGTCAACGCGGCATGGTTGCAGCCAGTAAGCACGGATCCCGGGCTCCTCGTCAACCGCGAGGAAGAGTTCGAGGACCTCGTTGGACGACTGGAAGAGCTTCGGGAGGCTTCCATTCGCGAAGCGCACTTCTTGATTGCGGGGGCGCGTGGTGTTGGCAAATCGATCTTTACCCGCGCAGCGCTCAAGCGCTTCCAAGACAGGTACCCGGACCAAGCGATCTGTATTCACGTCGATAGTCGCGGCCTGCGATATCGACCATTTCTCAACAAATTCGCCGGGTATCTAGTCGACGCGGTCAAACCGCACGCGGAAAAAGGCAAACGACGCGAACTTCTTCTTTGGCTCGATCAACTAGCGCTACTGGCGAATCAAAGCCAAATCACTCGTGCGCATACTGACACAGTGGGACGAAAGTACGGCGCCGACGCGACGATCGGGGCAGACTTGCTGTACAAGCTGCAAAGCAAGCTTTCATGGGAAGAAACGCGCAGTCTCGGTTCGACGGTTCAAATGACCTTGACAGTCACCGACGACCTTTTGCATGCGGCGATCTCGGCCACGCTAGAACGATTGGCGCAACCGGATTCCCGCTGGCTCATTGTCGTTTTTTTCGACGATCTCGACCAGATTGCCGACATGGACCACGAAGCTGACGTCGTGACGCTTTTCCGGCAAGTCATGGATCTTCGGCCGTGTATTTCGCTCGTTCACTTCCGTACGGAAGCATTGGTCGAAAACGTTACTCGCGAAGCAACGGAGCGCATCTATCTCGAACCGCTTGGCGCAGATACACTCTTCGAATTGATCCAGCGGCGGCTTATTGCGGCAACGGAAACAGTTCGAAATCAATTTCCACAAGATGCGGATTGGAGCGCCGTTCGCAAATTGGCAGCACGAACGGGCAATCCTCTGGTTTTTCTGCGCTGGGTGCATGGACTGCTCCGTAGCCAGCCGTGGCCGCCCCCAGCAAATTGGACGAACGCGGCCGAAATAGCCCGGCTGGTGGCGTCCGAAGATCCACATAATGGGGCCGACGATGAGCTTGTTCGTCGGCTCGTGGAAATCGTCGATAGATGTGATGGAGGGCGGGCAGGCCTAACCGTTCGTCGCGAAGACCTTTTGCGAGGGTGCCTAAGCACCGACCCTCAACAGTCAAAACGCGGCCTGACGGCACAAGAAGTCGATTACCTGGTAAAACTTCAAGTGCTGCTTCCGAAACACCGATACGAAGCGTCGCTGGGGTATTGCATCAAGCCGGTGCTTGACTTGCTGCGCCC
>CAZETM010000484.1:0-7436 GCA_964514885.1 uncultured Polyangium sp. | reverse complement strand
ATGGGAGCTAGCGGCACGCACGGCAGCGCTGCATCGTTTTCCTTGGGGCAATGCAACACCGGACTTTTCGCGGACGAATGCATTCAAAGGCGCGTCGGGAGCACCGCTGAAGGTGATGTCGAGCGAGCAGGATCGGACCGAGGGGCCTGCGGACAAGGCAATCTTCGATATGGCGGGCAATGTCCAAGAATGGACGTTATCGTTATGGCGGAGCGACAGTGCGGGGGCGGATGATTCGTGGGTGCAAGCAAGTGGAACGAGCGCGCGGGTGGTGCGCGGTTTGCCGCTGGACAAGGAAATGCCAGGACAAACGGATGTGCTTGGTGTGGCGTATCGGGATTGGCTTTGCGCGACGGGGGATTGCTCGCCGTGGGTGGGCGACATGAAATCGGCGCCTCGAAACCGAGCGCCACGGCTGGAACTATCACTTAGCGCAGCGGAAGCGGCAAAGAGCAGTGCAGCGAAGTGGCGGGAGGTATTCGACAAGCCGGATGTCGCAGCATCGATGGCCTCGTGTTTTACCGGGTCAATGAGAACAAACTTGACGATGACGCCCGTGCAAACGAAGGGCTGTAAGGACGGGGATGAAATGACGAGGCTCGGTTGCGATCCGTGTCCGGATTGTCTGACGACGATTCCTTATGACCCCATCGTGACTACGTCGTTGCAGGTCACGAGCCCGGGGCTATCAGCGGATGCCGTGAGGTGCGTGCACACGGCTTTGCGCGAGGCATCGGCGAAGGCGAAAATGACTAGCTTTCCTGCGGAATCGATTACATATCAAGTATCGGTGACGGTGAATTCGCCGGACATGGTACGCAATGTTGGTTTTCGATGCGTGCGGGACGCGAAGGGGAAGTGAGAATGCGAGATGTGAAGCGGCTCGAGCGTGCACAGCAACCGAAGGGCTTTTGGAATCCGAACGCCATTAGTGAGAAGTGAGCAGATCATGCCCCACCTAGACCTCTCCTTTGCCTGCGGTGAAACCTCCCTCTCCGTTCGCAAATTCTCCATTCACGAGGCCCTGTCGAATCTATTCACCGTCTCCGTCTGGGCTTGCTCGGAAAATCCCAATATCGACCTCGAAGCCATCATCGGCCAGCCCGCCAGTTTGCGCATCAAAACCGGATGGGTCCACGCAAAGCTCGGCGGCTCGAGATATTGGACCGGTATCGTCAGCTCCATTGAATTGCACGAAGCCGTCTCGCCCTCGCCCGGCGCGAAAGAATTGTCCACGTACCACTTACGCATCGTCCCGCACCTTTGGCTGCTCACGCAACGGCGCAATTATCGCATTCACCAACACCTGAGCGTCCCCGATATCATCGATGCCATGCTCGATGAATGGGGCATCGAAAAGGTTTGGAAGATCGATCGCGCCAAGTATCCCAAACTCGATTACAAAGTTCAATACGGCGAAACCGACTTCGCCTTTTTGAGCCGCATTCTCGAAGACGCAGGCATTACTTATTCCTTCCCCGACAACGACGATGACGGCTCGCAACTCGTGTTTTCTGATACGCTCGAAACCGCTCCCGTCCGTTCGGGCGGCGCCATTCCATTCGTCGACAATCCCAATCAATCAGCCGAACAGGAATTCGTTTCGCGTGTCCGCCTCGCTGTGGGCGTACGTCCGGGCGCACATACCGTCCGCGATTACGACTTCCGCAATCCCGCGTTCGAGCTGGTGGGCAGCGCGTCGAACGGCAAAGGCATGGAAACTCAATTCGAGCAGTACCATTACGAGCCCGGGGGGTTCGTCGTCGATGCGGGCAAAGCCGGGGGCAAACATGACCGTTCGTTCAGCCAAACGCGCGCATCCGTTGCCTTGACCAGCGCCCGAATTGATCGGCGCCTCGTTTCGTTCGAGACAAATACCGTCGACCTTTGGCCGTCGCAAACGTTTTGCATTGATAAGCACCCGCACGCTGACATCACTGACACGACCAAATTGTTGGTCACCCATTTCCAGCTCGAAGGTAGCCCCGAAGGCGAATGGACCATGTCCGGCCAAGCGGTTTTTACGGACGCTCCGTATCGACCAGCGCAGAAAACGCCGAAACCTCGAGTGGAAGGAGTGCAAACGGCTCAAGTCGTGGGACCCGCAGGCCAAGAAATCCATACTGACGAATTCGGTCGAGTGCGCGTGTTATTCCCCTGGGATCGCCTGGGAAAACAAGACGACTCCAGCTCCACGTGGATTCGCGTGAGCCAAGGCTGGGCGGGAACGGGATATGGAATGATCGTCATTCCACGCGTCGGTCAGGAAGTGCTGGTCGGGTTTCTCGAAGGTGACCCGGACCAACCTATCGTCGTGGGGCGCGTATTCAATGCCAAACAAGCATTGCCTTATCGCTTGCCGCAACACAAAACGCGTAGCACCTGGAAAAGCGATTCGTCGACCGGCTCGAATGGATTCAACGAAATCATGTTCGAAGACCAATCCGGCCAAGAGCTGGTGTGGGAGCAGGCCCAGAAAAACCGCCGGCGGCTCGTAAAAAATGACGAATCCATCACCATTGGACATGATCGCCAAAAGCTGGTAAAAAATGATGAATTCGACAAAACACTGGGCAACTTGCAAATTTGGGTCGGCAAAGATCAAGATGTCGTCATCAAACAGAATCAGCGTGAGCGCGTCGAAGGCAATGATCATTTGCGCGTGCTGGGGAAACGCGTAGAACACGTTGAAGGCAAACAATCCCTCGCCGTGCAAAGCGACCGCCACGAGTTGGTCGCGAAAAACAATACGCTCGAAGTTGGCAAGTCCATTCACGTGACTGCAGGAGCGGCCATTGTCATCGAAGCAGCCAAAGACTTGACCCTGAAAGGCCCCGGAGGATTCATTCGTATCGACTCTAGCGGCATTACGATTCGAGGCAAAGTAGTCAAAATCAATAGCGGCGGTGCAGCCGGCGAAGGCGTCGAAGCCAATCCCGACACGCCCGAAGAGGCGCTCGAAGCCGTGGTCGAAGATATCAGTCGGACACTCATTGGGCAATGAGCGGAAAGGAGCAATCATAAAATGCCTCCCGCGGCGAGAATCAGCGATCCTCACGTATGTCCAATGGTAGCACCGGGCCCCGTACCGCACGTCGGCGGTCCTGTTCTATCGGGCGAGCCTACGGTAATCATCGGCAATATGCCCGCTGCGCGTGTCGGCGATTCGTCGCTGTGCGCTCCGATGCCCGATACCATTGCCGCCGGTGAGCCTTCCGTTTTGATTGGTAACAAACCCGCAGCACGAATGGGCGATCAAACCGCGCACGGTGGACAAATCGTTTTTGGCTGCCCCACTGTGCTCATTGGCTCCAGCCCGCAAGCCGACACGCTGCGCACGAATAAGCCATTCTGCGAAGAATGCGAGCGAAAAAAGCGCGAGCAACAAGCACGCCAAAAGCGAGGGAGGGCGTGAATATGCAACCACGACTCATCGTCGAGGTGCGCTGGGGAAAACTCGCGGGAATCAAGGCGGTCCTGCAGCCGGAGCAATCCATGCAAGTCGGTCGCTCGGAAATTGCCGACTTCGAGATTGCTCACGACGACGAAATATCGAGCCTTCATTTCGAGCTTTCCTGGGATGGATCGAAAGCGACGTTGAAGGACCTGGGGAGCAAATCCGGCACGCTGCTCGCGGGAAAACCGATCGACGGCGAAGCGATTGTGCGGCACGGTGGATGGGTTCAAGCCGGCCAAACTCATTTCATGATGTACGTCGAAGGAGCGACCGCGGCGCCCGAGGAAGAGTTCGACGACGACGAATGGGCCGCCGAGGAACGTCGAATTGCCGCCGCAAAGAGGGCAGTGCTCCAATTGCGTGCCGTCGCCAATACGTCATCCTTGTACGCCGTCGTCGACGCCGCGCGAGATGACCGCATTTTGGCCCTCTTGCGCGAGCACGTGGAACCTCACCGATCGCTATTCGACGGACATCCAGGCGAATTGCTCGAAGACGTTGCACCCTATTTGGTCGGTCCCGTGCGGGATGATTCTGCATTATTGGACAAGCTCGTGCTGGAAGGCTGGGGCAAGCGTTGGGGCATTTTCTGCGCGACCGATGAATCTTTCTTGGACGCGCGACGGCATTGGCGCCGCTTTTTGATGATCGAGCTGGAAGACACGGCCGAGCGACTCTATTTTCGATTTTACGATCCCGGCGTATGGCGCGACTTCTGGGAAACATGCAATCCTGATCAAAAGTGGGCCCTCGTGTCGCCCATGCAAGGACTTTACGCAGAAGACGAGGCGGGCCGATTGGTGGATTTCGTGCAAGTATTGGCGGACGAAGAGCAACAAGGAACGGCGCAATGAAGCTCATCGATTTGCACATAGAACAGGTACCACAAGACTTGTCCGTCGTTAGCTTTCGTATTCACGAAGCCATATCGACGTCGTTCTCCGTGTCGGTCGTCGTTCAATGCACCGATGCCAGCTTGAATCTCGATGCGATCGTCCTGGCACGCGCCACGTTGCGGTTGAATGCGGGGTACGCGCATGCACACGCGCGCACGCGAGCGTATCGGGGTATCGTTTGCCACGCCGAGCAACTCCAAGCTGTCGACGTGCCGGATGGACGCCGCCGCGTGTCCACGTACCAATTTCGCATCGTACACAATATTTGGAGCCTCGAGCAACGGCGCGGGCAGCGCATTTTTCAACACCTATCCATTCCGGAAATCGTCCAGAAATTGCTCGCCGAATGGAACATCGAATCGCGTTTTTCCATTGACCGCGACAGTCACCCGCGTCTCGAATACAAAGTTCAGTATGCCGAGACCGATGCGGCATTCATCGACCGCTTGCTGGAAGAGGCGGGCATTTCATTCTTCGTCCACCAGGACGAGGGCCAGGTCATTTTCAGCGATCGGCCCGAGACGAGCCCCATTCGAACACGCGGCCCCATCAGATACGTCTCCAATCCCAGCACCTCGGCCGAGCGGGAATACGTAACGCACGTGCGCCTCGAACGGTCCGTGCAACCTGGCGCGTTTACGCTCATCGATTACGAATTTCGCAATCCAGGGTACGCGCATCGATATGGGTCCACAGTGCGCGGCCCGGAAAAACGACTCGAACAGGTACATTACGATCTCGGTGGTATCGTCACCGAAGCTGGCAAAGGAGGCGGCACGCCCATTGCGGACCAATACGGAGCGGCGCGGCACGACGCTGCTCATGGACAAACCTTGTCCCAACGAATGCTCGTGGCGGAGCGATCAAGCGCCCATCGCATTTCGTTCGAATCCAACGCCATGGACCTCGAGCCGGGACACGTTTTCTCGATCGACCATTACCCGCACGCGGACGTGCCCTCGAATCGCCCGCTCTTGGTGCTGGAGACGACCATCGAAGGAGCTACGAATGGCGAATGGACGCTCACGGCAAATGCGACGTTCGCGGATCTCGAATATGCCCCGCCGTGCAATACCGTAAAGCCCGTGGTGCATGGATTTCAAAGCGCCGTCGTCGTAGGCCCGCGAGGAGGCGAAATTCACGTCGACGAGTTTGGCCGGGTACGTGTGCAGTTCTTCTGGGATCGCGAAGGAAAGAAAAACGACGAAGCGTCTTGCTGGCTGCACGTCAATCAAGGTTGGGGTGGCATGGGATATGGCATGGTCATGCTACCGCGGGTGGGACAAGAGGTTTTGGTGGCATTTGCCGAAGGAGACCCGGACCAACCATTCGTGGTCGGGCGAATGTACAATGCGGTCCAGCAAGTACCGTATCGTTTGCCCGAGCATGCCACGCGTAGCACGTGGAAGAGCCAATCGTCGCCGAATTCGAATGGTTTCAATGAAATCATGTTCGAGGACGCTTCGGGGCGCGAGCTGGTATGGCAGCAGTCCGAAAAGAATCGCCAGCGGCTGGTGAAAAATGACGAACGAGTCACGGTGGGTCACGATCGCCAGAAGCTGGTAAAGAATGACGAATTCGAGCAAACCGGCGGATTACGAATGCGCGTGGTCGAAAAGAATATCGATCGCGTGACGAAGGGAAACCAGCGGGTCGAAGTGGGCGGCGACGTGCACATGATCGTGGAAGGGGAGGTGCGCAAAGATGTCCAAGGGAAGCTTTCGTCGAGCGTGCTTGCCGACAACAACGAAAGCGTCGCGGGCGATTATGCTTTGAGTGTTGGGAAATCGGTGCATGTATTGGCGGGCGAGGCCTACGTCGCCGATGGCGCGAGTGATGTCACCATTGCCGGGCCTGGAGGATTTTTGCGCATAGACGCGGCGGGCGTCACCATCGAGGGGATGTTGGTAAAAATCAATGTGTCAGGCAAGCCGGGCAGGGGCGTGGGTTGCAAACCGGACAAACCCGATGTTTCAACAGTAAAACCCGTAGTGGAATTGAAGTAGCGCCGGAGGTCCGAGATGTTCATCATTGGTCGACAACAATACGATGCATTGTGCGGGCAAGCGGAGCGTGACTTCAACACGCGCATGTCGGCATTCATCGATGAATATTTCGCGCATTTGACGTCGGTTTCCTCGGGGGAGAATCGATCAGCATGGGTAACCGAAGCGATTCAGATATGCGATCGATATGAAATAGCGACGGAGCGGGAAGCGGCACAATTGATTTTGTTATTGCTCGTGTTGGGTATCGAGGCAGATTCCCAGGTTTGGGTGCGTGAGATTCTCGATGATGCGGATTTGGTGTCCGAAGGCAAACTGAGAAAGCTCGTGCGCGCTGCACGCGAGCGCGACATGAAACACCTGAATGAGGTCGTCTTGTTCGACGACCTGGAGGGATGATATCGTGGCGAACGAGAACAAGGAACCGGAAGTAGCGCGCGTCGCGATGATTGGGCCGCCTGGATTTCAGCGGTCCGCGTTGGATCAATTTCGCATCCAATTCGAGGCCCACGCGCCGGTGAATGCACCGGCGAAGAAGTGCCCTTTCGAGAATTTGAAGCCGTGTGATGTAGACAGATTCGCGATTAAGATCGTCGGCAAGGACTATTCCGATCCTTCGGTCCTCGAGAAGCTCTCCCTGGAGGGTTCATTAAAATTCGGCAGCAAGCAGGCTGTAGAAGAGGTCGAGAGGAAGGAGGCGGAAAAGAAAGCAGCACCTCCAATCGAAGTTATCACTCGAACCGTGGACCTCCAAGTGCCGCGGCGCAGTGAACCCGTCAAGGATGTGAACAGCAAGAGCATCCGTAATTTGCTCGAAAAGCATGACATGATCATTGAAATGATCGCCGATGACGGGTCGGTCGAAAGCATCGCGGATGATGTCATCACGATCGAGTCGATGGAAGCGCAGCACTACGGCGAAAGTTGCGCACGCCAATTGCATCCACAAATCACCATTTCATCGTCGAACCCAGATGTGGACAACGAAATCCACGCACCCGGCGAAATGATGGCCAAGTCGTCTGGCAAGCAGGCGCTCACTTCGCGTGCTTTGCGGCTGCCTCCGAACAAGGGGGG
>CAZETM010000483.1:0-7442 GCA_964514885.1 uncultured Polyangium sp. | reverse complement strand
GGCGTCGCCCCACCTTCTCCACCGGGAGTAGGCGTGAACACTGGCGTCGCCACTGGCCAAGTCGCGGAGCCTGCCGGCGTAGGCTGGAAGATGACTAGGTCCCCCTTTTCCGGTGTGCGACTAAGCTCACCAGAAGGCCGGGCCATCGACAAGGTCGGGCGCACCTGACCAAGCTGCAACGTCCCAATGCGGAAGCGATCCTCGAGAAGCCTTCCCGTGACCGGATGCTTCAGCTTTACGGGCCGCCACAATTCGACGAGCGCCCCTTCGGTTGCGCCCTGACCGGCGCCGATATCAATGACGAGATCCTCGCCATCGAGCGCCAACACCGTTGCCTTGACTTCACCCGCAGGTTTCGTCTGCGCGGCAGCCGCTGCGCTCACGCCCAGCAGAGCAATTCCGAAAAGCCCGGCAAGTGCTACCCCCCGCGCTCTCGAACGCCTACTGGATCCTCTCTTCGAGTCATCCATTGGGGCAGCATTGTTACGTTGAGTTTCATGAAATTGCAAGAGCTTCTAAAGAAAAAACGTAGCCTATTTCTTTACGCAGCGGTTCGTGTTGTGTGCACCTGACTTCGCACCCCCAATGCTCGAGCCCTGCACAACCGTACACCCAAATCTTTCGCCTCGATAAGACTTCGAGTAGCATGGCTCCCACATGGCTCGCTCGATCTACCCTACCGTCACCATTGCGTGCACCTTGCTGCTTGGATCCGCTTGCAGCAGAAAAGACGAGCCTCCGAAGAGGGATCTTGGCGGAATCGATTGGACGAGGCGCAACCAATTGCTTTCCGCCGCGCCCATCGCGGAACCTCCGCCCACCGTACCCGTAGACCCGAGCCTCTGTCCCAAGACCGAAACTTGGTCGAAGCTCGATACCTTCGCCCCCGCGTGCGGATATGTCTGGACCAAAGAAACCGCCAAACTTCCCCCCGCTCCGCAATGGGGATTTTGCGACGCAAGCCTCGGAATACGTCCTTCCGCATGCAAACAACTGAACAGCAACGGACGGTTGAAAGCAAAGGTCGCGGGCCTGGCGACGGACGGGACGGTGCAAATTGGGTTTGTTGAGGATTGTCTCGGTGATCAAATCGTGCTGGCCGATATCGATGGTCCCACTCGATTTGCCCTGCGAGCCTCGGGCGCCAAAGCGTCCCCTTCGGCGTGCGAAATGCAGCTTCTGGCCATCGATATGGGCAAATGGCTCGCCGCGCTCGGAAGTGAAAAGGCTCATGGCATTTCAACCATGTCGACTTTTACCGTCGGTGGCGGGATTGTCGGAGGAAACGTGGGCGAGTTGCCGAGTATTCTATTTTCGCAATCGTCGCAAATGTTTCATGTGGCCACGACCCAAGGTACCATCCTGCCCGACGGCTGGATTTCCGATGGCAAACGCCAGTATTGGAATGGCAAACCATTCGAAAGACCGATTCAACCGCATTTCTCGCGGTTGACGAAAAAGTTGTTGCTCAATAAAGAAAATTGGATTTACGTGCAATCCCAGCCCGAACCGAAACTGCTGCTCCGTGCGGGCGAAGGTCGGTACTTCGATGGATTTCGGCGGCGTGACAAACAACTAGTTTGGCAAGAAGTGCTCAAAGAACGCGGACACGAAACCTGCTTTCTCGTCGCGGGCGAACTAGACAAATACGACGTGCTGACCAAAGCGCGCCGATTGACGGAAATACCTTGCACCTCGCAGCCTGTCGTCGTGGGCTGCAATTCAGCACTGATCAGCAACGACCTGGGATTGTTTCTCGTTTCCCTGGAAAATGGCTCCACAAGACGTCTCGGAACGAAGGGGAGCCCTTTGGCCCTGGGTTGCAAAGAGGCGCTCATTGATCGATCAAATACGTTACTGCGCATGAACCGGTCGGCGTTCGGACCAGAAAAGGCGCCCGACGAGCCGCCTTCGTCGTTATCCGTTCAATCTATGAAAACTGAAGCAGACGCGGGCATCGCTGCGGATGACCCAGACACGATCGATGGCGGACACTTAGCGGATGCGCAGCCGTAAAAATGCTCGACAGGTGTCCAAAGCACGCGTAGTATGTTTGCACGATTCGCTTGAAATGACGAAAGGTCGGGTGTTCTCATGCAAAAGTCGTATTCGTCGAGTTTCGTACGTCACGGGGCAATGTCGATGGGGGCTTTGCTGTTTGCATGGGCCGCCTTCAATCCGTTGAGCGGCTGTATCGTGCCGGATGAGGGTGACACGCCAGCCACTTGCCCTGGTGAGCCCGCAGCCGGTGTCATTTGCAATTGGGAAGGCCCGGTCGTGTACGACTTGAGCCAAGTTTTTCAAGGCGAAGGCTTCGTGTTTGTCCGGGCACAAATGCGTTGGGAACCTTGTGGCGCTACGCCTGGCGAACAAGTGCGAACCTATCGAATCGATCCGACCACGGGCACGACTTCGCGCCTGGAGCTATTGCCCAACAGTGCCGTCGCAATACCCGAAACCGCTAGCGATCCCATCGAATTGACCATCCAAGGCACCAACATTCGCCTACGCCTTTTGCGCTCGATCAGTGGCTCGGTCTTGAGCTCGACGCTCAAAATTGGGGACGTCGTCGACAACACGACCGGTGCCGATCTGGCTCCTATCGAAATCGGCGTCGTTTGCCAAGAGTGACGGGGCTTGGGGCGAAGGACGCCGAAGGCGATCCGAAGCCCCAAATGTACAACCCGTCCATCCGTGCGCCATAAGTAAGTCCTTCTCTCAAATCTCTTGACGACCCGAGCCGTTTGCGCTCCAATGCCGCGCACCATGGCCCAACCCAGCGCTGCGCCATCCGGGAACTCGGTGCGCCAGTTTCGGATCGTACTCGCCTCGACCATCACGATTCTCATCCTGCCCATTCTGCTCGACTTGGCGTTATCTCCCTTGTCCCTGCAGCAGCGGCTGTTTTCCTATGCCGCGCCGGATACATTCTACTACTTGACGGTTGCCCGCAACATCGGGCTTTGGGGTCGTTTTTCCTTTGATGGCGAACATTTGTCGAACGGTTATCATCCGCTTTGGCAAATTTTGACGGCGCTGCCTTATGCGCTACACCTGCCTCGGGCAAACTCGCCGTGGGTGCTTGCATATCTCGTCGGTATGACGCTCGCCGCGCAATCGCTTGCCCTATCATTCTTGGCGCGCGTATTTCGGCGGACGGATGGCACGCTTTCGTGGCTCTTCGTATTCATGCCCGCGGGTATGTACGCGTTATGCGTGAGCCCAATATGGCTATCATTGACCGCCAAACAGCTCGCAGACCAAAACCCCAGCGAAGGTGCGCAACCGGTCTATGGCACCTTGTGGAGCTATATCAACGGGATGGAAACGAGCCTCGTGCTCTTATTTTTCAGCATTGTCCTGTGGCTCGCAATGCGTGCTCGGACGCTGGATCGACCGATTTGGTTTGGTCTCGCGGTAGCGGGGCTGGCTTTCGCGCGCCTGGATCATGCATTGATTGGGCTCCCGATTCTCGCTGGCATTTCTCTTGGGCACATTCGTCAGCCCGGTACACGGCGGCAACGTCTTGTGCCTCCGATAACCGCGTTGCTCGCGTTTGCTTTGCCCATCGTGGTCTATCTCGTTGTCAATCACGTTTTCGTGGGCTCGGCGCTTCCCATCAGCGGCAAGCTCAAAAGCTCGTTTCCGTTTGTTACGACAGAAAGCTTCAACTTCCTGGTCAGATTCATCAATCGCATCATCAAGCGCGAGCGCGATTATCTCGACGACCAATGGCGCACACTGCAATTGGTGATTCCGGTGCTTTTCGCGATACTGACGCCGCTCGTCGTCGCGCGTGTTCGACTGCGGCGCGGACGAATGCTCATCACCTGGGCGGGACCGAATCCGCGCCTCGGCGGACTGCTGCTGCTCGTCGCCGCAGGCGTCTTGTGGCTTGCCGCCTATGACTTCTTTTTCGTCTACTTTTATGGAGTGGGCCATTGGTATGTCCCCGTGTCGACTCTATTTACTTCACTCGTGAGCTTTTACGCGGCGGAGCGTATCCGGGATGCGTGGAAGAATTGGCGCGCCCGACGTATTGAAAGCCCAACACCGCGGCCCATCCGGGAACGTTTCGCGAGTTATGCAATTCCGGTCGTAGCCGTCGTGGCCGCATTTTTCTCGTTTTTCCCGCTGCACCGCAGTGCGAACTATCACCTTCGGTATGCGAACTTTGCCATCGACGAAGCGCCCACGGTACGCAATTTTTTCACTGGCAAAGGTGCCAAGCTGATTGATTGCGACGACGGAATCGTTGCCTGGGCTTCGGAATTCCCATCCATGTCGGGCACGGGCCTCGGGCTCGATACCGAGGCAGCTCGGGCAAAAATCAACAAACCCGGGCTATTGCCATTGGCCATGCAGCGCGGATACACGCTCATATCGGCGCTCGTTTACCTGGATTCGAAGGCGCTGCGCAGCGACGATCCGAAGGACGTCCTCGCTTGGGTAGCCAAAACGGGCGCTTTCACACAGCTCGGCGACGTGAAGAATTACGACTGGAGCGTCGCCTATTGGTCAAAGAATCACGATTTCGCGATCGTGCGCGCGGCATCCAAACCGGCTGCACGCACTGCGCCAACGCGTCCGTGACTTGCACATTAGCGAAATGACGCAACCGCGGTCAAATTAGTCGAGCAATACGGGGGGCTTCATGCTAGCGTGCCGCCTCCGATGACTGCCGCCAGCTCGCGAAAATTTTCATTCACAATCGCCGCACTGGGATCAGCCGCGCTCCTTGCTCTTGCTCCTGCCGCATTTGCGGACGGCACGGCGGACGAAGCCGAACTGCATTTTCGGTTAGGAAAAGAACGCTACAAAAAGGGCGATTATGATGTCGCTCTCACGCACTTCTTTCAATCGAATCGTTTGGTCAACAACCGCAACGTAGTTTTCAACATCGCCGGGGCGTACGAGGCGATGAAACGTTATGCCGATGCACATCGGTATTACGTCGATGCACTTCTTGGCGAGACCAACGCCGAAAAACGCGCCGACGTCGAAAATGCGCTCGAACGGGTCGCTCCATTCATTGCCGTGATCGACGTCCAGACCACTCCTGCAGGAGCAACGCTCTACATCCAGCGCAAAGACTTGGGCTCCGTTGGAGTTTCCCCGCGACTGCTCGCGCTCGAGCCCGGAACGTATCGCGTCATTGCCGAACTCGCCGGGTACGACCCTGCGGAATCTGCCGAATTCGAAGTCGTGCGAGGAAAACGCACCTCGATCAACCTATCGCTCCGGAAAATCGTGGGCACCGTTCAAATGGACGCAAAAGGCGGATCCGAGGCCAATGTCCGCGTGGACCGAGACGATGGGCCACCAGCCTGTTTGACGCCCTGCTCACTCGATTTGGTCCCCGGGCGGCATGATTTGTATTTCAGCGCCGACGGGTATCAACCTGCCAGGCGCACGGTCACGGTGGAAGAAAAACAGACGATTACCACCACCGCCCAACTCGTATCGCTCACCGGCACGCTCGTCGTACGCACCGAAGATCGAGGAGCCGCAGTCAAAATAGATGGAAAACCCATTGGCTTCACGCCACTCGTAGCTCGAGACATTCCGGTGGGTAAACGTGCGGTGCGTGTCGAATTGCGCGGACATCGATCGTTCATGACCACCGTAGAAATCCGAGCCAATGCGCCGGTCGAATTGACCAGCGTATCGCTTCCTTTGATTGATGAAGGTGTGCCACTTCGTGAAGTAACGGCCGCCTCACGCATTACGGAAAGCGTCGACGACGCGCCGGCATCGGTCACCGTTTTAGATCGTCAGGAAATCTTGGCATTCGGATACCCGACGATACACGAAGCGCTGCGAGGCGTCCGAGGAATTGCGCTTGCCAACGACCGTGCTTATCCCACAGCTCAAGTTCGCGGCATTGGCCAACCCGGCGATTATGGTAATCGGTTTCTCGTTCTTTCCGATGGCCATTCGCTCAATGAAAACGTGGCATATTCGTCCCTCATCGGACCAGAAGCCCGAGCCGATCTGCTCGACGTGGAGCGAATCGAAGTCGTCCGAGGTCCCGGTTCCTTGTTTTATGGCACGGGCGCCATCTCCGGGGTCGTCAATTTGGAAATGCGCAGACCAGATGCGCCTAATGAAGTGCACGCGAACATTGGCGTTTATGACGACAACGTCACTCATGCGCGCGCTGGTTTCCATTACAACTTCGGACCGAAACGCAGCGTTTGGGCTAGCGTCTCGGCAGCCCGCAGCGACGGATTCGACCTCACCGTCCCAGTAACCGACGCTTCCCCGGTCCTCGCGCGTAACGTCGATTCATTCCGAACCATCGGTACGACTGGTCGCGTGACCTTCGGTGCGCTCACTGGACAATGGTTTTACCATCAAAGACACCAAATCGTGCCCATTGGCGCTTACGGATCGGTCGTGGGCGATCCGGCGACGACCGTGGGCGAAGAGCGTTTGATCGGCGAGGTCCGATTCGAGCCACGTTTTGGCCAGAATCTTCAGCTCTTCACCCGGGTGCACGGGAACTATTATAATGCACCGATCACGATCGCCGCTGGAGACGAGATTTACGACGAAACGTATTCCGGCATCTGGCTCGGAGCAGAAGCGCGAGTCATGTATACGCCTCGCCGCTGGTTACGATTCACCGTCGGTGCCGAAGGTCAAAGCCATCCGCGAGCGAGCGTGAAAGGCGCTGCGATATCAGAAAACAGCAGCGAAACCTATCTCGATGAGCAGCGTCCTTTTTGGTTTGGTGCAGCATATGCCATCGCCGAAGGATCACCGAAATCATGGTTGCGCTTTTCCGCGGGTGCGCGACTCAACGTCTATTCCACGTTTGGCGTCGTCGTCGTTCCGCGCGCCTCGTTGATTTTCCGACCCCGACCGGACCATACCCTGAAAATCATGGGCGGACGCGCATTTCGTGCTCCGAGCGTGTACGAGCTTTATTATAATGACGGTGGGTTTTCCCAAGTCGTCGCCCAAGATCCAGATAGGAAATTGTCCCTCTCCCCCGAAGAATCGTATTCAGTAGAAGCCGAATATTCGGCTCGCTTTCTTTCGCATTGGACGGCCATTAGCGCCCTCCATGGCACATTCATCGACGACATCATCGAGCTTGCCCCGGACGCGCCGGATTCAGATGTCGTTCGTTATGCCAACGGCTCCCAACCTGCATTCGTCATTGGGGGCGAAGTGGAATTGCGACGCGAATGGCATCGGGGAACGATGTTTACCGCATCTTATGGACTGCAACGCGCCCAAAAGCTCGACCCGTCCTCGACCAATCCGCTTTTGGAAAATGCTCCGCAACATCTGGCATCGGTTCGTATGGTCACGCCCGTCCTCAAAGACATCGCGTCAATCGGACTGCGCGCTACGCTCGAATCCCCGCGACGAATACGTGCCGACAGTGACGACACGACCCAAACAGCAGTCGTTGCCGACGCTACGCTCTC
>CAZETM010000482.1:0-7447 GCA_964514885.1 uncultured Polyangium sp. | reverse complement strand
CCGCCAGCTCCGCCTGTACCACCCGCACCACCAGATCCGCCTGCTCCACCGCCGCCGCCCGCTCCGCCGGTGCCCGGCACGTACGGAGTGAGATTGTCGAAGACGACATCGGGCGGCAGACAAACGTCGGGAATCGTCGCGCTTACGGGAGGAGCGGGCAGTTTGACGACGCAGATATTTTCAGCGAGCGGATTGAAGTCGATGATGCGAGCGTCACGCGCAGACGGACGAGCGCACTCGTAGCCAGCGCGGCAGTCATCGTTGCTCTCGCAGCCCGCCATGCAGAACGTGCGTTCGAAACGCGCCCAGTTCGTATCGTCGGTCGCGCCGCACGCAGGATCGAGTTGCGATGAGAACGCAACACACACGCCATCGCCTTCGGGGCACTTGTCAGGCTCGCAATTGAACAGCGTGCAATAGCCATCGGGCTGTGAGCTGTCGCAAAGCCGATCGCCTTGTTGAGAACAGTCGAGCGATGTCGTGCACTCGCGTCCAATCTTGGGTGCGCAGCCGCCGAGGATCACGAACGCCGCGAAGGCGGCAAGAGCGAACTGAGACACGTGGGATCGTTGCATGGCCTGGAAAGGCGTAGTACCGGCGACCCGACCCGCGCGCAACCGCGCATCGATCGCAGGGAATCCACGGCCGGCGAAGCAGCCCTCGCGCGTCACACCGACTGCACGAAACGATGCTCTGGACGAATGGCCAGCGACGTTTCAGGATACGCGTCCAAAATTCCGGAGCTGGGTGTTCGACCTCCGCCCATTGCTCACTCCTCCTCGGCGGCTCGATTGACAGCCGGGGCGGCGACCTCTAGATACCGGAACACTCCGGACGGCATGCCGGAAAGACAAACGACCCCATGGCTACCTACATTACCGAAGACTGCATCAACTGCGGCGCTTGCGAGCCTGAGTGCCCCAACGAGGCAATCAGCGAAGGCGACGAGATCTACGTGATCGATCCGGAGCTGTGCACGGAATGCGTCGGCTTCTACGACCACGAAGCGTGTCAGGCGGTTTGCCCCGTCGAGTGCTGCTTGCCCAATCCGGAGATTCGCGAGGACGAAGCGCTTTTGATCAAGCGAGCGATCAAGCTGCATCCGGACGACAAAGACCTCGACAAAAAGGCCGCGTCGAACGACTACCCCTCGCGCTTCCGCAAGTAGTCCGTCGACCGGGTACAGTTGCGATTGTGCCTCGGCTTGATTCGATCTCTCAGTTTTTCCTGACCATCCCCGTCACCCTCGTGGCTGCTTGCCTCGCAGGTTGTAGCGGGGGGCTACCTTTGTTGCACTCAGCGCACGTCCTGCCGCCCGGTCGAGTGACCGTCGGCGCGGGTTTGTCCGGACAGCTTGCCTTGCAAGCCTTGCCTAGCTCCGCAGACACGGAACAAGCCAGTCGGGAAGCGCTCGTTCAAAACAGCACGATTGCTCCGGCCATAACGCCGTGGGTCTCTGCTCGCGTTGGGATCGCGGGGTCCAACGAAGCGGGTTTGTCGTATTCGGGACGAGCGATTCGTCTCGATGGCAGGCATTCTTTCACGCTCAACAAGAAGAAATCGCTCGCCATCTCGGCGGGTCTCGGTGGAGAGCTGCTGCTCGCCGGACGTCCGCGACAAGGCTCGAACGATCCTCAATCGCTGCTCGGCGGCGGGATCGATGTGCCTTTGCTCTTCGGTTGGCGAAGCACGGCAGGGCTGTATTCGGCGTGGATTGGACCGCGTCCGGGCATCACGTTCGTGCAAGGAACGCTCGCGGATGGAACGACGTCTCTGTCTGCTCAAGATACGCGGCTCGGGTTTGTCGCGGGTTTAGCGGTGGGATTTCGTCAAATTCACGTGGCGATGGAGCTGGGAGGTGCATTCCACTTCATCGACGCTCAGATCGGTACGACCCGAGTGGAGTTCGATCAATTCACGCTCACTCCGGCCGGGGCGCTCGTGTTGAGCTTTTGACGACGAATCACCGAGCAATCTCGGCGATATGCTTGCCGTGCTCGAAGTCCCGCCATACACTGAGATCCATGCGTCCTTCGAACCGTCCGTTGTCCACGCTGCTCTCCCTTTTGGGTGTTGTCGTGGGCGGCTGCGCGGCCCCTGGGGTCGACGACGATGTCGCAAACGCGACGAGCTACACGACTGAAGCCATCGTGCTCGTCGAGCGCACTGAAGCCGACGAACAGTTCGTACAGACAAACGTATCCGCCAAGTTCATGCGCCTCGGATCCAGCGCAGACCCCGATGTTGCCGAACGAGTCGTGGGTGGTTCGTGGCTGGATTTGCCCAGCGTTGGTGAATGTCGCCCGTTCTCCGAGCTTGCTGGGACGGACGAAGCGCCTGCTCTTTCGGGCCTTGGATCGATCGAATTGCTCGACGTAGGTGACCTGTCGATCACCGCGGAATCGACGAGCATGCCGCTAGCGACTCGCGCATTTCCCGACGTCGGTGGGTTGGTCTCTGGCGTGTTTTACACGTCCCGTGATGCTCGCAGCGACTTGCCTTCGCCTGGTCGGTACGTCCTGGAAAGCAGCGGATCGCTCATGGTCGATCGTTTCTCGATTGGCGCAGATGCTCCGGCCACACCGGAAAACGTTCGAGTCGGTAACGTCGATCTCGCCGAAGGCGTGATCCTCGAAGAGTCTGTTGCGACAAACCTGAGCTGGCGCGCTGCAGCAACGCCTGTTGAAGGCGACCTTGTGTACGTCGATCTCACCGCTCAAGACGGTTCTGGAGTTCGTTGCACGTTCAAGGATTCCGGTGAAGCCGTGATGCCCGCGTTGGTCACGACAACCAAGGTTTGGGGCTCGCTTCCTGCGGCTCTCACCATGTCCCTGCATCGCATTCGTCAGGGTCAGTTCACCGCGACGGGCATTGATGCGGCTGAACTGCGCTTCGATTTCTCGGTCGTTGGTAAAGCAACGATCGCCGCTTCCTCCCCGCAATGACCTCGATCGGCCAGCGCCGATGAGCCACGACAAACCAGAACACGAAGAGTTGATCCGGACGCACGCGGAGGCTTCGCGACGTCTCGAAGTTGCTTGCGATTTTAATGGAGCAGCGCGCGAAGCACTGCTCGCCCAAGATCCTCGCCGCGCCATTCGTCTCGCCACGTTGGGTGGTGATGACGAAACTGCACGAGCGGCCATCGACGATCTCGTGACGCGTTTGCCCAAACAAACCGCGCTAGGTCTTGCGTCCGACTTGGCCGCGCGAGGAGCTTATCGATACGCAGCGACGCTCTACGCGCGGCTCGAAACACACGAAGAAGCTGCCGAAGCGTTTGTCCTGGCCGGTAATGCACTCGAGGCCGCGGCAAGCTTCGAGCGTGCGGGAAAGCCTGCCGATGCTGCCAAGGCGCTCGAGACGGCACTGCGTCGTAATCCGGACGATGCAGCCGCGCGCTTGGCACTCGGATCGCTGCTCGCGCGTCATGGACGAGTGGAACAAGCGATCAAAGCGCTGCAACAGATCGATCTTTCCGCGCCAGAACGACAGAAAGCCCTACCGCTCCTGGCGCGCGCGTTCGAGCAAACGGGGCTGCACGAAGCGGCTCGTGAGACGCGTGAAGAGATGTCGCGTTTGGGCATCACGCCTGAAGCTCCGGCGAATGCGGGCGTTGCCAAACCCAAGAAAAACAATGCGGGCGGCGTGGTGCTTTACGGGCGTTACGACGTCGTGCGGGAGATCGCGACGTCGGCTCATGCGCGTTTGGTCGAAGCGATTGATCGCATCACGAGCGAACGAGTGGCGGTGAAGATCTTCGCGGGGCTTGTGGAAGGCGCGGGACGCGATGCGCTGCAACGTTTCGAACGTGAAGCAATTGCGCTCGAACGCTTGCGTCATCCCAGTGTCGTGCCGTTGAGACAATACGTCCCCGAAGGACCGGCGATCGTGCTGGCGTTTTTGCGTGGCGGATCGTTGGCGGACAAGATGCGCGATGGAGCGATGGCACCGGCGCGAGCGATCGAGATCTCGCAGCTCGTGTTGTCGGCGCTTGGTGAAGCGCATCGACTCGGGATTCTGCATCGCGACGTAAAACCCGCGAACGTGCTCTTCGATGATGCGGGCACGGCGATGTTGTCGGACTTCGGCGCAGCGCACATGGGTGACTTGTCGAGCACTGCGACAGCCGGAGCGATCGGAACGTACGCGTACATGGCTCCCGAGCAGCGGATGGGAAAGCCCGCCGAGATCACGAGCGACATCTATGCCGTGGGGGCGATTCTGTACGAGCTGCTCACGGGTGAAGCGGCGGAGCCGTATCGAGATGGATGGAGCATTGATGCACCGAGCGCGAAAAATCCTGAGCTTGGGCCCGAGCACGATGCAGTCGTCGCGAAGCTTCTAGCGGACAATCCTTCGGGACGACCTGCGGATGCGTTCGAGGCGCGGCGGATGTTGTCGTCGCTTCGGTGGCCGGAGAAGGTTCCTCCCGCGTGGTTGTCCCGGACAAACTCGGATGTGCCAGCGCGAAAGTCGGAGGACGAACGGCTTGGCCCACCTGCGCAGTTAGGCGATGGGCGCGACATGGCGAGTTTACGTCACGATGAATGGCTCGATCGCGAGGTGTTGGTGGTGCCGCTCGACGACGAGACGTTGTTGCGAGCGCGAGGGTTTGCCCGAGCGGGGCATCCGGGATTGCCGACGGTGCTGCGAGTGGATCGAGCGGCGCAGCAGATTTGGGTGGCTCCTCCGCTGGGAACGGCGCTTGCGGATGCGCCGCGGTGGATCACGCGGGGGGCGTTCGAGAGGTTTGTCCAGGCAATCGAGGCGTTACGTGCAGCGGGCGGCGCGCATGGGTATATCGATCCGCAACATGTTTATTGGTTCGACGGCGAATTGCAGGTAACGTGGCCTCGAAAACCGGTAGTTGCCAATGCAATGGCCAACGATGAAGCGGCACTGGAAAAACTAGCCAAACAGGTAGACGAAAGTTTGAGCTGACAAACCTATTCGTTTTCTTGCGTAGCGGGCGCGGGCGTCGATTCTTTTTTTGCGGACTTTTTGGCGGCGCGTCGTTTTTCTCTCCACGCGCGTAATCGAGCGATGATTGCTTTACCGCTCCATCCCAAAACGGAGACGAGGCCAATCGCGGAGGGCACGCCGGTGATCCATACGGTCATTGGAATGGGCGGACGCGACGGGCATGGCGTGCGCATTGAGAAACGACACGCATTGCTTTGGTCGAGTTCGTTATGGATGGCTTCGATTTCTGGAGTTTTCGGAAGCGCGCGAAATGCCGCCGAGCTCATCATATAGGTGGCGAAAGCTGGGGCATCCGCGGACGGGTCCGCGGGTAATTGGCGAACCACGGCAGCTAAGGCTTGGGCTCGTTTGTCCGGGTTGACTTCGGCGAGTGCGGCGGCGAATACGGAGGCTGTTTTGCTGGAAATGCGGTTCAAGCAGCGTACGGCGCGATCTTCTGTGGGACGCAGGTAAACCATCGTTTCGTCGGGCGCCATGTGAGGAATCGATCCGGTGACGGGGTCGTCGGTCACGAGCAGACGGCGGGCCATGAGCACGCAGGTGGGCATGCGGGGCGGGCGTCTGAGCCACACGTCGGCGTATTGCTTGTAGACGTAGAACGTGGTGGCAGCGCCGATGACGCTGGCCAGGCCGATCGCGGCCATGATGGGGCGGGCGTGCCTTTGGAAAGCGGTCGTGGGCGCGCCGTCGGTCGCAGTCATGACAGCGTTTTGGTCGGCTGGAAGGGCGCTGTCAACGGAAACGAAGAGCGCCTAGCAAGTCACCCGTGAGCGGCTTCCATTGCATCTTTTGCCACCCTAGCCCATACCGATGCTTCTCGCGGTTGTCCCATTGCCGCAGACAAATACGCCAAAAATCGCGCGCACGCCTGCTCGCCGCGATGATCCTTTTCGTGCCGCGCTTTCGCCAGCGCATCGAGCGTTTCGAGCAGCGCTCCGTCCACCGATCCGATGGACGCCAATGCAATGCCATAGGACAAACGATGGCGTGTGTCCCGGCCCGTCACTTCCGCGGCCGTATTCAATTTGCGAAATGCCTCCGCATGATTGCCTCGACCGAGCGAGATGAAGGCCCCCATTCTCTCCATGAGCCCCTCGTGCTCACCCGTGACGCGCAAACGCATGAGCACTTGTTCGAGCGTGGCGAGATCGCCTTCGAGTAGCGCTTGTTTGGCCAGAAGCGGCAGACGCGCCGCCATGACGTCCGGATCTTCTTCAGCCTCGGGATCCGCTTTGAGCGCCGCAAACACATCCGCAACGCTTGGACGCGGTAACGATTCGGGACCGGAATCCGCCGGCATGCGCAAACTGATCGGCGACATCCCCGCAATCGATATCGGCATCTCGTCGATCGTCGCTTCGATGAGTGACGCGATCGATGCCGCAGGCTCGACGGGCGTGTCATCGCCTGGCTCTACGACAGCTTCGCGAAGCTCGACTTCCTCACCGTGTAGCTCGGGAACTTCGACATCCGGATCGTGTTTTCGAGCTTCGTCCGCAAGCTCCATCGCCGACGCGTTCAAGCCCACGTTGGCCGCTGCAAACGCTGCCGATGCGGCAAGCGATCCCGCCACGTGCTCTTCTTCGGCACACGCCGCATGATGCGCAAGCTCCGCGAGCGCGAGCGTGCTGACGTGATGCTCGAGCGTGCGCCAAATCAAGCGATGCCACATCACGCGCGTGCCCGCATCGAGCGACGCGGACAGCGCCAACATCGCCGATCGTGACGGTACCGCGAGCCAATCTTTCTCGGACGGATGCACCCACCGGCCAGACATGAGCATCGGCTCGACGAGCGCCAAACGCGCCAACGGACCTTCGATCAAACACGCAATCGCATCGATGATCGGGATCGGTGCATCTCCACCAAGCAACGTGAGCGCGACGAGCGACGCGCGAGCGCCAGGCGATAGATATCGCATTCGACGTGCGATCCACACCGATGGCGGAGCGCCACGACCTCGACCGCTCGTACGACTTCGCGGTTCGGCTTTTTCACCGGTCCAACGCAGCTCACCCGAGGACAAACCTTCGGCGAGCGCTTCGCGAATGCCGAGCGGCAAACCGGCTCCTCGTTGAGCCCAACGTGCCGCGGCTTCATCCGTGATTGCGTCCGCGCAAAACGCACGCGTCAGCTCGACCGATGCATCGAACGACAGTGGCCCGAGCGTGATGTCGAACGTGTTGGGAATCGACGTGAGAGCTTGGGGCATTTGTGTATCGACGCCCAGCCGTACGATCAGGGCAAACCCTCGCGCAGCAAGCGCGCGTGCAACGACATCGAGTGTTGCGGAGTCGACGAGATCGACATCATCGATGGTCGCGAGCCCCGGATGCCCCTCGAAAGGCGCAAGCCACGCATCCACGAGTTCGGCTGCGGATTCGGAGTCCGTTCCTTGCCCCGCAACGACGGCATCGAGCACTTCGGCGAGGCGTGGTGACAACGCTGGAAGACGCTCGCT
>CAZETM010000481.1:0-7453 GCA_964514885.1 uncultured Polyangium sp. | reverse complement strand
GTTGGGGAGGTCGAGCGGGCATTACGTGGCGTTGACGGGGCATTACTTGCAGCGATACCCTGCGCCGTATGTACACGGGATTTGCGGATGTCGGGACGTTTGGCAACAGCGTAAAGCCACTGCATTGGAGGGCGGCCAGCAGCATGCGAGGGGCCTTCATGCTCGTGGCGAAAGCGCTCGATTCTCGTGCGGCGTTTCAAGTGACCAGCCGGGATTGCCTTTGAATCTTCATTGATTTTCGCCTTCCTCATGGAGGATGGCAGCCAGGGACGGAAAAGTCTGCTGAAGCATTGCAAGCTCTTCGCCCGTTAGCATCAGGTATGCGTCTCGCTCATGCGAAGTCGTGACAAGAAGGACTTGCCCATCGCTCCGAAAGAAGCATGGATCTTCTGGCATGTATTCAACCCAATCGAATAGCCGAGTTGCCTGCGCCTTGAGAGCCTGCTGCAAACGCGGCGTTACTGTATACCAAAACGCGGCGGCGTCGCCATCAAGCAGAATAGTCCCAGGCCATGCCCGCACCCGCTCTTCATTTATGAGATCTGTACGGAAATTGGCCAATTTTTGCGCGATCGATTGGTCCGGGTCTCGAACGATGAACATCATTCGTGATGCGGCTGAGCAGCAAAAGTCGATGAGAGCGTCGTAGATGTGGCCGCTCGGCTCGAATGAGAACACATAGCATTTCATGGTTTCACCGGAATATGATCCACCGGCCCAACATGTCCATGTGGTTTTTGACCCGGACCGGGCGTGGACTGGGGTGTTCGCAGAGGGTGAGTCTCCGGGCCACGTACGGCGTTTGGTTCCGCGAAACCCTTTGGACCAGCCTCGGCATTCAACTTCTTGTATGCTTCCATGTCACTGGACGTGATGCCACCGGCCTTCTTGTCGCCTTTGGCCATGTCAACTAAAGCCTTCTGCTCGGGGGTAAACGGCTTGCCTGCCTCTGCTGCCTCCGCTGGCCTCCTCGCCCCCCCGCCTCCAATCCCACCCTCCATCAATACCTGAGTAATTCCCCGAATGCCAGCCCCAATATTCGCCAACCCGCCCGTCACGACCGCGGTCGACACGACCATGACCGGTACGCCTGCAGCTGCACCGATGCCCGATACCGTTGCAGCTCCGCCGAGCACCTCGCCGCCGACTCCTCCGACGGTCGCGAAAATGCCACCCACGATTTGCCCGACGGCCAGGCCGAACCTCGCTTGTGGCGTGCCGCGTTCGCTTACGCCCAAGCTTTCTGCCAATTGATGGCCTAGTCCACCGAATGGAACGAGCCCTTCGCCCACGCCAATCAGATAGCCACCAATCAATTGTGCGAACGGATTGTCAAGCCACGACGTCGATTCAGGCTCGGTCGTATCCTGCGGCAAACCACTTGCACCATTGCCAGTTGTATCGACATCCGCACCAAACCGCAACGAATTCGTCGACTCGACCGCATCGTATGGGTTCTCGAGCACCGGCTCCAGTACGAAACCATCAGGATACTTGGTTTCGATGATTTGTTCTATACAGCAAAATACGCCCGGAATCGTCGTGGAAGGCGAATTCGGCGTAAACCCCGACGGGTCCACAAATGTGAGCGGATTGTTCCATACGTAGCTGTACGCATTGAAACTCTGTCCGAAATGCATGTCCGCAATGACCGGATCGGTCGTCGTGAACCTCGCAATGCGCGGATCGTAAAGCCGGCCTTTCATGTTCACGAGCCCAAGCTCATCGTCCGCCTCGTGCCCGGTAAATCCTTTCGTCGTGTTGCTTGTGAACACGCCCAATGGCTCGCCCCACTTCGGATTCCGTCGCGCTCCGAATGCATCGTAGCTGCGCTTTTCGACGATACCTTTATCGTCCGTAATGGCATCCACGGATCCCAGATGGTCTACGTGTAGATACCTCGTTCCTGGCGCAGCGCCTCCGCGTGTCACGATTGCAATCGCCCGTTCCGGTGAAGACACGTAATACCGGTGTTCGATACCTCCGACAGTCTTCGCCTGCTCGTAGAGGTTGTCGAAATAGAGCGTCTCCGTCGTGGGTGTCGTCTTCCGAATTCTTTGTTGATCGCCGTCATACCCAAACGAAATCGACGTTGCACCCTGGGTGATCGTTCTTGGCAGATCGAAGGGCATGTAGGTGACCGTCACCCCGCCCGGTCGCGTGATTTGATTGCCGACTTCATCATACCCAAACGATTTTCCGGCTCCATTCGTCACCGCATGAGGATGCTTGGGATCGGTATACGACAACGCGCCGATATCAGACTTCGACGTCAGATTACCATTCGGCGCATACGCATACGACGTCGTGCATGGCGCGAGAGAATTCTCGAACAGCCCGAAATATGCGCACGTTAGTCGCTCGACCGCGTCATAACGGAATCGCTCCGTCGTGTTTACCTGCTGAAGGGCATCCATGCGGCTTTTCAAATTCAGCCGTGCGTCGTAATCGTATGCGAGTTTCTGGATGTTCGTCGCACCCTTTGAAGTCGTCAAACTCTTCAACGCTGGCTTGTCGTCGAAATAACTCCGGGTGGTCACCGCACCATTGCCGAATAGTTCCTTCTGGTATCGACCCGTATCGTCAACATCCGCCAACTGCCAGAAAGCATTACTCGTCGCGCTGTCATGCACACCGATGCGAAACCCGTGATCGTCGTATTCATGCGTAACTGAAAATGACTGCACGCCGAGTGGCGATGGATAGTCGATAGATTTCAGCCGACCAAAACCATCGTACTTTACGTGGGACGCAAAGGATTGTCCCGTCACCGCGAGCATCATTCCCTCGAGCTGCCCACGTTTCGTGTACGAATACGACTTCACACCGTCGGGACTCGTGACTTCGTGCAATCGACCGACGCCGTTTGTCGCGGTATCCCACGTCCACGTCGTTGTCAACACCTGTGCACCAGATTTGTCCGTGCGAGTTACCGTGCGGCCCAGTGCATCAAACCCAAACGTGGTCACCCGTCCCAGCGCATCCGTCATCGCGAGCAAGTCGCCGAATCCGTTATGCACCAACAGCGCCGTGCCACGGTCCGGCTCATCGAGTTGTCGAACCCGGCCGAATGCATCGCGCGTCCATTTTGTTGTGGCGCCACCAGGATCCGTCACCGTGTATAGCGTGTCGAAGGGGCCGTACGTGTATTTCGTTTGGCCATTCGCTGCATCCGTAATGATTTTCGGTCGCCCCAGCGGATCAAGTTCCGTTTTTGTGTGGTTCAACAGTGGATCCGTCGAATCAATGACGAATCCGTCGTAGGCCGTGGTGGTCGTGGCATTCCACGGCGTCGCATGGCGAATCTGTCGACCGATCGAATCGAATTCGTAGCTATCCCATCTCAATGCGGCTTCGAGTGTTCCTTCCGCAATCGGTACCGACTTCTTCGCTATTTGCCCGCTCAGCCGATCGTACTCGGTTATTTGCATGATCCGCGGCGCGTTGTTTTTCCCGGACGGTGTAGGCCCGTGCGTAAACGTGCGAATCGGCCGCCCGAGGCCATCGTAAATGGTCTCGTCATCGGCACCGCCGGTAGTCGTCGTTCGTTGCTTCAGTTGCCAAGCGTCGCCCACCTTCTCGCGTGTTACGACCGTTATTGTTTGCGTCCCATCGGGGCGCTTTTCAGCTTCCAGCCTTCCCAGGCGGTCGTATTGCCATTCGCTCACCAACTGATTGGGATCGATTTGCTTTACGAGTACCCCCAAAGCTGCATCGTAGGCTTGGGTCGTTTCATGCCCGAGCGCATTGATGTGCTTGCTCGGAAGGATTCCTTCGTTATCGTAAATCGTCTTGGATTCCCGATGATGACCGAGCGCATCGTCGGCCGTTACGTGCGTGATATTGCCGAATTGGTCCCGCTCGTAGGTGACATCCAGTTTCGTATCCAGAATGTTTTCGTCGCTGGAGGTTGATTCCGTTTCGACCTCACCATGCGTATTCGTCGTCCGCGTGAACGTGCGACATTGGGACAATCCAGAAGCCGAGCTACATTCCTTCTGCAATTGCGTTTGTCCTAAAATCCACCGAACGGTGTCGTTATGGACAGTTCGCTCCATGTGTAACGTCAAGTCGACACCGACAGTTTGGACATCCACTTCGAGGACGTTGCGATGGTCGTCGTAATCGAGCACTCGCATCGTAGTATCGCGCAACATCGTGACATTGTTCGATGCTGCAATTTCGGCGACCCACGTTTCCAACGATTGACCTGCCGGAATCACACCCTGCACTCGGCGCGTGCGTCGCTTGGTTGGCAGCGTGAAATAGTTCTGGCTATCTTTCGTTGGAACGACGTCGCTGGTCACGTCGACCAATGCAAGCTCGACCCGGTTCGGATTCGGTTCATTCGGCAACGCTGGCGCCCATCTCCATTGTTGCGCCAATTGACCCGCAAACGGGTAGACGTCTCGCTCGCCCACCTTGACGATCGAATTGTTATCGTAAAACGTCGCCGTCGTCGCGCCGGTGTCCAAGTCGGTCAACAGACGCTCGTCGAATCCAAGAAACCCATAACCACGCCGATCGTACCGCCCGTCGCGATACCGCAAACCAAAACGACGCACGCCACCTTGACCGTCGTTCGTTGCGTATTCGCGAACAACGCGACGCGCTCCAACCGCGCATCGACGAGGATAGTCGCAGTTGTTGTTTGGGTCGGCGTGGGAAAGATAGAACGAGGATTCTTGCGCCTCGCCGTCAATCAAATGGCCGTAAGAAAACGACACGTTCGGAATGAAGCCGGGTTCGTCCGGGTCATGCTCGTTCATCCCGTCTGAAAAACCGACGAGCACGTCTGAATTTGCTGCTCGGTTTTTGAAGACGTGTAGTTCGTTTGCGAGAAAGATCGCGACGTCGGGTGCGCCGTCACCATTCACGTCGCCCACGCGGGGTCCGCGCGGATCCGCAAGCGTGACCGCTTCGCCAAGCTGTGCCTCGAATGGAATGCCCGAGTCCATTCGTTCAAACGTGAATTCCTTCGCTCCATGGCTCGCCCGCAGGACGAACCATTTAGGTAATTCCGGCGGATTGCTCATTGGCATCAGTAGATCCGTTTGCCCATCGCCATCGAAGTCGAGCGGCGTGGCCAAATGAAAATACGCATCCTGTGCAGTCGTTCCGTCCCAATGCAAGCTATGGTCGGGCTTCTCAGAAAAGGTCGTTCCGGTATTGGTCCATGTGTAGAGGCGTCCATCCGAACGGCCATTGCTTACCGCATCCGGCAGGCCATCGCCGTTGACATCCGCGAAAATCACGCGTCCGGGACTCGATGGAATGCGCAGTTTCGTATCCCATGCGCTCCACGTTCCATCCGCATTACGCTCGATCGCGCTGTAGGTTGACGCCTGCACCGCGGGATTGCCCCCAATGCTGATCATTGCAGGCAATACCAAATCGACTTTGCCATTGCGATTGAGGTCCACCGTTCGCAGCTCGACGCCACAGCTCATGCCTGCAAGCACATCAATGGTCACCCCATTGTGCTCAAATCCTCCCGGCTGCCACAAGTGCAGCGCCCAGGACGATTGGCTCGGGTTGCCTTCCGGCGAGTCCGCATGATCCTCGCATTGAATTAAATCTGCAACACCATCGCCATCGACGTCGGCCAGATGCACCGATCCTGCCGACCCCCGCAATTGTCTCGGCGTTGCCAAAAGCGGAAACGGTCTTTTGATGCCCGTGTCGAATTCCTCGAACGAGCCGTCCTGCTTCGATATCAAGACGATGTGGTTGTTTCTGTTGCCGTAGACGTCGTGCAAGAGCACGTCCGTCCGGCCGTCTTGGTTGTAATCGATGGCCGTACCCAGTTCTGGTTGGATCAATGAAGGATCCGCGGGACCTTGTGGATCTTGAGCGAACGACCATTCTTGCGAAAACGCAACACTTTCTGGCGCAAAGCCGCTACCTTGATTTCGGGCAATGCGCCAAGCTGTAATCGGGCTACTGGGCGTCGATAGTGAATTGGTGTCTGGAGAAAGCAAATCATCCAGCCCGTCTCCATTGAAGTCCGCGAGGATCGGGCTCGAAAACCGCGATGTCGGGGCAGGTATCGTCGTGGCGGTTTCTTCGAATCCCGTTTCCTTGTTTGCATATTGAAAACGCGTTGGCGGCTTGCATGTCCCATCGGCCCCACATTCTTCGACGGAAGCCAATCGCGAGCGTCTTGTCGTTTCGCTTCGTTCGTAGTCGAAGAGATACCGTCGCACAAGCTCATCCTGTGCATGCGTGTCAATTTCGTCTAACTGCAACGATTGTTGTAATTGCATGCCGCCGGAGAAGAATTGCCGCGCCTCATCTTTCACGCCGTACACGAATGCAACCGCACGCGTAGCCTCCATTCCTTCAAAGGAGGTGTATCGTATTTCGTCGATTGCGTACTCCGCCGTGTATCCCTCCGCCTCCGCGAAGCAATACCCGTATGTCATTGCATTGCCTCGCGCATCGCGCATTTCGCTCGCAAGCCATGCCCGCGGGAGGCCTCCAAGCGCAAGCGGCCGAGCGCCCGGCGCTTTTCCGTATTCGACGACCCATCCCGAGGGCAAAAACGCATCGAATCCGCTCGCGTAGCTCCCGACGACTTTGACTTGTGTATCGGGGAAGGTGCGGTATTCAGTGGTAGCGCCATTCTTCGCAACGCTCACCAACCGTTTGCCATCGAGACACAATACATCGTTTTTGTCGTATTGCACTGCGCGAATCTCGCCATCGACGGCAATTGTCATCGGGCAACGCGTGATGGCCGATGGTCCAGACAACGAGAATCCAACCCCGAGCAGTCCGTCACCCGATGAGCTATTGTACGATATTGCCAATGCAGGTTCGACGCCGGCTCGACCAGGCGGCGCAGCAATCGGTATAGTCAACGCCGCATCGCCGAGATCCGTAATGGAAAAGGAAACGGGAATCGTGCCGGCGATCGTCGTCCTTGAAGTGAGCGGCGGCGAAATCCGCAACGATGAATGCTGCGGTATACAAGCAAGAATCGGACGATTTTCGGGTTGTTCCGCAGCCCGACATGTGCACCCGGCGTGCATGATCACACAAGCGAGAAACAGCCACAGAGGAACCAACGCTTGCCAAACCTTCCCAAGCACTGAGAAAGCGAAACCCCGATTCGTAAAGGCTAACGATGTCATACGCGCTCGTCCCCTCGTTGACATCTACGCAATGTAGTTGCCAGACAACTTGGACAGGTATGCGCTGCGGAAAAATGGGCGTCAAGCTCGCAAAGGTGAAGGGCGGACGGTAAATGTCCGGTGCCTACACTCACTGACGGTTTTGGCTGTGAGTTATGGTGCTTTGACCCCGAGAGAGGCGTGATGGTTCAATTAGCGAAAGATTATGGCGTCAGCGTGCAGATTGCTGAGCGCGGTCGCATCTTCGTCCCGACGCACAAAGCAATCAGGTCGGCGGGGCCAGTTATATCGCGCAGCTCGTGGATGCAACGCCTGCG
>CAZETM010000480.1:0-7458 GCA_964514885.1 uncultured Polyangium sp. | reverse complement strand
CAGTGCCCCACGTCGAAGAAGCCCGTCTGTTGAGTGAATATCGAGCACGCATCGAGGACCACAAGGCAGATACGCCCGAAGCTCTCGAGATGCGTCAACGGCTCATCGAGCATTTCGGAGACCAACACCCGATCATGATCGATTGCGACCGTTTGATTCGTTTTCACAATTTCAAGAATCGCCGAATGGTCGGGAAGCAGGAGGGCTGAGGCGTGCGCAAACTCGAACGTGCATCCACGGAAGCTCCGCCGTGTCTTTCACAATACCGACATGGCCGCGACAATTGGGACGACGTGGCAATGGAGCACAAGGCACAGATTCGAACACATCTGGAGCGAATACAGGGCTCACGGTGCGCCTATTGCGAAGGATCCCTCGATGAATTGGGCGAACACATAGAACACTTTCGCTGCAAAGCACGCTCTCCCAAACTTACTTTCGACTGGTCCAATCTTTATTCGTCATGCAGCCGGAACGATTCGTGTGGGTATTACAAAGACAACGGGGCAGGAGCGTATGACGCGAATGCTCTGGTCGACCCATGCAAAGACGATCCGGACTATTTCTTCAAATTCTATAGCGACGGGACCATTCGCATTCGTGACGGACTATCCATTGCCAAACAGCAACGCGCAAGAGAGACGCTGCGTGTCTTCAATCTCGAAAATCGACGTTTGATGGCGATGCGTCAACGAGCATTCGAAACGTACCAGTCGACCGAGCCCGGGATCATCGAAGCACTCATCGAACTGGAGGAAGACGAACGCCGGCAATTCATCGGAGAAGAAATTGCTCGCGCATCGGCGCAGCCCTTCAGCGCTGTTATCAGGCATTTCTTCGAAGGACTTTTTTAAGCAATGCAACCCAGCAAATCCACCACAAAAGCGAGGGCCAAAGCGGTGGTCACGGGTTTTGCTCTCCTCCAGGTACTTGGTGGTTGCAACTGGAAACCGTGGGGATCCGAGGAGCGCGCGAAGGATGACGGCGGCGTGGTGGAACGGGACAACTGTACGTTGAAGGTTTCAGCTTGTCGAAATAGTTGTCATGAGGCAGATCTTGGTTGGGCATGCACGAGTTGTTGTGAGCGCAATGGCAAGGCTTGCGATCGTGACGATGACTATAGCTTCTACGAATGTCCGAATAAGGAGTGACATGAAAACCACGCCGATACTCCTTTTTGCAATGATGGCACTCGGTTCGACTTTGGGTTGTCGCCCGAAAGAAAAGCCGAAAAGGCGCTATCCGAGTCTCGATGGTGGCACATTCGTCCCGCGCAAAGAATGCAACAAGCCGTCGTTTCAGTGTTATGACGAGTGCGGGAAACGCGAAGCGAGCACGACGTGCAGCGGATGTTGTTTCGATCAACGCCGCCTTTGCGATACGCTGCAACCCTATGATTTCGAATATTGCAAAACCGCTCAATGATGCCTGTTGACCTTCCCAAAGCCCACCAATGAAATCCTGGCGCGAAATTACCGTTCCCCATCACCCCATCGTTACCGATTGACGTCTCCCCACCACCGCTCTTTCCAACCCCACCAGCAATCGTCGCGCGCTCTGCTCCCAATCCCCGGGCGCCGTCGCGACGATATCGTCCTCCGACCAAACGCGATCCAATGCCTTTGCCAGCGCTCCCGCGAGCGCCGGCACATCACGCGGTGGCACGAGCAATCCCGTACGCTCGTGATCCACCACATCTGGAATCCCGCCGACCCGTGTCGCCACGACCGGACGCCCTGCGGCCAATGCTTCGAGCACCACATTGGGCGTGCCTTCGGCCCAGCTCGGAAGGGCAAGAACATCGGCTGCCGCAAGATATTGCGCCACATCCTGAGGAGGACGATTTCCAGCGAAAACAATTCGCGAATCGCCTGCCGTTTGCTTTGCCAAACTCGGGCCTAACGACCCGTCGCCCACGAGAACCAGCGAAATGGGATCCGACCTGCGCGCGGGAAGACCCGCGAATGCCTGTATCAGCTCGGCCAAACCTTTTTCAGCTTCCAATCTGCCCACGAATAAAATGATTTTACCTCGCTCGGGCAGCCCCAACGATTGTCGTGCTCGCGCGCGATCGCGCGGTTGAAAAAGATCGCGATCCACTCCGTTCGACACCAGCATCACCCGATCGCGCATGGCTCCCAATACCACCAGCGCATCGAGCATCGGACGACTCACTCCAATCACTGCGGCTGCATCGCGCAATGCGCTCCGAATGAATGGGCGCACCGAGGGCGAGCGCGCCGTGACATTCACGTCCGTACCATGTGCCTTGACCACATACGGCAAACGCAGGAGCATCGCGAGGCACCGAGCCGCCCACGCGTCCGGAAAAAGATACGCCCCCAAAACCACATCGAATTGCCCCCACAATTCCGGCACGAGCGGCAACAGGCCCGTCAGATACAGCGGTGCATTGAGCGCCGACCAAAACGGCCCCACACGAGGCAAATAGAGCGCACGTGGATGAAGTAGCGGCAATCCATCCATCGAATCTCGAGCCGGCACCTGACAGAGTTTTCCCACCCGTGCTCGATTACCCAACAGCGATGAGCCCGGAAAATGCGGAATGACCGCCACCACCGTCACGTCCGCGTGCTTCGCTAGCGCGACGAACTGTTGTCGTTGAAATGGACACGCGAGCGGTTCTAGCCGATTCGGGTAGATCCGCGTGACCGCGAGCACTCGAAGGGGCCGATGATCCGCCGGTGGATAAATACGCGTCGCAAACAAGGGCTGCAATCATTTGCACTAATAGCCCAAAGAGCAAGCGCGCGAGCAACGAATTCGATGCTACGTTCGGAACGAATCAACCATTTATTGATGGCTCACAGGCGTTGAAAAATATCCAGGGCATGCGATGATGTGGCTTAGAGCGTGTCGAACAGGTGTTGCGAGCGAATCTGGGCTAGCAGTCCGTTCGAAGCGTCGCGACAGGGGGCTGGATGGACGATTGCGCGTGGAAATCCGGGCGTCTAGGGGTCGTATTGCCAAAGCTCGCGGCAGAGCCGGCCGTGTCGATTGTGATTCCTTGTTATCAAGAAGAGGAGCACATCGAAGCGGTGGTCAAATCTGCGACGAGGCAACAATATGATCGGGCTCTGCTGGAGATCTTTGTCGTCGATGGCGGCTCGGTCGACCGCACGTGTGACATCGTGCGAGCGCTCGCGGCCGAAGATCCACGCATTACGTTGCTGCACAATCCAGCTCGTTTGCAGGCCCCGGCGATGAACTTGGCCATTGTGCGGTCACGTGGGGACGTAATCGTCCGCATGGACGCGCATGCCGATTACGACGCAAATTACGTCGCGGCAGGCGTGGCAGCTTTGCGCCGAACCGGAGCGCTCAATGTGGGCGGCGCCGTCCGTCTGCGCGCGAGAACGACGTTTCAGCGAGCATTGTGTCTGGCACTCGAAAGTCCGCTCGGCGTGGGCGGATCAGGCTCGTGGAATCCTGCTCGCGAAGGGTTTGTCGAGAGCGTGTGGGGCGGCGTGTTTCGCCGGGAAGCATTCGAGCTCATCGGACTGTACGATCCGCAAGCGCGTACGAATGAAGATGCCGAGCTTTGCCAGCGGATCATCGAACGGGGCGGGCGAGTGTATCAATCGCGGGACGTCATCAATCATTATTATCCGCGAAAATCGTTGATAGCGCTCTTTCGCCAATATTTGGGATACGGCAATGGACGAGCGAGGACGTATTGCCGTCGCGGAAAGCTCTTGTCACCGAGGCCCATGGTTCCGTTTTTTGCGTTGACCACATTCGTGACGCTCGTGCTCGCGTCGATGCTCGAGCCGCGGATGCTTCCGCTTCTATTGGGCGCCATGGCTGTGTATACGCTCGTGGTGGTTGCGGAAGCATTGCGAGCCTCGAAACGGGTGGATATTCGCTTGCTCACGCGCATTGCGGCCATTTTTCCCGTCATGCACCTCGCGCACGGAATCGGGTTTGCCATCGGGCTCGTCGTACATGCTGGACGAGCGGCGCGGGAAGAAGAGCCCGAGCGGCTTGCGGTACGGTAATTCATGATTCTGCCGCCTTTTTTTGCGGCCATACCGGCGGAAATCGATGCCACCGCCGCAATGACTGCGGGTGCGAGCGCTATCGTGGGCAATACGGGCAGTGCGAATTATGCCCTGGCGCTCGCCTCCGCAGACGTTTTCATGTGGGCGCGAATCACCAGGCCTCGCACCGGATTCGTCTTCGATGCCTCCGGACGTTATGGAAGGGCGCTCGCGACCGCAGAAACACCCATGCGCCCCGAGGATCTGGCTCTGCGCGCTCGAGGAAGATTCGATGCCGTCACGTCACCGCTGACCAATCTTTCATTTGCCGCGGACGGCTTGGTGGCTTCTCGGCTGGGGCTCCGCGCATCGACCGAATTGGCAGCGCGAGATCCGTTCTTGGTCAATCGAGTGCTGTACGGAGTGGGCTCGCGCTTGGGTTTGTCTGCGGCGACTTCGCCAAGCAGCATGTTACGATTCGACGTGAATTACGCACAAGCTGGAGCGGTGGCTGCCGATTCGCCAAAGGCCGTTGGAGTCGATAGTCATTCGTTGATGGCTGGTTTTACCGGAACGTACCAATTCGCTCCACGTCTGCGTATTGGAGCGATCACCCGGGCGGGGTTTACGCATTTCGAGCACGCCCTGCTCGACGTGGATCTGACGCGTGGTCCAGCCGATGTCGCTACGTTTTCGGTGCTCTGGACGACTCGGTGGGAGCTTTCCGCGCGCAGCATCGCCACGATGGTCATGGGTTTGACCGCGGCATCCCCGCCGCCATTATTGAAAGACGCCTCCACGGTATTCGCCCCCGATGGTCGATTCGAAGTGCGCTGGTTTGGCCGTCGCATGGGAGGAACCGCCGGCGCGACGATAGGTTATCGCTCACTGGGGCCTCGAATTGGGTTTGGCATGGACTATGGAGCCTTCGTCGATGGATGGGTGCGTCCTTTTTCGGGTGCCGATTATCGACATGTTTTGGCGCATGTCGTAGCGAGGGCTCGCCGAGGGATAGCGCCGCTCGCTGCAAGTCCTCCGCTCGGCGTTTCCGCGGCCGTTCCGATGTCGGGAGACTTCACGACCACAGCATTCGCGCTCGGGGCGACCGTCAGCGGACCCATTCGATTGGGACTGTTATTGACCGGCGGTGTGGATATCGAATTCGTTTCGGCGAGAATTGATCCCACGCCAGTCGGGAGTGGTCCGCCACTTACATTTCGATCGCTCTTTACGCTGGGAATCTCTGCCATAACGTCGACCGACCCAGCACGTCGGTTGCCTCGGGATCCTTTGCAAGCTGCAGACGATGCAGGGCGTGCCGCGCCGCGTCGTGCTCCGCCGGGACGCGGTTCAGCGCCGGCAGGTGAGGGCGCCGAAAGTTTTTGGGACGAAGACGACGAATGATGGTCTTTTTCTTGACGCCGATGCAATTTTCACGTTATGCCGGCAATACTCATGCGCGCGTATCGATGGACACTTGCGACTGCGGCATCCAGTTGTTTGCTCGTTTGGTCGGTTGAATCCTACGGCCAAGCTTCTGCGGTAGCCGAAAAGCTGTTTCGGCAAGCTGTCGACTACATGAAGGCGGACAACTTTTCTGCCGCCTGCCCGCTGCTCGAGCGCAGCTATCAAATGGATCCAAAGGATGGCACGCTGTTTACGCTTGCCAATTGTCGGGATCGCGAAGGCAAGCTCGTGGCCGCGATGGGTCACTACCGCGCGTATCTTCGTGGGTATGACAAGATGCAGGGGGCAACGCGTCAGAACCATACGCAACGCGCTGACACGGCCAAGACGCAGCTCGCGGCAATTGAGCCCACGGTGCCGATGTTGAAGTTCATCTGGGAGACGCCGCCGCCGCCGAATTCGAAGATCATCGTCGACGGGGTTGAATTTCGCGCGGCGGAACTCGATATACTGTTGCCGCTCGATCCGGGAACGCACAAAGTCGTCGTGCAATTGCCTGGCGAGCCGGATCGATCGCGCACGGTGACGCTTGGCAAAGGTGGATCGACGATTATCGATTTGACGCCAGCCAAGCCTGCTGCGGTGGATGCAACGAAACTGAATGCAGCTTTGGGGGCGGGTTCGGTTCCTGTGCAGACTCGCAAGATGGATCCCGCAAAAATCGCTGGATTCGTGGGAGTGGGGCTTGGCGCAGCGGGCCTCGTGGCCGGTGCCATTACGGGCTCGATGGCGATGACGGAAAAAGACACCATCGATGAGCGTTGCGACGCTGATTATGTGTGTGATGCCGTAGGCATGGCGGCAGTCGGGCGGTTTCGTACGGTGGGCAATGTGAGCACAGCGGCCTTCATTACGGGAGGCGTATTCCTTGGGGTTGGCGCGACGCTGCTGATCGTGTCGCGTCCTGCGCGTGCCCATTCCGGCGCGAATGTCCAGCTTCGGACGGCGTTCGCCCCAGGAACGGCTCGGTTTTCGATAGAAGGAGCTTTTTGATGCGTACGCGCAATTGGGTTTGGTTCGGGCTCTTGTTTACGGCAGCAGGCTGCATTCAAATTCTGGACGGGGACAATCCTTATGGAACCGATCCCAAGGCAGCACCCAGTAAGCCTTGTGCCACCGCAGAGAATTGTGACGATGGCAATCCGTGCACGTTCAATTGGTGTACGCAGGACACCAGCGTGTGCGAATCTCTGCCCGAAGCCGACGCTCCGGCGCAAACCGGTCAAACGCCGAACGACTGCACGAGTGTCGTCTGCACGAATGGCGAGGCTACGTTGCAGTACGATAATCAGGATGTGCCGAACGACGGCAATGACTGCACCGAGGATACCTGCGATAGTGGCACGCCCAGCAATGTCGTCGTTCCCGACGATTCGACGTGTGCTGTGGGGGAGCAAGCGGGCACTTGTACGGCGGGCACGTGCATTGTTGTTTGTGGCGCGGGAACTCCTTGCAATGACGGCAATCCGTGCACGGACGATTTTTGCGATTCGTCCGTGAATACATGCATCTTCACGACCATCGACGGTTTGCCTACGCCAGGATTCGTACAGGTCGATGGCGATTGCAAGCTGCAGATTTGCGACAGTAGCGTTGATGTGACCATTGTCGATGATGCCGACGTCAGCGTGGACGGCAATGCCTGTACGCAAGACGTGTGTACGGCTGGCACTGCTTCAAATCCGGGCGTCACGGCCGGAACGCCTTGCGTCGTCGGGCAGCCTGAAGTCTGTGACGGTCAAGGCGCGTGCGTCGAATGCAACGTTCCTGCCGATTGCGTCCTGTTGCCTCCCGACGACGATTGCCAGACGCGGACGTGTGTCAATCACCAGTGTGGTCAGTCGTTCGGTACGTCGGGATTGCCGATTTCGACGCAAACTGCGGGCGATTGCAAGCAGGTCGTCTGTAATGGTAGTGGCGGGACCATGGTCCAGAATCTCGACACCGACCTTCCCGTCGATAACAAGCTTTGCACCAAGGATGTCTGCAC
>CAZETM010000479.1:0-7475 GCA_964514885.1 uncultured Polyangium sp. | reverse complement strand
GGACGAGCCGACGGTGGCTGCGACGAGCGGGCCGAGCGCAAATCACGTTCCGGTCCGGATCAAGCCGAACGTCGCCGCAAGGCCTCCAGAAGCCAGCGCCCAGAGGCGTTTTCGTCTCGTCGCAATCCTTGTCGTGGCCTTCATGGCAATGCTCGTCGGGGCCGTCGTTATCGCGCGTTCGCGGGTTCCTACGATTGCGCAATTCCACGATGGAAAACGCGGGCTTTTACTTGCGGGAGTTTTTTTCGGCACGGACGAGGGACGGGAATTCTGCCGCGAGCTTGCCGATTTCGACAGTGGTCTGCGCGTGTCGTGCCTCGATGTCGAAAGCAGCGACGCACTCTTGGGGAGCGCTCGGAAGGCTGGTGCTTTGCTATTCGGTGTGGCCGACCGGGCAGGGGACGCGAAGCTGTTTCCGCTAGGCCAGCTCGAGCACGATGAGCTGCTCGGTCAGGCGCTTGCTCTGGATCTCGCGCGCCGTAGCGATTGGCCGCGCATTCGGGTCGTGCTCGGCGCGATGACCAGGCTTGCAACGCCATACGCGGACGTCACGCCCGGCTATGCCTGTCCGCCAATGCCCCCAGGAGACGTCGACCGGCTTGGGCTCGCGGCGCTCTTGCTCGTACCTGCGTGCGCTGAGCAGTCGATCGCGCCGGACCGGCTGCTCGCGACATGTCGAGCGACGCCCGCGGCAGACGATTGCGCGCTCGCACGGTACCTTTACGCCGACCGTTGCCCCGGCTGCCCCGATACGCGCGCGACGCTGGAAACACTCGTCGACGCGGGGCCCGAACGCCTGCGATCCCTCGCCATGCTCAAGCTATCGCGCGCCGCATGTGCGGAGGGCAGAATCGAGGCATCCACGGAAACCTTGCTCGCGTTGACCAGCCGCGGCGGAGCATGTACCCGGGCCGCTTTGCCGGAGATCGCCGCGTGCATCGTGGGAAAAGGAACGGTACCTGCCGACCCTCGAATCGCGGAAATCGAGGCTGCGCCGGTGGATGCCGAGGGGCAATGTCCTGACGCCTTACGAGCGGCGATCCTCGCACGACGGGGCTTTTATCGAGGCCGGGGTGGGCGCTGGGCGCTCGCGCAGACCGATTACGCCGAAGCGTACCGGCTCTCCCATGCACCGCTCGACGCACTGAGCCTGGTGGAGGCGTTTCTGCACCAGGCGCGGCCCCGCGAAGCGCATGCGCAGATCGTGGGGCTCGGAGCGATTCCGCTCGAAGGAACGCACCGATTTTATGCAGCGTTGCTCCGGTGGATTGCCGCGCGCGACGGCGGCGCGCCGCCAGGTCAAGTGGAGGCCGATGCGCTGATCAATGCCTATGAAAGCCTCGCAGCAGGCGAAAACGCGCTCGCTAGCGATCCGGATCCCGATTTGCGAGCGCTCACCTGCAATGGGTCAAACCTTGCACCATGCGCGTACGACGTGTTGTCTCGACCGAAAACGGACGAATCGCTGGAGCGTCTGCGCCAGAGCCTGATGCCGCATTAAAAGCAAGGCATCAACAAATACAACGATTGGCCATCCATGGACGCCCAAGCTGCATCGATGACCGTTTTCTTTTCAATTTTCTTGAATGCTACCGGCTGCTGTCCGCGCTTCGGCACCACATCGAGATACGAGCCGTCAGCATCCGAGCTGACCGAAAGGCAACGATTGCCTCCGGGAAGGCAGCGCGGAACCGAGTATTGCTCGAAGAAAGATTGTTGGCTGCCGAAGTCCTCATAACCTCGAACGGGCGTTGCGGCTTGAATGCCTTTGTCATCGACCGCGAAGGACCAGATTTCGTCGGATCGAGTTCCGCGCGGCCTGGCCACGACGAACATATTCAGCGGGTTCGCGCCTTTTTTCCAAGCGAGCAGCCTGGTTATGCCAAACGTGGGATCGTTGCCCGCGAGCGGCGTCGGGTCCTGTCCGGGCCCCTTCCGAACGACCAGCTTCCCTCCCACCAAAAAGAAGATCCGTTGATCCCCGCTCGGCGCCGGTAGAAATGACGTGGCTTTGAGGCACGAAGGGGTCACCCGCGCCGCGCTCTCGATGGGCGCATTCGCTGCAAGGGCAACGAGCATGCGATCAGCAGTTGGCGGTGACGGAGCACGCTCCGAAGAGCCAACGGCCCAGCCGATCACGTCATCGGTTGTAGGCGAGACGGGCGATGAAACTGCGCCGCCGCAGCCTGTCGAGAGGAAGATTGCCAGTAGGAGAAACCGTGAGGAACAGGTCATAAATGTAAGTACAGGGCTAACACACGGAAAGATGTTTTGGAAAGATCTGATTTCATGTATGTTCGCCACACCATGAAGAGCAGGATCCGAGAACGGGTGTGGCGGGCGCGGTGGGTAGCGGTGCTGTTTGCAGCGACGATGACGGCGACCGCGCCAGGGTTGCTGCAAGCACAGACAAAGCCGGCGCCTTCGAAAGCAACACCCGCGAAGCCGGCGCAGTCGAAGGAGCTCGAGGAAGCGGAGCGGATTCAGAAAGAGGCCGATAAGCTTATCAACGCGGGGAAGCCTGGCGAGGCATTGCCGCTCGCGGAGCGCGCGCTGGCGATTCGAGAGAAGGCGCTCGGTACCGACGATCCCCTCGTTGCCGATTCTCTTCGGACGCTGGGTAATGCCTACATAAATGCGGGCAATGACGCGCAGGCTCTGAAGGCATACGAGCGTGGTTTGGCCATCCGAGAGAAAGTCGACGGTCCTGAGAGCATTGGCGTGGCACTGCTGGTTGGTAACATCGGGGCTTCATATGCGGGGCTGGGCGAGTATGCGCGTGCGCTGGATCTTCTGCAGCGAGCCGTTACCATCATCGAGAAAGACTTGGGCCCCGAACACGAGCGGCTGATACCTTCACTCATGACCATGGGCGCTGTCTACACGGACAAGGGCGACTACAATCGAGCGCTGGCAGTTCTGCAGCGGAGCCTGGCCATTCAAGAAAAAGTACTCGGCCCCTTGCACCCTCGGCTTGCACGATTGCTCAGCAACTTGGGCCGCGCGTACGACGAGATGGGCGATTATGCTAAAGCGCTCGAAATGTTGCAACGGGCACTCCGCATTGGAGAGAAAGTGCAAGGGCCCGAGCATCCCGACGTAGCGACCTTTTTGGTGAACATTGCTAAATTATACTCCGAAGCCGGCGATACCGAGCGTGCACTGCCGATGCAGGAGCGCGCCATTTCCATTTATGAGAAAAGTTTGGGGCCGGAGCATCCTTTCCTCGCGAACGCATTAAATAACCGCGGGGTAACGTTCAATGAACTAGGTAACCATGGGCGGGCGCAAGCCGACTTCGAGCGCGCAATGGCCATATGGAAAAAAACGCTCGCTCCGGACCACGATTTGGTCGCTCATGGACTCATTAACCTCGCGCACGTGCACCGCCTGCAAGGCGACAATGCTCGCGCCTTACCTTTGCTCGAGCGATCGCTTGCCATTCGAGAAAAGGTTTTGGGTCCTGATCATTCCTTGGTTGCAGCGAGTCTCAAATACCTAGCCGATGTGCATGGCTTTCTGGGTGACGAACACAAAGCACGCGAAGAGCAAGTGCGCTCTCTTGCGATACGAGAAAAAGCATTGGGACCGGATCATCATGAAGTCGCCTTGTCCCTGCGCCCTCTCGCCATGCTTGCCGATGCCCGAGGCGACGTCACGAGCGCCATTGCCCTTTCGGCGCGTGCGGGTGAGGTACGTGAGAAACACCTGACCACCATCGTCTCGCTCGGCGCCGAGGTCCAAAAGCGCAGCTATCTCGCCAAGTTTGCCGAGGATCTGGACCACGACATCTGGCGCGCCATTCATACCGAAAAAACCGAGGCCGCGCGGCTTGCATTCACGACACTGCTGCGTCGCAAGGGGCGGGCGCTCGACGCCACCGCCGAGAGCATGCGCGTGCTTCGCGGAAAACTCGGTGCAGAAGAGCAATTGCTCTTCGACGAGCTGCAGTCCATTCGGTCGAAACGCAGCACGTTGACCTTGCGCGGCGCAGGCGACATCCCAGCCGACAAATACAAAGAAATGCTGGCGACGCTCGAAGCGCGGGACGACGTATTGCAGAACCAGATCAGCGAGCGCAGCGTAACGTTCCGCGCGACCGAGCAGCGGATCACCCTCGAAGCGGTGCACTCGGCATTGCCAAAAGGCGCAGCGCTCGTGGAATGGAGCGTTTATCGACCTTTCAATCCGAAAGCGCGCACAGAGAAGGAGCGATTCGGTACGGCGCGATATGCGGCGTGCGTGCTCCCAAGCGATGGCGAGCCGCGATGCGTTGATCTGGGAGAGGCCCCCGCCATTGACGCAGCGACGACCCGCCTGCGCCGATCGCTGGCGCGGGCGGCCAATACTGATACCAAGGCGCTCGCCCGTGATCTCGACGCTCGGATCATGGCACCCGTACGTAAGCTGCTGGGCGACGCGCGCTGGGTTTTCCTCTCGCCTGACGGAGCGCTTCACCTCATTCCCTTCGCAGCGCTGGTCGATGAAGAAGGCCATCTTTTGATCGAGCGTTACGCATTCGACTATTTGACGAGCGGACGCGATTTGCTGCGGCTGCGAGCCGACGACCCGCCCCCGCGTGACGCGCCCATCATTGTCGCTGCGCCCGATTTCGACGCCGGAGGCAGCGTAACCTCCGGGGAAAAACCGGCCGGTACCGAGCGGGGCATGAGGTCCGTCGATTTCTCGACAATGAGCTTCTCGCCATTGCCAGGCACGGCCCGCGAAGCATTGTCGCTATCCAAGCAGCTCGACGGCGCACGCCTGCTGCTCGCCGCCGAGGCCACCGAGGACGCGCTCGCGGCGCTGCATGGACCGAAGATCCTGCACATCGCCACGCATGGGTTTTTCCTGCCCGACCAGAACAAGGGCCAAGGAGGCATGCTTGGCGAAGATCCGCTTTTGCGCTCAGGGCTCGCGCTCGCAGGGGCAAACCCTCGAAAAAGCGGCGAAAAAGATGGGATCCTGACCGCACTGGAGGTGTCGGGCCAGGATTTCCACGGCACGAAGCTCGTGGTCCTCTCGGCCTGCGAGACGGGTCTGGGAGAAGTCAAGAATGGCGACGGCGTGTACGGCATGCGGCGATCGTTGCTTTTGGCAGGGGCGAGGACGCAAGTGATGAGCCTGTGGCGTGTGGACGACGCCGCCACGCAAGGGCTGATGGGAGCTTATTATGGGCGCCTGAAGCAAGGCGCAGGCCGCAGCGATGCGATGCGCCAAGTGCAACTCGCAATGCTTTCGGACGGCGATCGCTCGCACCCGTATTATTGGGCGAGCTTCATCGTATCGGGTGATTGGACGACGCTCGAAGGAAAATCGGTAATGCCGGTATTCGGCCGCGTCGATCCAGGTCCGCGTGGGTGTGGGTGTCGCATTGGCGACGCACCAATGGATTCGGGCGCGACGTCTGCACTCGTCGTATTGCTTGCATTCGGCATGCGCAGACGCTTCCGAATCAATGAAAAAGGAAAAACGGGCTCGCCCCGTACCTGACGAGGGCTCCCCGCCATCGACCTGGCAAGGGACCAGTCCCTTGACCCTTACGTGCGTCGCCAAGTCCACGCACAGCACGACATGCGTTTGGGCTAGGTACGCTGCCCCACCGCCATGCCCGCGTAACACCGCGCGGTGTTATGGTATGCCAAAACCGTGGCAAGAATCACAGCGCGGACGGCTGGTATGCACATTGCGCTGGACGATCTCGTTGCGCGGTATCCAGCGCGCGCGGCGAAACCGAAAACAACGACGCAAAACGCACCGGCCGTGAGCTGACGTGGTGCAAAAGATGGGCGCTCGGGGGCGCCAGGAAAAAGATCACTGCATTGTTGACGTTTTTTGCCAGGCTCGATACTCTTTCGGTTTCACGCGTTTGCGGTCGAGCAAGCGCGAAAGGAAACGAGACGATCATGCCTATCCTGGCTCGAGCCACGAGAGCTATCTTTGCCGCCCTACTCGTCGTATCCGTCGCCGGTTGTGCCGAGGAGAAAGCCTCCGGCCCCTCCGCCGCTCCTTCCGCAAGCGCCGTCGTTGCAGCAGCGCCTCCGTCGGCCGCGACGAGCGTCGTCGCAGCGCCGCCGCCTCCTCCGCCTCCGTCCACGCCGGTCCACGCATGTCCCCCCGATTCGGCAGGCGATGGCACTTTGGCCAAACCCTGCGAGGCAAAGGGGACGGCGCACATGATGGAGGTCACTTGGACTGGAAAAATGGACGACAAGGGACCTTCGTTCCGCGTGGTCAACAAAGCGAAAGAGACCATCCTCTACGGCAAGGCCTTCGCGTACTTCTATGACAAGGCCGGCAAACAACTCGAAGTCAAGGACTCCGACGGCAAACCGCGCCCTTACCAGGTTTGCCCCGGGAACCTCTTCAGCGGCGTGATGAAGCCTGCCGAGAAGGCCGTGATCACGTTCTCCTGCGTGAAAAAGGACCACGTGCCCGAGGGCACCGCCGCCATTGAAGTGGAAATGCAAACCGTTGGTTTTGCCGACGCGAGCGAGAAAAAGAACGAATACTATTGGCGCAACCCCGAGCTGTCTCCCGAGGTTCGGCCCAAGGGCGGCGTCAAGAAGAAGTAATCCCGCGCGGGCGACCAATCGCCCACCTGAGCGCCGGTAATCATCGATTCGTTCCCCCTTCAATACAAATGGCTACGAGCACCTCGTTGCTTGCAAACGCGTGATGGCCTCTTCGTACGGACGGGAAGGGCAGATCCGCGCGGTCCCAACGTTTCGGGAATCGCTTGTTCGCCCGCGACTTGCCGTTCGTTCCCGATCGCGAGGCTTTGCTCGAGACGCTCGAAAAGCATTACAACGGGTATCGCTTTTCGAAGTACGCCACGGATGGAATGTACAACTCGACCCTCGTTCTCGACTTCCTTCGCAAACTCTGGCAGAGTGGCCGATATCCCGAGCAAATGCTCGAACATGGGAATGCTGACGTTCGCTGACGATGCGGCAACCACGGATGAACCAAAGCTGGTGATTCCCAACAAGGTGATGCGTGGGCATTGCTTCTGCACTTGGCCCGATGAAAAACCAAAAATGTTTACCGAGATGAAGATGGGAGCGTGATGGCCATTGTGCCGCGTGCGTCCTTCGAGGACCTCTTGCGCGATTCAATCGAGTCGATTTGCCTTGCAGCAAAGGACCAGTCGCAAGTATTCTCGCGGCTCATACGCGTGTTCGCGAATGTTGCAGAACGCCTACCGACCGGACCCAGGAAACGCGCGAGCAAGTCACCCACCGACTGCCCGGCCAAGGGTCCTGGAAGCCGTAAGATCCTTCTTCCGGGGCCCTGCAGAGCCATCTTGACGTCGTAAGGTGCTCCTCTTGGGGCCCAGGAACCAAAAAACAATCCGTTCGGATTTCGCTCCCGGGCCCCTGGATGCAGCTCTTCACGCGTGAAGACGTTGCTTCCGAGGCCCCGAATGCGCTCCGGAACGCGTTCCGGTCGCTTTGGAGGGGGTCTGAAGACGG
>CAZETM010000478.1:0-7477 GCA_964514885.1 uncultured Polyangium sp. | reverse complement strand
TGGAAGCGCTCGCCGATGACCCTCACCTTGTGGCCTCGCGTGCCCTAAACGCCGCCCGAGCAGGTGCTCGCGTGCTCGTCCTGCGCAATACCGTGACCGACGCGGTCGCCACGCAAATCGCCCTCGAAGAACTGGCCACCGCTGCCGATGCCCCTTTGCTGTTTCGAGTCGGCAATGTCGTCACGCTCCACCATGCACGTTTCGCGCGAACCGATCGCATTCGTCTCGATCACGCGATTGCCCTTCGGTTTGGAAAAGACGCCCCCGCGTTCGGAGGCGTCGTCGCGGTCACCACGCAGACCGTGCAGCAAAGCCTCGATCTCGATGCCGACCTGCTCTTCACCGATCTCGCGCCCATGGACGTCCTCCTCCAGCGCTTCGGACGATTGCATCGACACCCAGAAAAACGTGACTCCGATCGCCCGGTCTCGTGTAAGCTGCCCAGGGCAGTCGTCATGACAAGTGAGAAACCGCTCGAAACAAGCCTGCGCAGCAATGGCGAAGCCTCGGCGAAACACGGCGTCGGTACAGTGTACGACGATGTCCTGATCCTCGAGGCAACGCGTCGCCGGCTCGAACAAAACGGCACGCTCGAGATCCCGGCGCAAAACCGGGAATTGGTCGAGGTGACTACCCACCCCGAAGCGCTCGATGCGTTGGTGCAGACGCTTGGACCGGCATGGCAGAAGCATAGGACCAACGTCCGTGGCAAGGGCTTCGCAGACCGGGGAATAGCCGATCTGAATTTGGTGGACCGCGACGCGCACTTTGGGGAGTACTCGTTCAAACAGAATGAGATGACCGAACGAATCGCCGCTCGTCTAGGAGAGAGCGACCGTCGAGCGAAGTTCGCGTCACCGCCACCAGGGCCCTTTGGCACCCTCGTTCACGAGTTGACGATCCCGGGATGGCTCACGCGCGAGGTGCCAGCGGATCCGGACCTCGTGCCAACGGATGTTCGCGCCACGGAAGGCCCTCGAGGCGCCGAGGTTCGCTTTGCGTTCGGACCGCTCGAGTTTGTCTACGATCGTTTTGGCCTGCGCCGAGATGTAAACGTTACCACCGAGTCCGCGGAGGACATTGCCGATGCCTAACCCACTGCTCCTTCATAACCTGCTCGACGAGCCGTTGCTCGGCATCGAGCATCTCCACGGTCGTCGCGAGAACGTCACCCTTCCAGGCCTGCTCGCGCGGCTTTCTCACGGCGCATCCATTTCGTTGACCGCCGTGCAGGCTCATCAACAACACCCCGTGCACGCATTTCTGGTGCAGCTCGCAGCCCTCGCCCTCGTGCGGGCCGACGCAACCGACATCGTCCACGACGAAGCCGCCTGGCACCGCTTGCTGCTCGGTGCGGCAAAAGAAGACGGGGCCGGTCCGGAAGCGTTTACGCTCGTCGTGGGCGACCTGGCCAAACCAGCCTTCTTGCAGCCTCCCGTCCCCGAAGGCAACCTCGATGAACTCAAGAGCCTGCATACGCGCCCAAGCTCCGAACTCGACGTGCTCATTACGTCGAAAAACCACGACATCAAGATCGATCGCGTGGATCAGCCAACCGTCGAGCATTGGATTTTCTCGCTCCTCACGCTCCAAACCACCCAAGGGTTTCTCGGCGCGGGAAACTACGGTATCGCGCGGATGAATGGCGGGTTCTCCAGCAGGCCTTGCGTCACTTTCGCCGCGGATCACAGCTCGGCGTCGCGCTTCTTGCGTGATGTCCGCGCCCTTCTTTCAGCACGTGCCAAACTCGAAACCCGTTTCGAAGGCAAGGGGCATCTCGGGCTCGTATGGTGCGCCCCGTGGAGCGGAACCACTTCACTTGCCATGGGCGATCTGGACCCGTTCTTTATCGAGGTGTGCCGGCGTATTCGGCTCACCATCACCAACGACAACACGATCGTCGCCTACCGAGGTACGAGCAAGGCCGCCCGTATCGATGCCAAAGACTTGACCGGGAACACCGGCGACGCGTGGACACCCGTGGCCCGAAAAGATGGAAAGGCGCTCACCATGCCCGAGACCGGCTTCGCCTATGACCGGGTCCAGGACCTTCTTTGGGGCGAATGGGAGCCCGGAGCCGCAGGCAAACCCGATACCAAGGGCGGCGATCGATTCTGGGTCGGCCAAGTGCTCGTGCGCGGTCAGGGCAAAACCGGCGGCTATCACGAGCGCTGGGTGCCGGTGCCCGGCAAAGTGCGACTATCCCTGGGACAAGCTGACGCCCGCAACCAACTCGGCCAACGTTCCAAGGCCTGGGTCGCTCTCGCCGCCGATGCGCGCCTCAAGATCCTCAAGCCAGCCCTGCTCACTCTGCTCCAAGGCGCACCCGATAAGCTCAAGTTCGACGATAACCGCGCCAATGCCCATCTAGATCGCTTCGAAGCCGCTGTCGACGAAGTGTTCTTTACTCAGCTCTTCGCACATGCCGGCGACGCGCCCGATATCGCCGACGCCGCTTTCCAAAAAACGCTCTTCGAACTCGCCCGTGCGGAACTGAAGACCGCTACGGAGAGTTTGCCCGTTCCTTCCGCTCGACGTTGGCGCGCAGAAGCAAAGGCCAATTCCGTATTCCACGGATCGGCCCGCAACCACTTCAAATTGGCTTTTCCCCCGGCAGCCTCCGCTCAAACGGAGACCGAGACCGCTTCCGCACCAGGAGATTCCCCGTGAACGACCCCGCTCCCACACCCATCGTAACGGCGGCGGCAAAACCGACCCGCCGTGAATTGGTCGCCAAGTTGCTCGGCGCCCTCAAACACGCCGATCCAGGCACGCTCGCCGCGCTCCGCCGCTTCAAAGCCGACGGCCTGCCGCCCGCAGCGTTTTACCGGCTCACCGTCGCCATGCTCGATGATTCTTTTCCCACGGCCGGGCCATATCGCGACGACCTCGAGCGCCGCTGGGCCGTGATTATCGCGGCCATGGCCAACGCTCAGGGCTTTCTCGGAAACGTGCCGCTCGGTAAAGCCATGGCCGAGGCCAAAATCGCCGAAATGCGTTTGCTACGCCTGCTCGAAGCAAATGCCGAACAGCTCCCCAATCTCGTGCGCAACGTCGTCCATCAGCTCGTCCAGAAGGGTCAATCGTTCGATCCGAATGACCTCGCCAACCTCGTCCTCGCTCGCGACGACGACCGCGACCCGCGCACCCATATCGCTCGATCCTTCTACCGTCACGCAGATACCTGAAAGAGATTCCCCCCATGAACCGACCCCTGTTCATCCAAATTCACACCCTCACCTCGTACCCCGGAGCTTTGCTCAATCGCGACGATATGGGATTCGCCAAACGCCTACCCTTCGGAGGCGCCACGCGGACCCGGATTTCATCGCAATGCCTCAAGCGGCACTGGCGCACCTTTCAAGGTGAAAACGCCCTCGCCTCCCTCCAATCAGGCTCCGATCCGATCGGCCGATCCGTTCGCTCGCGTCATACCTTCGAACGTTTCGTCGTCGCCCCACTGCTCGAAGAAGGTGTCTCCGTCGAACTCGCGCGCGCTGCGACCGAGGCCATCATGGTCGCGGTGCTCGGCGAGAGCGCCAAAGCGAAAAAGGCCAAGCAAGATGCAAAGGACGACGCCAAAAAGGAAGGCGACGAGGCCGCACCCGCAAAAGGGAAGAAAAAGGCCGCCAAAAAAGAAGGCGACGAAGAAGGCTCCGCGGCGCTCATGACCAGCCAGATCACTGTGCTCGGCAAGGCCGAGATTGATTTTTTCCTCGCCGAGGCACGAGCGTTGGCGAAAGAAGCGGGCTCCGTCGACAAGATCGAGGAGGCCAAGAAAAAACGTTTCACGAAGGATTGGGGGAAAAACCTGGACGGCCTGCGTCGCGCCGCCGGGCTCGATGCCGCTCTGTTCGGGCGCATGGTCACGAGCGACAAGTTATCGCGCGCCGATGCCGCAGTGCACGTCGCGCACGCGTTCACGGTGCACGGTGAACACACCGAGACCGACTATTTCGCAGCCATCGATGATCTCCAAGGCGGCCGCGAAGACGACACGCAGCTCGGAAGCGGCCACATCGGCACGACAGAACTGACCAGCGGTCTGTTTTACGGGTACGTCGTCGTGGATGTCGCCCAGCTTGTGTCGAATCTGGAAGGCTGCGATCAGAAGCAATGGCTAAGCGCCGACCGCAAGCTCGCGGCCGACGTTACGGCCGCGCTGGTGCATCTGGTGTCGCGAGTCTCGCCGGGGGCGAAAAAGGGCTCGACTGCGCCTTATGCATACTCGAGCCTGATGCTGGTCGAGGCTGGCTCAGCGCAACCCCGCACGCTCGCCAATGCATTCCTGAAGCCTGTCGCAGCGAATCACGATCTGCTTGGCGGTACGTACGGCGCGCTCGCCGCCTACGTGGCCGATGTGGATCAGATGTATGGTTTGCAAAACCGCCGCGCGCTCGCGGCAATCGGGCCGAAGGATCACCTCGCCGCACTGGCCACGCCTCCTACGTCGATCGAGCTGGTGGCCAAGTTCGCAGGCAACGCAATCGTGGAGCACCGGTGATGGAGATCGTGCTCCTGCGTTTCGATGCACCGCTCATGAGTTTCGGCGGCGTGCTCGTGGATCAGCACAACAAAACCGATCCCTTGCCGTACCGAGCGATGTTGACGGGGCTGGTCGCCAATGCTCTGGGTTTTACGCGGCGCGACGAGACGGCGTTCGCCGCGCTCCAGGCGCGGATCAGGTATGCGGCACGGCGAGATCGAAAGGGGTCTTTGCTGGTCGATTACCAAACGGTCGACTTCGATCCGGCGGGCCCGATGGCGTCGGATCTGGGCTGGACCACGCGCGGCGTGCTCGAAGAACGAAAGGGCGGCGAGGCGAGCGACGGGACACATATCCGATATCGGCATTATTGGGCCGACGCGATCGTGACCGTGGCCTTGACGCTGGACCCGCCGGACGAAAAGCCGGGGCTTTCCGACCTGAGCGCAGCCTTGCGAGCGCCCGCTCGGCCTCTGTTTTTGGGCCGAAAGTGCTGCGTGCCCAGCGTGCCGGTATGGCTCGGCGAGATGGAGGCGGCGTCGCTACGGGAAGCGCTGGAGACGACACCTCGAGTGTCACGGGGCGACGATGGGCCGCTGCAAGCGGTATGGCCGGCGGCAAGCGGCGAGGAGAATGCCGCGGAGAATGCCGCGGAGACGGTGCTTTGGGCGCGCGTCGAGGATCGGGATCCGGTGAACGCGATTCATACGGGCCGTCGCATGTATGTCCTGGGAAACGTCGTTCCGCCGTCGCGTGTGGGGCAAACAAACCGTATCGAGGGGCAATCATGAGGGCACCGCTGCATCTTGTGCGTCTGAGCGTCGACGCGCAAAAGCTGTATGCGTTCGCGCGTCGTTCGCGCGCTGGGGGACGTGAAATGGACGAGGGCTACGCGATCCACGCTTTGTTGGCTGCGCTCTTTGATCACGGGGCTGCGGAAACGGAGCGGGTTGCGCCAAAACCGTTTCACATTGCCTCGTCTACGGGCCGTTTGCTCGACGTTCTCGGCTACGCGGCGCTCGATCATGTCGCGTTGACGGAGCGGGCGAAGACCTTTGCGGACCCGGTCGCGTGGGGCGTGGCGGATCTGGAAACGTTCACTTCGAAGCCGATGCCGGTGGAGTTCAAAGCTGGCACGCGTCTCGGCTTTGCGGTGCGGATTTGCCCGATTCGGCGCATTGCGAAATGTGGCCCGATGACCAGCGCGCGCGCGGAGGTCGATGCGTTTGTCGCGAAGGCTTGGGAGGTGGGTCCGGAGGTGGTGCTGGATCGGGAGGAGGTTTATCGTGGGTGGCTGGCCGAGGAGCTGGCGAAGGAAGGAGCGGCGCGATTGGTGAATGCGTCGATGATGAACTTCCACGTCGGAGCGTTGCATCGGCGGACGCAGGGTGAGGAGCGAGCGGGACACCGGAGTCGGCGTCCGGATGTTCGGTTCGAGGGAGTGCTCGAAGTGTTGGATCCTAGCGTGTTTGGGATTCGTCTCGCGCGTGGGGTCGGACGTCATCGGACGTTTGGTTTTGGGATGTTGTTGCTTCGGCCTGCGCCGCGAGGGTAAAAGAATGAGCGGGGAGAATCAGAGTGGGGCAGCGAAGGAGCCTGCGGAGGCGCCTGTTCGTACGGGGTTGCGGGGTCGACTTGGGCTGGAGACGGCTCGGATTCCGCAACAGGATCGGCATGGGTTGTTATGGCTGGGTCGAGGTCAGCTTTACGTTTCGGAAGGAACGCTGCGGTTTCGTTGCGCCGGGTTTGGGGACATCGAGCCTGGGGATTACGCGATCCCGTACCAGCTTCTGACGTGTGTGGTGCTGCAGCCGGGTACATCGTTGACGCACGATGTGCTTCGACTTTGCGCATCGCACGGGACGGGAATCGTGGCGGCTGGCGAGGGTGGGACGCGTTTTTTTGCGAGCGCGCCTGCGGGGCCGAACGAGTCGGCGCGAGCGCGTCGTCACGCGAGGCTTTGGGCGGACGAAGGGAAGCGGGTGACGGTGGCGCGTCGGTTGTATGCGTGGCGGCTTGGGGAGGTTTTCCCTGGGGCGGAGATTGCGGTGTTGCGTGGGATGGAAGGCGCGCGGATGAAGGAGACGTACAAGCGATTGGCGGCGCAATTTGGGGTGAAGTGGCAGGGTCGTCGGTATGATCGCGACGATCCGGAGGCGACGGACTTACCGAATCAGGCGATCAACCATGTGGTGACGGCGGTAGAGGCGACGGCGATGGTGGCGGTGGCGGTGACGGGAGCGATTCCGCAGCTTGGGTTCATTCACGAGGATGCGGGGCGTTCGTTCACGTTGGATGTGACGGACTTGTATCGGGACACGGTGACGTTGCCGGTTGCGTTTACGGCGGTTCGGCAGGCAGAGGGGCGGCCGGCGGAGGAGATGGAGCGAATCGCGCGGAGGTTGACGGCGAAGACGTTGCGTGAGAAGCGAATCGTGCTGGGGATGATCGATCGGATCAAGGAATTGTTGGACACGAACGAGGAGGGGAAGGTGGAGGATGGGTGAGGGCGAGTCATGCCGATGACGGTGGTGGTGACGCGAAACGCGGAGGGGCGAGTGCGTGGATTTTTGGCGTCAACGATGTTGGAGTTGGCGGCGGGTGTGTACACGGCATCGAACTTGACGCCGGCGGTGCGTGACCGGATTTGGGAGGTGCTCGAAAAATGGGAGGTTGGCACAAGGAACGATGGTGCGGTGATGATCTGGCCGGACGCTCGGTCAGCAGGAGGTTTGGTGGTGCGAACGTTGGGGGAGCCGCCGCTAGAGCTTCACGAGACACCGAGTATCGTGCTAACAAGGCGTCCGCTCTCGGAGGCAGAGCTTCGCTCTTTGACAATCATGTTGACTGAGCCACCGTTCTAGGGCATGAGGTGGAAAAGGTGTGGCAAGGTTTGGCGCACAAGTTGGCGCAAAGGGTCTCAGAGGCTCCCCCGCGTAGGCGGGGGTCGACCTGACCCTCTTGGGGCGACCGAGCAGCCGTTTGTGGCTC
>CAZETM010000477.1:0-7500 GCA_964514885.1 uncultured Polyangium sp. | reverse complement strand
GGTGCTGATCTTCAAGGGGCTGAAGACCGTGGAGTTTCAGCCGTGGCCGCGTCCGGCAAAAAAGGTGGCTGCAAAGAAGGCGACGAAGAAGGCGACGAAGAAAAAGGTGGGGAAGTAGCGGCGGGATGAGGCGGCAAGCCGAACGTTCATCGCGCCCCTTTCAATTTCACCACCCACACGTTTCCGACTTGTTCTCTTCCCGAATGAACCCGCGTAGTGGCTCGAAGTAATCGAGAATCGCGCTCGCATCGGCTTTCGATTCACCCGAAACGGCTTCCAGCGCCTTCGGCCACGGAACGCTTGCTCCAAGCGCCAGCATGGCCTTCAGCTTGTCCCCGGCCGCTTTGCTATTGTAAATCGAGCACGTGTGCAGCGGTCCATTATGCCCGGCTGTTTTGCACAGCGCCCGGTGGAATTGGAATTGGTAGATGTGCGCCAAGAAGTAGCGCATATATGGCGTATTGCCCGGTACGTGGAATTTCGCTCCCGCGTCGAAGTCTTTTTCCGTCCGTTCGACGGGCGCCGATATGCCCTGATACTTCTTGCGCAGGTCCCACCAAGCCTCGTTGTATTTGGCCGGCGAGGTTTTTCCGGAAAACACGTCCCAACGCCATTGATCGATCAGCTTGCCGAAAGGCAAAAATGCAACCTTGGAAAGCGCCTGCTTCATGAGGAAGTTGACGTCCGCTTTGGGATTTTGCGGCGCATCGTCGAGCAGCCCGACAGACTTCAAGTAACCCGGCGTCACACTGAGCGCGATCGTATCGCCAATCCCCTCGTGAAACCCATCATTGGCTCCCGCTTGGAATAGCACGGGCAGCGTATGGTAGTAGGCGTAGTAGTAGTTATGCCCAAGCTCATGGTGGATCGTAATGAAATCTTCTTCCTTCGGCTCGATGCACATTTTGATGCGAATATCGCCGGCGTAGGTCAAATCCCATGCGCTGGCATGACAAACCACTTCGCGATCACGTGGACGCGTGAATAGTGACCGCTCCCAAAACGTCTTCGGCAGTGATTCCAGACCGAGCGACGTGAAGAAACGTTCCGCCATACGGACCATTTCTTTCGGCTCGATTTTCTTGTCGACCAGCGCTTTGCTCACGTCGAGCGTGCTTTCTTTCGGATACGGCACGGCGATGTCGTATAGATTGGACCAATCTTGGGCCCACATATTGCCAAGCAAATGCGCGGGAATCGGTGCTTTTTCGCCAATTTTCTCATTGCCGTGCAGCTTGCGCAGCCGCGAGCGCATGTAACAATGCAGCTCGTCGTAAATCGGTTTGACCTGGCCCCATAGCCGTTCAACCTCAGCCTCGAACGCTTCCGGAGTCATATCGTAGCCGGCTCGCCAAAGGCCGCCCATATCGGTAAAACCCATTTCCCGAGCGCCTTCGTTGCCTAATTCCACGTAACGCTGATATCGCTCGCGAATGGGCGGAGCGATGCTGTGCCATCCCGTCCAAGCATCCAGCAATTCGTCGTATTTGCGACTCGTTCCAATGATGTTAGACAACTCGTCGAGATTCAGGCATTTCCCCTCGAGGCGCGGAGGGCAATATTTCCCTTTTCCGTAATCGGCCTGCATCGATGCGGCAATACCGGCAAGCTCGGAACGTTTCTTGTCGTCACGTGGCGCCGGCAGAGTTTGCGATAACTTGATCAATTTGATTTGACGCGCCACGTCGTCCGGAAGCGTCAGGCCGTCGAACCGGGTGGCTTCACCGACGGCGCGGCCCAGATACTCCATCGTGGCTTCGTCCGCCGCGGCAGCCAACGCAACCGTATCGTCAGTGATGTACGTTTGATTCACCCACGAAGCGCGGGCCGCGGACGTCCAAAGCTTTTTGAGGTCGCTATCGACTCGAGCGGCAAATGCTTTGGCTTCATCTACGGTTGGCGCTGCGGGTTTGGCGCTCGCGCTCGTTGCAGGCGCTGTGACCTTTGGCGCAGGGGCGGGAGGGGGCTCGCAAGCGACGGCCATAAGGGCGCCGATAGCGAACGGGGCGAGCCGGAGACGCGAGGACAAACCGTTGCGTTTGGAGGGACGAAGGGGCATGAGCGCCATATAACATGGTTCATACGGCGCTCGTAGCGTTTTTCCGGGCCCTCAGCTCACTTCGGAACCTTGCCCTGGCAGTACTTGTCAACGCACTCGTCCGCCGGATTGCAGCAATCGGCTGCCGTCGTACAACTATTTCCAGTTTGTGAACACGTGCCTGGAGGCGGGGGCTCGCCGCAGACATACGTGTTGTTCGCGTCCTTGACGCATTGACCGTCGCAACAATCCGCGCCCGTCGCGCAGCCTTCGCCCTTCGCCTTGCAAGGCTCCATGGCCATGTAGGCGTTTTCGCTGAGTCCACAACCTTCCTGACCGCGCATATAGAATGGCGGATGCGACGGATCCGCCGCTGACGGCGGGTCGTTGATGGCCGTCATCCAGAGCTGCTGGCGGTTCGTTCCGACCAACGTATTGCCGTAATCGCGACGCGAAATGAACACGAGCCAATAATAGCCGCCCGCGCGCTGAGGAGCGAAAACGGGATTGAAGCTCTTGTTGTCGCTGCTGGCGATGCCGAGTTTCTTCAGATCCGTGCCATCGGGTTTGACCAACCAAAGGTCGCCATTGCCCGTCGAGCGCGAACCGGATGTCGGTCGGCCAAAAGCAAGGAATTGGCTGTCCGACGTGAAGCTCGGATACGCTGGTCGTCCAGGCCCAGCCGCTTGAGGCACGATTTGCTTGACGCCGCTGGCCGAGAAGCCGTCCGCGCCGACGTCGGCGACTGCGAGGTATCCACCGGAGGCGTCGAAACCCCAACCAAAACCCGATGCTCCGCAAATGGCGGCGAGCTTGGCGCCGTCCGGCGACCAGGCCGGCTCGATGCAACCCGAGCCCATGGCATTACCATTGAGCACGCTGCCATTGGCTGCATCCACGATGCGCAAGACATTGTTTGCATTGTTCGACGACCCGTTGTCATTGCTGAGAATCAGCTTGTCACCCGTGTGGTTGAACGCTCCGAACGTGCCGCCAAGACCCGTTGCAGCCGTAATGGGACCATATTGTGCCGGCGTTTGCGTCAGATCGATCGTGACTTGCGGAAACGGAGACCCCGTTTCGAGATTCGCCATCATCGTCTTGCCATCGCGGCTGACCGTATGACAGCCCCAGCAACCACCCGGATTGAAGAACTCCTCGGGCGTCGCTGAATCCGGCTTGATCTTGAGAATCTTGCCGTCCGGTGAACCATTGGGACAAGAATCAGGCAATTCCCAGTAATACACCGCGCCGCGTACCTTGCCCTGCGCAATGTGCCACGTCTGCGCCATCGGTTGGAATGCTTGACCACCTTGCAATCGCGAGATCTGTACCGTCAGTGGATCGCTGATCGAGCCCGTTCCGGACGCACCAACGCTCTCCCAGTCCTGCTGGTTCATCAGATACCGCAGGGGCAGAGCGCCATTGAAATACGCGACGTATTCGAGATGCTTTTCCGTGATCTTCAATCGATACAGGCCGCCCTGAACATTGTTGATTTGAACCTCGGGCGCGAGCACGCCGAGCGGAAATACCGTTTCGTTGAACGGATAAACAATCTGGCCCGGATCGACTCCTAACGTCGGATTGTCGAAGGCGGCCATTTCCGCTGGCCCAACTCCAGCCTGATTGTCCGACTTCTTCACGTTCACCGTGACGCTCGTCGACGCCTCGGCCGTTTGGAACTTGGCCGTGAGCACTCCGACCCCACCGACTTTGCCCGTCGGTTGGAACGTTCCGCCTGCGACATCCCCAATGTCCGGACGCTCGTAAACCCATTGCACGCTCGCAGTGACGTCAATGCCCGCCTGCGTCGTAACCTTCATCATTTGCGTCGGAATGGTGGCATCCACGACGTTGAGGACCGGATTGGTCGGCGAAATGATGAGTTTTTTCTCGTCTGGGATGCCACCTCCGGAACCTCCCACGTCGCAGTTGATGAAGCAACCACCTACCCCACTCCCGCCACTGCCGGTCGAGCCCGGCCAGTTACCGCCACCGTCGCCGGCCGTTCCGCCGCTCGTGCGATCAACCGTGGCGTCACAGCCATAGGCTAAAAAGCCCACACTGAGGGTGGAGACAATTCCAAGGAATGCAAAGCGTCTGCGCATGCCGTTCTCCGATGGGTGTTTCCGCCGCCCAGACATGGGGGCAGCAATCTCAACCATACCACCAGACCGGCACGCGCTATAGGTTGAAGTGAGGCAGGACCAACGAATCTTACGTTTCCATGGAAAACGATTATTCCAGGAAATGCGTGGCTGGATCAAACGCGCGAGCGACGACGCAACATCACCGCGGCACCAAGCAACAACGCTGCGATCGCCGACGACGAGCCTTCCGGAGCGTCCACAACGCGACATCCGCATCCGCCCTTCTTGGGCTCCACTGGCGGAGGTGTTTCCGTCGGAGTTTCACCGGACGCACTCGACGTTTCGCTCGAACCAGAAGCCTCGGAACCCTCGCCCTCTTTCTTTTCGTCCGCTGCGTCCGCCGGCTTTTCTTCCTTCTTCTTTTTCTTCTCGCCCGAGAACACCATCGCCCGGCGATCCACAATCGGGTTTTCACCCTTCAGCTTCAACTTGATCACCTGACCCATCACCGCGCCATCGTCCGCACGCGTGATCTTCAGATCGTATTCACCAGACTCGAAACCCTTGTCACGCCGAATCACGAAGTCGAACTTCGTCACGTTGTAGACTTCACCGGCCGAGTTCGAGAAGCCAACGTCCATGCTCTCGTTCATGCTCGGTTGATTCTGCAACGCAAGGCGAATGATTACGGGTTTTTCCGGGGACTGATCCGTCAGCGACCGCTCGTAAAGCGCCGTGGGGGTGAAGCTGAAGATCATCGGGATGTACGCGATGTGCGGCTTGGTCCCGTAGTTGATCGTGAAGTTCAGCTTCCACCGTCCGTTCGATTCTTCCGGCTCTTTGGTCGCCAAAGTGACGGTACCGACGGCATACGCATGCGACGGCGCAAAAAGCACGAACGCAAGCGCCAGCGCAGCCAATAGTGCACGGAGAAGCACCGCACGGCGCGGCGCAGGAGACATGCAGGCTGATTTCATGCCCAGCAACGTATCAGCAATCGCCGCCTAAGCGGAAATCCTTCAAGGGAACCAAAGCAATCTTTCGTTGACGTCCTCGTAACACTTCGACGTCGCCTCTTCTTCGTTGTCCTCGCACCCGCTCGACAAACACCGCGAAACTTCGTGCAGCGCAGCACCGTTGTACATCGTCGTGAACATGGCCAGCGCCGCAGGCTCGAGGTTCATCATGGTCTTCTTGCAGTTGTCGAGCGTGACGTTCTTCTCGCAACGCACCGATCGCTCGCAACGCGCATTGACCAGCTCGTCCATCCCAGGGCTCGATGCCGGCAAGTCAATCAGCACCTGATCCCGACATCCTGCGAGCAGCAGGCTGCGATCATCTGCGGCTGGGTCCTTCGCGTTCGTCGCTTCTTCGTATCGCGCCGAATAACACTTCGCGATTCCAGCAATGTACGCAGGAGATGCCGCCGGCGAGGCGCCAAGACAATCGCTCATCTTGTCCCACGAACTGTCCGAGCCAGCCGACTTCGCCAGCGCTTCGCACCAAACTTTTTGCGCCTTCGTGATGTCCGGACGATCAGGGTAGTTCGCTCCGCCCCCGCACGCGGCGAACAAAACGCCGGCGCCAAACAGGCCGATTGCACCAAGACAAACCTTGGAAAAACGAAACGCTTCGCGCATGAAGCGACGGTATCACGCACGCCGGGTCATTCGGAAACGCAACGCGCTCGTAACGACTTGCCTCGCTCGTGAATCAGCGCCGGAAAGGACGTCGTGCCCTCGGATGAACGGATCACCAATGTGCTTTCGTTCGCCAAACGAATCTCGGACGCCTCGCGACAAACACGTCCCGATCCCAACGAGATCAGGCTCAATCCCAAAAGGCCACTACGGCTTTCGTCCGGCGGATCGAAGCTCACCACCAAGTCGTCGCTCACGAGCATTCGATAGTCACGCGCAGTGCGCACACACGCCGCTCCCATGTCGAGCGCGCGAACGTTTCCCACGGTGCGCAAAGGCCCAACCGTGCCTCGCCCAAGGTCGATGTCGCCAAACAAGATCTCGCCCGAGCCGCCATGAATGATCCCCAACGCCAGCACGTCGTCGCCCGTGCCCGCACGTCTGGCCAACCCAGGGCTCGCGAACGTTACATCGGGAATTCCGCTGAACTGCAGCACGGTTCGCACCGTACCGCCATGCACCATCTTCAGATCACCCCAACGCGGGTCGAGCAGCACGTAACGATCGCGATCGATTTGAGCAGCAACGGATCCATGCGCGTCGGGTGACATCGGGCTCGGTCGTTTGGCACCCGGAGCAAGATCGAACAACAAGGGGTCGGCGTGGAGCTTAATCGTTACCGGCGCGGTTGCCGAAGCCATCAACATGGCTGCCGCGTGAGCGCTGAGTTTGTCTACAGAAACCTCGCTGAAGTCGATCCGATGTGGCGCACGTAGCTCGAACGGCGTGGTCGCGAAAGCCGTCCACTTGCGCTCTTTTACCTGTCCGATGTCGAGCCCCGGGAAGGTCTGCGTCGTGATGGGAAACGGAAGGGTCTTGTCCGTCGATGGCGCGGTGGTTTTCTCTTCCAAACGGCAGGTGAGCTTTTTCGGCGTTTTCCGCGGAAATAGCGTCGACGTATCGAACACCTTGGAGTTCAAAGCATCCGCGTCGTTTGTCTCGGCAGGACGGTTTGTCGTGGTCGATGTGCCGCCCCAACCAAGGCGCACCAAGCCTCCTCCAAGCGAACAACCGATCGCTGAGCAACCGCGAAAATCAGCTTCACTTTGAGGCGGAGCTACGTCTCCGACCGGAGGCCCCGGCACCTCGACGAACGTGCGTCCACCATCGGTCGTTTCGTAATACTTCGGCCCGGCTTCGGTCTCGGCGCGAGCAAACCCATACGGGCCTCCCCACACCACGTCGGTCACTCCGGTGGGAACTGCAAACACCTCGATCGAGCCGTCCGCTTGAATGTGCACGCCGGCCATTGGGCCACTCGTATGAAGTGCAATGAAGCCAAGCCCCGACGGTTGTTCGTCAGATTCTGATTCGTCTTCTTCGGTGGAGTCGTTTTCGGCGGAATTGATGGTCACCCACGCATGAACGGATCCGTCTTTTTCATCGAGCCACATGTCCCGTTCGATCGAGCGATAGGGCGGATTTTCCGAAGGCCCCCCTGGCAAGAGAAACGACTTGCGACGAAGCCGCCGATCGTTGCGATCCACACGAAGGATCCGCAAACCATCTGGTTTGTCTTCAACAGGTTTGTCCGTATGTTGGTTTCGTCTGACAAACGCGGTCGCGCGTCCGTCGTCGCCCGGTAGAAACAGATACAACTCGCGGGCGTCATCTCCATCGAGACGATGTTCCACCCACGTACCATCCGCGCGACGAACACAGACGGCGG
>CAZETM010000476.1:0-7517 GCA_964514885.1 uncultured Polyangium sp. | reverse complement strand
GTTGGTCCAGACGTACCACCCCTTCCAGACGGCATCGTCAGCGCTCGAATCATCAAAGCGGATCAGCCCATCCTCACGGCTCCTTGGGAAACCGCGCCGCGTCGAGGCTCTGCCGCGAAAGACGTGCACCTGCCCATCTTTGCCGTTCGTCGCGGACCAGGTTGCCAAGGTCGCTACCTCGAAGTCGGCCCCAGCTCTTGGGTGTGTGAAGACGCCGTAGAACTCGCACCCACCACGTTCATCGATCCCAGCTATCGCGCTCTGCGCTCGAAGCCCGATGGTTTGCCCTTCCAGTATTACTTCGTCGGTCCTGAAGGATCGTTTGCGTACAAACGACTTTCTTCGGCCGACGTCGGTTCCCCCGACATGCAGCTCGAGCCAGGTTTCGCCGTCGCCGTCGTCGAAGAACGAGTCGTCGATGGCAATCGTTACGGACGCACCCACAACGAGCTTTGGGTGCCCATGCGCGACGTCGGACTGGCCAGGCCGATCGCTTTCCGGGGCGAGATGATCAAGCCGGACGACCAAGCCAGCCTGCCCTTCGGATGGATCATCGTCGACAGCGCTTCGGTGTTGGTCGCGCCAAACTTTGGCGCCAAACAACTGGATCGCCGCAGTCGTTTCGAACGCGTACCCGTCCTCGAAGAGAAGACCTCGAACCAAACGTCATTCACTCGCATCAGCGATGGTGCCTGGGTGCGCTCGTCCGAGATTCGCCATCCGACCGTTGCCACGCCACCTGCTGAAGTGGACGTCTCCGCGGGCGACCGATGGATCGACGTGGAGCTCGCGAGTCAAACGCTCGTGGCCTACGAGGGAAGCCGCCCCGTGTTCGCGACGCTCGTTTCGACGGGCAAAGGACGCGACGGATCGGCCACGGCTACTCCTCGAGGAACGTTCAAGATTTGGGCAAAGCTTTTCACGTCGAACATGGACAACCTCGAGGACGAAGGAGCCCATCGGTACTACCGCATGGAGGACGTCCCGTGGGTCCAGTACTTCTCGAAAGGCGTAGGGTTACACGGCGTTTTTTGGCATCGTTCGTTTGGGCACGTACGAAGTCACGGCTGCGTCAACCTCGCCCCCATCGATGCCGAATTTCTATTTTGGTGGACCGCGCCGCGAATGCCTGCAGGTTGGACGGCCGTTTTACCCAGCGCACACGACGCAGGCACCGTCGTACGCGTACGATGAGCTGAGACAAACATGGTTTCGATCGTCAGCGCAGTCCGCGACCTCGGGCGCTTGCGCCAAATCTACCTGGTGCTCGTTCGTCATGGCTTCGGCGAGATCGCTCAACGGCTCGGTCTGAGCGGACGCGAGCGCGGCGCAAACGAGCCCGACGCTGCCGCAGAAAATCCAGAAGCCCTCGCGGAAGTCCAACGCGGCGAAGAAGAGCGACGCAAGATCTCGCTGCCCGAACGCGTGCGCCTGGTGTGCATGGACTTGGGCCCGTCGTTCGTGAAGCTCGGACAAATCGCTTCGACCAGGCCCGATGTCTTGCCTGCCGATTGGATCACCGAGCTGAAGAAGCTCCAGGACAACGTCAATCCGCTCCCCGCCAAAGAGATCAAAGACGCGGTCGAAGCATCGCTCGGAGCTTCGATCGAAGCGATCTACGAATCGTTTGAGGACAAACCACTTGCGGCCGCATCGATTGGCCAAGTGCATCGCGCAGTCCTGAGGCACGCCGATGGTCCGAAAGACGTCGTCGTCAAAGTGCAAAGGCCCGGGATCAGATCCACGATCGCCAGTGACCTCGAGTTGCTCCACGCCCTCGCCAAATTGATCGAGCGCACGATCCCCGAATCGTTGCTGTACCAACCAGTTGAGCTGGTCAGTCAATTCGATCGCGCGATCACGAGTGAACTCGACTTCGGACAAGAAGCCGAGCACGCAGCGAAGTTTGCGAAGAACTTCACGGGACATCCGCACGCACGTTTCCCGCTCGTGTATCGCGAAGCTTCATCGAAAACGGTGCTCACGCTGGAGCTACTTCCTGGCTGCAAGGTCTACGAAGCGATTCGCGAACATGGGCACAAAGGCAAAGCGATCGCGGAAGCTTCGGTCAGCATCGTCATCAAGAGCATCTTCGAGGATGGGTTTTTCCACGCCGATCCTCATCCTGGAAACATCCTGATCTCGGGCGATCCGAACCTGCCAACGATTGGTCTTATCGACCTCGGCATGGTGGGCCGTTTGTCGCCGGACATGCGCGACAAGACGCTCGACCTGATGATCGCGGCCGTACGACAGGATCACATCGCCGTTGCCGACGCGCTCTATGCCCTTGGTACACCAACGAAAAAGGTCGACATGCGCGCGTATCGCGCGGAGGTCAGCCTGTTGGCGGAGAAGTACATCGGTCGGCCGCTGAAAGAGATCGACGTCGCAGCGATGATCAGCGACTTGATGCGCGGCGCAGGAAAGTACGGGATCGAAATACCTGCGGACTTTCTGCTCGTAGGCAAGGCGATCATGACGATCGAAGGCGTCGGCAAAGAGATCGATCCCGACCTCGATGTCTTGGGTGTGGCGCGTCCGTACTTCTTGGAGCTGCTACGAAAACGTTACTCGCCCGAACGAATGGGGATGGAGGCGTGGCGCGGTTTCGAGCGTTTGTCCGGGGCTGCTTACGACTTGCCGCAGCAATTGCGCGAGATCCTCGACGACTTGCGTTTGGGAAGGTTGTCACTCCAAACGACAAACCCGGCGTTACCGGCGACGGTGGATCGACTTGGTCGACGCATCTTCTCGGGGCTGATCGTGGCGACGTTTATCTTGTCGGGGACGTGGCTGGTCGCGTCGGGTCGTCAGGAGCCGCTGGGATATGTGCTGCTCGTGTTTGGATTTTTGGCCATGAGCGGCCATGTCGCGGGCGATCTGATTCGACGCAGGTAGTTTGAGGACAAAATAGAAAGACGTCTCCGCGCTTCTCCTTGTGGGAGAGGCGTGGAGACGTCTTTTGGGGTTATCGCCGTGCCTGGATCAGAGCGTCGCGGGAATGCGGCTCTGGAGCAGGTACGCGATGATGAACGCGAACAGAACGAGCGACTCGGTGAGGGCGAGGCCGAGAATCATCGGGGTCTGGATACGTGCTGCGGCGCCGGGATTGCGCGAGATACCTTCGAGGGCTGCGGCTGCGGCGCGGCCTTGGCCGAGGGTTCCGCCGAGGGCTGCGACACCGATGGCGAGACCAGCTCCCATGCTGATCATTCCAAACGAATCGAACTTGTTGGATGCGCTTTCCTGCGCAAACGCCACAGCGGGAAGGAGAACCATCGCGGTAGCGACCACGGCAGATAGGGAAAGCTTGCTCTTGAGAGACATCCGGACTTGCTCCTTTCAGACCACACACCCCGACGGGGGGCTCATGAGTGCGACTTCTTATTAAATCCATGGCCCTTGGGGCGTCGGGGAAAACCCGGTATGGGTTTGTCCCCTCGTGGGCCGGGGCGGTTTCTGAGCGCGCCCCCCTCTAATCCGAATTTGGCCAATTGACCAGCAACTTTCGCGCGATCCCACCTTTAATGATGTTCACCGTGCTCGGCATGCTCGGTCGCGAGACCGATGTAGATGCTGCTGAGCAAGCAAAACACGAGGGTTTGCACGACAATCACGATCAGCCCGAGAAACATCACGGGCAGTGGCAGGAGGATCGCCACCATGCCGGCGAAGACCGACACGATGAGATGATCCACCGCAATGTTCACCATCAGACGAATGCTCAACGTGACAGGACGAACGCACGTGGAGATGATCTCGATGGGGAAGATGAGCCAGGCCAAATACCACTTCGGCCCAGCCATGTGCTTGATGTAGCCCCAGCCGTTTTCCTTGATGCCCCATGCGTTGAACGCGATGAACACGAGCAACGCACAGCCAAGCGTCACGTTCAAACTAGACGTCGGCGAGGGGAACCCAGGAATCAGACCGGAAACGTTGGAGAAGAAAATGAATGCGGCCGATCCGCCAATCAGCGGGAAGTACCGCTGCGCATTCTTCGCGCCCATGACGTCTTCGGCCATTCCGTAGAAGTAGCCAAAAAACGCCTCGAAGAAGGTTCGCAGCCCCAAACGCTCGTCGGGGATGACCGACTCGTCGAGACGCTTCCATTGGTTGCGCACGGCGAGGGACATTCCAACGAACACGAGAATGATCAACATGCTCGCGAAGATGGGCTCGAGCCCTCGGTATCCCACGGGCTGATGACCGATGAAGCTAGTGCCGAGGTTCTTCGCGTTTTCGCGAAGACCAGGGAGATGGGCGACCAAGAAGGTCAAAAAACTCGTGTGCTCGGGCATGTTGATTTTCCGTTGGCCTCATCGAGCAAAGACGCGTGTCAAGAGTCGCTCGATGGGGGTTCTTCCGGCCCCGTGGGACTCGCCTTTAGCACATCCTCACGCGATCTGTCTGCGAAAGATGTGCGCTCTGATGAGTTGTCGTCAGACGGCCCGGAATCAGGCTCGATCCCGTCTTCGGGAGGCTTCGGGCCAAACAGCGTCCCAAAAGTGATCCCGACCGGGAGCGCTCCGTAACCCACGAGCAGGGCCAGGGGAGCCGCAATCCCACTGCGCAGAATCATCAATACGCCGCCAAACAGCAGACCGAGCTTCAACAAGGCAAACACCGTCCACGGTGCCGTCTTGCCGCGACGAGACAAAAACGCATCGGCCATGCGCGCAAACGCCCAAAGGTTTGCCAGGGCAAACGCTCCGCCCACCGCCACGCCAAGCGCCGCACGCGAGTCGAACAAGAACGCCGCGCCCAGCACGAACACGCCAGCCGACACGGCGACCCCGATCATCGCCGCACGAAGGCCCGCATCGAGCCATCCATTCTTCGACTCGGGCTCCGGGCTAGTCATCGATCCGCCTTCTCGTCACGAGAACTTGTTTTGTCCTCCAACGATTTGTCTTTTTCGGAGTCATGACGAACATCCGCGTCGTCTCGCTCAGCGTCACGAGCGTCGTAGATGGGCTTCGGATTGCCCTGCTCACGCTCTTCGCGCTCAGCCAGCTTCTGCATCTGGCCGTGCGCGCGCATCACCGCTCTGATCGCCGCCGCTACGCCAAAGAAAAACCCGATGCCCGCCAGATACGGAGCCGTGCCAAACTTTTCGTCGAGCCATCGGCCGCCGAAAAAACCGAACGCGATCGACAATGCGATCTCCAAACCGATCGTCCCGAAATCGCCCATGCCACGCAACTTCTCGACCTTGGGCGGCTTTTTGTAGCGATCGCGCGTCACCGTGATCCCACGACCTGCGAAAGAGTCGACAAGCGAGACTCGATGAGCGCTTCGATCGCCGGACGCAGTGCTCGCACCGCATGCGCACGATGACTGAGCCGGTTCTTCTCTTCATCCGACAGCTCGGCCATCGTGCGGCCATCACCAGCCACGATGAAGAGCGGGTCGTATCCGAATCCGCCCGCGCCTTGTGCCTGACGCGTGATCGTTCCTTCGCATTTGCCTTCGGCGAGAATCTCCGGACGCGCTTCGTTCCACGGATCTCGCAACACGATCACGCATCGAAAACGAGCCGTGCGTTGTTCGTCATCGATCTCCGCGAGCGCATCGAGCAGCTCGGCGTTGTTCTCCGCATCGGTCGCTCCTTCTTTCGCAAACCGCGCCGAGCGCACACCTGGACGACCTCCAAGCGCATCGACTTCGAGCCCCGCGTCTTCAGCGATCGTCACCATCATCGCGGCATCGCCTGCAGTGCGAGCCTTGATGAGCGCGTTGTCTTCGAACGTCGCGCCATCTTCGATGATCGGAGGAAACCCCGGCAGCACCGCCGACATCAGGTGCAGCTCGAGTGGCAAGTCGCCAAGAAGCTCTTTCAGCTCGTGAATCTTCCCGTGGTTTGTCGTGGCCAGCAGGATCGCGAGCGGTAGTCCTGTGCTCATAGCGCCGTCCATCGACCTTCTTGGAACAACGAAGCCAGATCGACTCCCGCCGAAGCCAAGGTTTGTCGTTGCACACCCATCAGGCGGTTAATCCCGGACAAACCCAGATCGACCATGCGATCGATGTCGCGTCGATCCATCGCTTCGCCTTCGGCCGTCGCTTGCACTTCGACGATGCATCCTCGCGCGGTTGCCACGAGGTTGAGATCCACACGCGCTCGACTGTCTTCCGAGTAGTCGAGATCGAGCAGCACTTCGTCATCGACGTGCCCGACGCTGATCGCTGCAACTTGATCACGCAGAACCGGCGTCGTGAGTTGTCCCGACTTCACCAAACGCGACAGCGCCAGGGACATCGCCACGTAGCTGCCCGTCACGGAAGCCGTTCGTGTTCCGCCATCGGCTTCGAGCACGTCGCAGTCGATCACGATCGTTCGTTCACCGAGTTTGTCGAGGTCAATCGAGCTACGTAGCGCTCGCCCGATGAGGCGTTGAATCTCTTGCGTACGACCGCTCAGCGCTTTGCCTCGTCCTTCGCGAGCTTCACGACGCGCGCGGCTTGCTCGCGGATGCATCTGATAGTCCGCGGTGAGCCATCCTTTGCCTTTACCGATCATCCACGTAGGCACGGTTGGATCGATCGATGCTGTACAAAGCACGACCGTTCCACCGGCGCGATAAAGCACCGATCCTTCGGCGTTGCGTTGGAAGTCGGGAGCGATCTCGATGGGGCGAGGATCTGCGGCACTGCGAGCAAATGAGCGAGGCACGGGCGCGTGCTTAGCACACGCAAGCGCGGACGCGGACTTCTCGACACTTCAGCCGTTCTGGCCTTACGTGAGGTCTTACGCGAGCGGGCGGGCTACCACGTCGTCGGCCAAACCTCTGCGTAGAGCCCATCGGCTTTTCCACCGCGCGTGGCCGCTCGCTGCACGACGATGAGTTGCTGCTGCGCACCCTGACAAACGAAGGCTCCTCCTTCGATTGCCACGTAGACCTGACCACCCACGGTTCGCATCGCGAATCCTTCGGGCCACTGGTCTTTGCGCTCCAAGAACCCAACTGCAGCGTTTCCTCGCGGCGGAACGTCGTGCCTCGCGTACGCCCGGATGGCTCGATCCGCTTGTTCGTACGCGGCGCCTTCTACTTTCGCGATGTCTGCAATACCCACCTTCGTCGGCAATTGCCCCGGGCCCACCTCGTTCGAAGGCACGCGACGCGCACGGAAGATCGTGTGCTCTTCGGTCGTCTTTCCATCTTCGACGCGATGACCTTTTCCGATCCATCGACCATCGCCTGATGGCGTCACCGCGTTCCACGGTTTGCACGTTTCGATCGCCGCGAGGATCGCGCACGGGCCACTCTTTGGTTCGGCGGGACAAACAAGCTGCTTCTGAAGCGCTTTCACATCGAGATCATCGGGCGCGGTCGGCTTGGGCTCTGCGGCTGCCGCAGGTGTAGTCGGAGCAGCCGTAGACGAAGCATCCGAGGAGCTTTGGGTAGCAGGCGCTGCACCTTGCTCTTGGCAGGCGGATAGGTTTGCAGTGACGAACCTGACGAACCCGAAGAACCCCAAGACAGTGGTTGGTTGGGGCGGAAGGATTCGAA
>CAZETM010000475.1:0-7520 GCA_964514885.1 uncultured Polyangium sp. | reverse complement strand
CATGCACGAACGAAGATGGTGCGTCCTCGTGACCGGGATGGGCAATCCATGACGAAGATGGTGCGTCCTCGTGACCAGGATGTGGAAACCAACACAAGTATTGGGGATCCGACGGTCGGCGAGAGCGTGCGCGAGGATGGATTTCGGGGCGGGGGAAACTACGGGCTGCTAAAACTCGCCGGAGCAAATCACGACGAGTGTAGCGTCTGGCGCGGGCTTGGCGTCTCCTACGACGCGAATGCGACGCCGTTCGTTCTCCGAACAAGTCGCCACATGCACCGGATTGCCGACCGCCGGCTCAGTGGTTGCGTCGATGTAGCAATATCCATCCGCCGCCTCGCCCGAAGCCGTGACGGGTGTATCGGAAAGGTCGTTTTGGCACGCCATCAGTTCTTCTCCCTCGAGCTGCGGAATCTCGCAAAAGCAATCCCATCCCGGACCAGGCAATCGCTGCTGCGCCAATTGAACGGCGCTTTGGCGCTCGGCAGTTACGTCCTCGCGCGCCTTGCCCTCACAAGAACATTCATTCGCCGAGGTTTTCCTGGCTTCGAGCATCAAGCAATTCACGCGATCGGTCTCGTTTGGCACCAGCGTGCGGGGCATACAAGGCCCGTCGATTCGGGTCTTGAGCTTATCCACGAGCGCTCCAATGGCCTGACGATAACCGAAATCCGCCGAAGTGGGATCGGCTGACTGCGCTGGGCAAACCGACGCCACGATGCCCTGGTCGCCAAGTCCTTGCAATACACTGAGCTGACGCAGCCCCGGATATGCCTTCGCTCGGACGAGCAGATTCGGTTGGCTCGCGTCGCAAAGCGGATTTCCCGCGGCGGCATTTGCCGAACTGCATTCACATGTCGCATCGATTCCGCACGAGATCGGTTGGGGCAAATCGAAGATACACGCATATTGGAGGTCATCGCCACCCGTGTTCCATTCCTGCCCGTTGATTGAATTGTCGAGCGGCGACGATGGATCCATATCGGTCGGCTGCCCCGTGATCGGGTGCTTTCCCGCGCGAGGGCTGGTCGATTCACGCATCAACGGATCGAGCGGCAGCGTATTCTTTTCCGAGTTGCCCAAGATGATGTCCCAAGTCCCATCGGTCTTCATTTGGCTCGCGCTCTTGAAGCCTTGCGACAGGTTCAATGGATCGCGCGCGATGTCCTGCCACGGCACACCAACGATGCCCGCAAAGAACACGAGATTCGGCGTGCGAGGCGAGACCAAGCCTTGCGCAGGATCCGCTTTTGGAAACAACGGATTGTCCACCAGTTCGCCCCGGCGATTGTAAATCGTGGTCTGCGAGAAGGCATCCACGTACCGGTCCGTGGGGTAAAGAAAGTCGATACCAAAACGGCGCTTTTGGTCGAAGCAACGCAAGTTCACCGGATCCTCCGCGGCCGACAACATTCTCACGCCTCCATTCTCGTTGAAACAAGTCGGATCCGCAGGACAGTTCGCCGGCGCGACGACTCCGCACGAGGTACAACAAGGGTCGTTCGGGTTTTCGGCGCATACCGCGCGTGCAGCAGGCAACGCTTGAGTGTCGGACGCACGGAAGTATTGGCCCGTTTCCCGAATGGAACAATCGTTCTCGTCGGACAGCATCAGAATCGCGACCATCGAGTCGGGCCGCAAGAATGCAGCCCGTTGCGATAGCAGATCCTCGTCGATGCCACTCACTTCGATTCTCCCACTGGATGCATCAATGGTTTTGTACGGCTCGGGATCGACCAGGAACCGGTAAATGCTTTCCAACTGAGATTCGTAACCGCAACCTTGTTGCCCAGTTCCTTGCACCATTTCGGCTAGGGCAGGCGCCAGCGCGTCGAGATCGCTCTCGCCGGGTGGACTCAGCTTCTTGGCCGGATCCCAAGCCAAAAAGCCATTGTTCTCGTAGGTGGAAAGAGTGCCGTTTTCCATGCAAGCGTCTTCACGAGCAACCAAATGCCCATGATCGTTTTTCGACACGGGACCTCCACATGTCGCACTCTGCCCGACGTCCGGACAATGACTTCCACCATGCCCGCCAAGGCTCGACGAAACGATACCAATGTGAATGTCGAGCACCGGCATGAATTCGCGACGCGATCCCGATGGGCAATCTTGCTCGGGTCCCGAAGGCTGAACATCGTCCGCCAATGGTGTGCCCACATCATCGATACAAGGCGGATTCACCAACCTCTTGACGAGGTCCGGAACTGCCTTGGCCAGGATTTGTTGCTTGTCCGCCATCGAGGCCGAATTGTCAATCGCGAGAACGAGGTCGATTTTGTTGACCCCGCTGTTTGGCACAATCTCGACAATGCCCCAAGTGCTGCGTGTCTCGACCGTTTCAATGGGGCGGCTCAAACAACCCATCATCACGGCACCGGGGAGCAAGATCGCGGCGGTTGCAGAGTGCGCGCGTCGAAGACCTGAACGAAAATTTCGGCTGTTCATGGGGGCTCCTTCTTCTTCTGCTCGAGGTACCAAGTCGCGAGCCTTCAGTGGCGTCGCGATTTTCCTTTAAAGCAAGAACGTTGCCATCCGTTGGAGTCGAGATTTTGCTGTCATGTCGCAAAAATTGGTCAACTCGGTTGGCATAGTTACGTTAGGTGAGCCAATTCTGGATGGCTGGGACGATCGCATAAAAAATGCTCCAAGCCGGCGCGGAATTCGTTTACCGTCGGAAGCGATGTCCAAATCAAGGGCGGGACTCTGCTCGAATTGCGCGGAGATTTTTGAAGGAACGCAACGCTGTCCGATGTGCAAGGCGGCGTTTGCGCGCTCTGCGGCGGAGATCGAGGCTTGGGAGACCAAGCGAGTTTTGCGTCGCGTAGCCAGGTGGGAAATGGAGGGGCTGCTCGATGCGCAGGTGGCCAGGCGGCTGGTGCGGCGAGTCGAAGGCGAGGAGCAGCCGACGAAGGCGGAGGAGAAGATCGAGGTGGCTGGGGACGCGACGCATCCGGTGGAACGAGGTGCGGATGCGTTGGTGGAGGGAGCGGCAGCGTTTTGGGCGGGACTGTCGTCGGGTTACGAGCGAATGGTGACCGCGGTCGATTCGGAGGGAAAGCAATCGAAGGAGGAGGCGGCGCCGTCTTCGCGTCGACGGGGCACTGAAGGAGTGGAAGCTGGCCGGGCGGTATTTGCGCGAGGGCAGGGGGCGGCGATCGCGCTGGGAATCGAAACGCTGGGCGAACTCGATGCAGACGAGGCGTCTGGGGTGGCGAAACCTCTGGGCGCATTGCAGGTTTTTTGGTTCATTGGCACGTTGCTCGTATTGAGCGGGTCGCTCATGGGCGTGCGCGAGGCGTGGCGCACGTTGGAAGGTGCATGGAGGCCGCTGGCCATTGCCGGGGCGCTGTTTGGTTATCACGCGGGATTCGTGGTGCTGTCGAGGTTTTTGGCGCATCGATCCGCGGTGACGGGACGCGTGCTCGGAGGCATTGCGGCGGGGCTTTTGCCGGTGGTTATGGTGGCGGCGGCCGTTGCCCGTGGAATGTCGCCCCAATTGGGATTTTTGGCGGGCGGAGGTTTGATTGTTGCGTCGACGATTTCGTTGTTATTGACCGGGCCCGTTTTTGCAAAAGGTGCAGGTCTCGGGCTGGCCGCGGGGCTCGTGCCGAGTTTCGCGCTCCAGCTTTGGTTGGGCGGGGCGAATGTCACGGAGCGCGAGCGTCTCGAATTGCCACTGATGGCGCTTGCACCGGTATTTGTATCGGCATTGGCTTCGCGTGTAGCGATTACTCCGCAGGGGCAAGCGCGAGGTGCGGCAGCCTTGGCAGCGTCTTTGTATGGCGCATTGGCGGTCGGCATTTATGCATTGTTTGGCGGGCCTGATTTGCCGGTGCTCGATGTGTCGACTTTCGGCGCACCCGCGCTTGGGGCAATGGCGTGGAGTGCGGGGCTTGGAACAGCGGTGTGGATGGCGATGCACGGAACGGGAGCGGCGGGATCTCTCGTCGCGAGGCTCCCACGCGTAGCGCCTGTTTTGACGATCGTCGCGCTCGCTTTGGTGCTCGGGGCGGCTTGCGCCGGCGCGGTTTTCACGGTTTCCGTCGAGCGTTACGAGCTGTTTGCAACGGGATCTTTTGTTTGGGCTCCGACGCTCGTCGCCTCGGTTGGTGTGTTGCTACTTTGCTACGAAGCTTCGCATCGACCTAACGCGATACATTTGGCCGTGCCCCTGGCATTTGCCGCGGTGGCGCTGGGGACGAACGTTGTTTCTGCGCAGCCGGCGCCGTTTCCGGTGGCGATGACGGCGGTGGTTCCCGCGGCGCTGTTCTTGGCCTTGCCGTGGGCGAAAGGCGTGCGAAAGGCGATCGTGGGTTGGGCATCGCTGACGAGCATTGCGGTGACTTTTGCGACGTTGTATATCGAATACGATGTCTTGAGAAGCTCAAGCGATCTTGCTCTTGTGCCTTGCACGACCGCGACGGTGGTGGCGGCTGGTCTTGCATTGTCGGCGCACTTGGGCGCTCGTCCGACGCGGTCATTTACGCATTACCTGGGCAGCGTGCTCGCGCTCGTGGCGTTCTTGGCCTATTTCGTTCCCGGCGAACCCGAGCCGTTCTTGTATTGGCTCGTCGTGGGGCTCGTGGCGATGTCCGTGGTGTATGGAATCGCTGCGATTCCTTACCAAGGGTTTGCCCCGAAGGCAGAATCAAAACCTTTCGACGACATCTCGCTGCTCGCAATCTTGGGCGTCACGTGGCTTTCGATTCTCGTGATTCCGCCGGTCGATTCGGCGCCGACGACGTTTGTGGAGCTATCGAATACGCTGCCCCGAATCAATCCCGCGCTGGCAGCGGTATGCATTCTTTTGCTGAGGGCAATGCGTGACCGAAGCTTGGTTATCACGTTGCATGCGGGGTTAGCCTTGATGGCTGCCGCGGATATCGTAGCGGGGCGCGATGCTCCGCCATCGTTTGTCGCGGGTGCCGTGGCGCTTGCGCTCATCATTTTCGGTACGTTGCGTGCGCCGAATCCAGAAGGAGCACCGAAGATTGGTCGAAATGTTTTCGGCTTCATTCCGCTTCCATTTGGCGCCCAGGGTCGAGCGTTATTGGATGGTTTTGCGTTGGCCGGTCTTCTGCTCGCCATACGCGCGGCGCTCGGGGCTGGTGCATGGATCGGCTCGATTGCGGCGGGAGAAGTCGATATGGCTCGCCCCTTCGTGCTGTATGGGTTGTTTGCGGTGATCACGGTGGCGGTCGGAGCATTTTCCACGCGTACGCTCGATGTGTTGGGCGCTCGTGGCAATGTGTACACGCTGGGCGCATTGGCGGCATCGATTGTTCTGACAGCGCTGGCGAATCGAATTGGCCGGCCTTTGCCTCCAGCGATTGTCGCCCGAAACCTGACCATCGTCGCGATTGGCGTATGGCTCGTGGCTCGCCTCCTCGTTTCTTACGGTCCGCGACTGGGCCGCGCACTGGAACGCCCGTCACATGGCACGTTGTATCATTACGTCCCGCATGCCGGCGTGGTTGCTCTGGGCCTGCTTTTGTCGATTGACGCGTATGTCCTTGGAGGTCCGCTTGTTTCGCGTGCGCTCGCCGTGGTGCCTCCGCTGTTTTTGCTGGGGGCCGCGATTGCATTTTTGCTGCTGTACCGATCAGCCAAATGGGCACCGTTTATTCACGCGGGGCTCGCTTCGTTGTTTGGTTTTGCAATGCTTGCAGGTGCGCAAAAAGCCGTGCTTGGCCCGGCTCTGACCCCGCTCGATCCGCCCGGAGGTCGGTGGGTGCTTTCTGCAGTGGCGATGCATGCTCGTACTGGGTGGCTCGATCCCACATTTTTCCTGCCCTCGAACGATTCCGAGCTTTTGCAGCGTATTCGAGCGCTGATTGGCGGCTCGATGTTCGTGCTGGCCAATGCCGCGCTGCTCGTCGTGGTGACGCGATCAGCCGTGGCAAATCGATTTATCGTGGTGCGGCTTTGGGCTGGAGTCGAGGAATCGGACGCAAAGGAAATCAAGACGGCATTCGAGGTTTGGACGGCCATTGCGGCGGGTGTGCTAGCGCTCGAGCTGATGCTGTGGCCCTCGATGCTTCCCGCGGTCGTATTGTGTTTTGCTGGAGTGCTGGCGGTGCTTGCGCGCAGTTTGCTGCTGCGTGCGGTTTTGCCCTGGCTCGGAGCCTCGCTTCTCGTGCATGCGGCGGCACATCTTGGATCATCGATTCCGAATTGGGCCGGGCCGGCGATGGCATTGCTATCGTTGAGCGCGGTCGTCGGAGGTGTTTATCTGTCGCGACGCCAGCAGTATGACGCCAATGTGCTGATCGGGACGCAAATCATTGCGTTGTCGCTGGCCGGTGTGGCGATCGTGTATGCATTGGCCGTCGGAACATTCGCGAGCCAAACCGATGCGGGGATCGTCCTGCTCGTCAATGCGCTGTCGGCGTTCGATGGTTCCTGGGCGAATTCCTTTTCGTTGTCGTCGACGTTATCCATTCTGGCTGTTTCGGCTGCTGTGGCCGCGTGGTCATATCGATCGAATCTATCGACGTTGCTCTCGGTGCTGCCCCCGGTGGTGCTTTTGGCGGCAGCAATCACCGGCGCGGCGGCTTTCGTATACACGACACCGGTGGACGTATTTCCGCGCATCATAACTCGCGACGGTCCATTGACGGGTGGGCTGATTGCAATGGTCGTGGTGGTTGCTCACGTGGCGGCGATCGTGCTTCGGTGGCGTAATCATGAAATGGCGCGACAAGGAACCGTCGTTGGGCGAGATCTCAGCCTGATCGTGGGCGTTGGGATCATGATGCTGTTCGTGACGGGGCCCGAGTTCGGAGGTGTATCACCGGCGAAATGGGGCCTCGTAGCGCTTGCGTTGCCGCTCATCGTATCGATTGATTCGATTGCTCGTTTTGGGACGGCTCGGCACGTGTATCTTGCGCAATCACTCGTCGTGGCGCTGTATGCATTCGTCACGCAATCGATGAGCATACGTCCCGAGCTCGACGCGCTGCTGGGGCTGGCGTATGGATTCACGTTGCTCGGCGTTGCGGTGGTGGCTCGAAGGCGCAAACTGACGACCGTGGCGAATGCGACGCGCCGATTTCTCGTGGTATTGCCACTTCTCGTGGCGCTTTTCACCATGGACGACCTGGCGAATGCGACCGCGTTGTTCGCCTTTGGATCGAGCGTTCTTTATGGAACGATTGCGATTGCCGAGCGTAGTCGAATATTTGGATCACTGGCGGCACTCGCGGGTAATCTAGCGCTTTTGGTGTTTGCCTTGGCGCAGGGCCTCGAGGGGCTCGAGATTTACGTCGGTCCGCTCGGATTGCTCGTCATGGCATTGGCGCAAATCTTCGCGTCGAAGCTGGATCCTGGTGCGCGATCGGCGCTCAGGGTGCTCGGCGGAGTGCTGTTGTACGTGCCGTCGGGGCTCAAGCTGGCGTTGCGCCTTGGGGCCGCCGAGGATCCGACGTATTCGGTGATATTTGGCCTGGTGTGTTTGATGGGTGTCTTGGCGGGCATTTTGCTGCGCGTTCGAGCGTATTTGGCATTGGCGACGCTGGCGC
>CAZETM010000474.1:0-7520 GCA_964514885.1 uncultured Polyangium sp. | reverse complement strand
GGAATAAGGATAGTGGGCAGGAGAATGACGGGAAGGAGGGGACGAACGCTACCAATGACAAGGTCCACCTCAACAGTGACACAGCTGTCTCGGAGTTCGGGATTTACGAAATTGAAGTCAACGACATCTTATACAAGATTGGGAAGGCCGATTTGAATCGTATCACCAAGTCATCAGGCCTTCCGACCCGGGTCCATCAACAGCAGAGGATACTAGAAAAGAAATTCGGAAAAGGCAATGTCACTCCAACGGTTACCACGCCCCTTGGTAGTGTGACGACAGCGCAAGCGAAATCCGTTGAAACGGCTCAACTTCGAGCTCATTATGAATCCACCGGAAAGGTTCCGAAAGGGAACGAGAAGAGTTTCAAGCCATGAAGATTTATGTCGGCCAGATCTATGTAGAGGCAGGAGCGAACTTCCCATACTCGCATATCATGCAAGTCTGGTTGGGCGAGGAACTTTCTACTCTTGTGTCTTCAACGGGTGCGTTCACCAAAGCGTTCGGTGATGACTATAGCTTAGGGATACGGATTAGTGCACGGACTGGACTTACGGAGAGCCTCATCAAGGGGCCAACGGTGTTCAAAAAAGCGAAAGATGTCGAATACACCTTGTTCCTTGCTTTCGACGTCATCGTGCAAGGTTTTGACAGTCTACGTATGGCTTCCGAGTTCATCGTCGACGGAATCTGCGCGGTGCTGGCGTGCGCCAAACTCGATGCGGCAAACGTCATTGGGATGAAGAAGGAACTCATTGAGAAAATGTGCACCGACCCGAAGATGCTGAAGGGGCCATGGCCGTACCAGAGGCAGATTAAGCAAAGCGCGTGAGGATCAATTAATCTTCACCACGCTCCCCGTAATCTCGTTCGTCCCCGACGCAGATACATTCACCGCTGCGCCCGCGACCGCAGCCTTCGCCGTCCCAGAAAGGCTCGCGTTGGTGCCAACGACGTCGGCATTGGCCGTAAACTCCCCGTAACCACCGGCAGTCGATCCAATCGTGGCTTTTGCGCCCGAACAAAGGATGTCGACGGTACACTTCGCATACCCACCGGTGCTCGCCGCAATCACCGCGTCCGCGTCGAGTTTCACTTGGCTGCCTTTCTTTGATTGCGCCAGCGCGTCCGCGTTGAGCTTGACGAACGCCCCACCCGCGGCCTCCATCAACGCCTCCGTGTTCAACACGATCTTTGCCTTGCCACCCGCTTCAATCGTAATCGTGTCGGGCGTCAGCGTAATCGAACTGCCCTTGCATACAAGCTTGATCTCGTTCGGCGCACTTATGAATGCCGTCTTCGACGCCGTCATCTTGAAGTCGCCAGTCACATCCGTGTGGCTTCCACAAAATGCACCCTCTTTCGGCTCGCCTTTTACCGTGTTGAATTGGCTGCCCGTCACGGTGTTCTTCTGGTCGCCGCTCACCGTCGTCGTGTGATTGCCACCCACCGTGAACGTCTGATTCACGCCAATCGTGACCGTTTCATTGTTCCCCACGACCCGCGTGCGATCATTACCCACCGTGAGCGTATCGTCGTGACCAACCGTCTTCGTTCGGTCATGGCCAATGGTCACGCTTTCATCGTTCTTGACCAGCTTCGTCAAGTCCTTTTCAGCCTGCATGTTCACCAGCTCTTTGCCCTTGGCATCCTCGAACATGAGCTCGTTGTAGCCGCCTCCCCCGCCCGTCGAATTGCTCTTCCACCCGCTCTGCGTCTTGTTGTCCGGCAGCTTGTACGGCGTTTTTTGAAGATTCGTGTACACGCGCCCCACAATGACGGGCCTGTCCGGGTCGCCACCCAAAAAGTCGACCAATACCTCTTGCCCAACTCGCGGCAAGTTTGTCGCGCCATAACCCGCGCCGCCCCACGGCTGACTCACGTGGATCCAACACGAGCTGTTATCGTCCATCTTGCTTTCGCGATCCCAATGAAAATGAACTCGCACACGGCCGAATTCGTCCGTATGAATCTCTTCACCGGCAGGTCCGACCACTGTCGCACTCTCCACCCCGTTTACTTTGGGTCGTAAAGTCACCAGCTCAGGACGGAAAGGAACGTCCGCTCCGCGAACTTCGCAATGGTGTGACCATTCGCCTTCCTTGGCCCCGCTCAGCGAAGACTCCACCACAAGCAGCGCCTTGTCATCCGCCAGCGCAGCATGAGGATGCCCGCTCATGCTCAAGATCACACCCGGTGCAAGATCGTGGGCATTGGTCTCGAACATCGCCACCCGCGCGCTACCGCGCTGCGCATCGAGGCGCTTTTGAGCGAGCGTCGCCCCTTCTTTTTCATCCGTCCGAGCCTTCCCCTTGTCATCGGCGCTCGGGGTCGCTTCGCCCGAATCCGCGCCAAATAGAAAAGCTCCCGGCACATATTGAAATCGCTCGAGCTTCTCTTCGACCGGTTGCCCTTTCGCAGCCGACGAAAGCAGCTTGTACGTGGGTGGCTTGCGGTAATCATGGTCCCGCATCGTGTATTTGCCTGGACGAACTCGCTGCCCCATCCGCACGGCCGTGACAAACTCCGAGTGGATGTCATTTTTCATGCTCGTGTCGTCCATGAACATCAAGCTTTCAGCCCGCTTTTCATTAGACTGCGGAGCGTCGGACAGAACGAGCTTGGTTTCTTCGCCTTCTTCCTCGAAGTAGAACGAAATCCCAGCATCTTCGAGCATCCGACAGATGAACGCGAAATCACTCTCGGCGTATTGCACGCGGTACTTGCGTTTCTTATAGGCGCCTTTGTCGATACGTACGTTGGGCTCGATTCCCCACTCCTCGAGGACCTTCTGCACGATGTCCGGCTCGGAGATCTGCTGGAACATCCGATGGTTTTTCCGCTGGGTCAGCAGCCACAACGTCGGAACGATCGAGAAATGATACGTCGACACACCCGTAGGCTCGACGCGCACTTGTTCAAAATGGTTGCAAACTCCCGACCAAGACTTGTCGTGCAGCCCTGCGGACATCGAAAACTTTGCCGGTTGTCCCACGACGTCGTCGAAGTTGATGCTCGGGTTGTCCGATACCACCACCAGATCCACTTGAAATAAGGTTGACAAACGCTCGCGAATGGAGAAGTGACGCACGTCGAGTTTGTCCCCGGAGCCGACCTTCACGTCGAAGTTTTTCTGGCCAAGCTTACGGGCGATTCCCCCGACGAACTTCGCGACCGCGCCTTCCACTTTCGCCACGGCGCCCTTGACGAGTTTCTTCGGGTCTGCTGCGGTGACGGCGATCTCGTCGAAGACAGGCATCTCGGCGACTGCTTCGATCTTCTTCGATACCCCGCCCAGCGCAGCCGGCACACTTCCACCCGAAACGGCTCCAGCGATTCCTCCGACAAACCCTCCCGCCACCTTCGTGACCGCTCCGGTCACCGCGTTGTCCACGATGTTCCCGACAACGCTTGCAACCGCACCGCTTGCTAAGCCGGCAACAGCCGCTCCAACTCCCGGGCTGCTCGCGATGCCTCCGACCGAGGCCCCTCCAATGCCTGGTATGTTCTTCGGCACCTCGGGCAACTTGACCGAAGCCTGCGCTTCGAGATTTGGAACCTTCGGTCCGCCACCATCCATCGGATTGAAGCTCATCGGTCATGCTCCTCGAACGAATTGCCGCATTTGCCCTGGTACGTCACGGATTGCCAATTCCCTGACAGACCCTTTGTCCCGACCAACCTGAAAGACGCCTCGTTTGTCTCGTCCAGGTTCGTCACGACGAGCCGTAGCACCGTCAAGTTTCTCCCGCAAGACAAAGTTTTCCCGAGTGTGCGAGGGAAAGCTTGCGCGTAAAGGAAAACAACCCACCAACTTTTGCTGATGACGCATCGACGTCGCCCCGCGTCACGAATGGCGGCCTAACCAAACGCGGCGCACGTCGTCGGGGATGGACAAGAACTCTTCCTTGGCCCCCTCGATCCGATCTTCGATCGCATCGACTTCGCTCCGGAAACGCGCGGCGATCTCGACCAGCTTTCGCGTATTACTTCGCGAGCGCTCCGTTCATCGCGCATCGCGTGGCACTTTCGAGCGCCGCTCGTACGGTCGCCACATCACGCGAATTCGCCTTGCAACGCGCCGCCCACACCATTTCATCGTCCTTTTTCACGCTGAGCTTCACCGCAACCTCAATGTCCTGGCTCGCCTCCCATACGCCGACATTGCCGCCGATGACGATACGCACCGACAACACCGCGTCGGTCCCCGATTTCTCAATGACCTCACGCCGATCGTCGACCGACAGATCCTCGAAATTGGAACCGGTCAGCACGATGAACGACGTGTCGGTCTGCGTCACCGAAGCGCTGCTCGCCGACGATTCCACAGCGGCAATGGGTGGCAAAAGGACCAGCGGGTGAAGCAGCTCCGTCCCCTTGGAACTCGATGTCGCAGTGGTCGTGACCGATGTTTGCTCCTCCGTGCGCTGGCGCGTGGCGAGCCTGAGCGACTCGCTTTCGGTTATCGAATACCCGGCAAACTCCAAACTGCCGCGTACGATGTTATCGACCACGCCGCGGTATTCATCGGTGCAACGCGCGTCGAGCGCTCCGCACGTCGAAGTCAATGAAAGAACATTTTTGGGTTTTGCCTGCACGGCAGGGCCATGATTGACCTCCGGCACCAGCGTCACGGTGCTCGGCAGCGCCGGGCCGCAAGCGGCAATGGCAAACGTTGCAATAACAAATGCTTTGGGGGTGTTCATCGTCTTACGCTCCGAATCAGAAGAATGCTCCCACGTAACCGGTCGAGCCCGTGGATAGATAGGGTTTGTCGAAGTGGACCCACGTCGTATTCGCTTCGACACCGAGCAACCAAAATGTCTGTCGAAAAACGTTCGCAAAAGACCACCGAAACCCCACCAGCCCGCGCGCACCGACAAACGAGCGTTCGCCATCGTGCTGCGCAAAAGGAACCCACCCGCTGCCGCCATAAATGTTGAACTGGTCGGTCAATGCGTAATGGCCGTGCAGCGTCACCGGAATCATCACGGCGATCTTATCGTCCATATCGAGCGCCGCACCCAAACGCACGCCAAACGCGAGCGGTCCGCGTCCCTTCAACACTTCCAGCGTCGATTCCATACGGAATTTCGGCTGCGTGACACCCTTGTGCGTCACCCACGACGCGCCCATCGCGCCGGGAAGAGAATGCGCCACGCCAACGAAGGATCGCTCGGGGATGAATTTTGTTTTCTCGCGCTTTTCCAGGCACCGGCCTCGCTCGTCCTCGAGGCACGCGCGATAATCGATTTCTTTGCGGCCGCGCCATTCGCCGACGAATGCGCTGCCCCACCCCAGGGAGCATCCCGAGCAGCAGAGCGCGAGCGACGCAATGGCGGCCAGCCTCATCGCTCCCTCTCGATCGCGCAACGTGCAGCCTTTTCGATCTCCGCCTTCTCGTTCAGAGCAAACGCTTCGAGTTCGCAACGACGCACCCATACCATCAATTCATCCTCGGCCGTGCGCAAACCGACCTGAACCGTCAAAGGCCGTCGACGGCTCATGCCAATCGTGGCCCCCAGGTACACCCGCGTCTCGATTACTCCATCGGCACCAAGTGCGCGCAGAATCTCGCGCTGTTCGTTCGGCGTCGCGTCCGCAAACAGAGACCTGGAGACGTCCGTGGTTGTGCTGGTAGTTCGAAACCGATTGCGCGACTGAATTACTTGACGAAGGCCGGTCTCCCGATTCACCTGTTCCGAATCGATGACCTGATACCCCTGAAAATCGAGCGTCCCGCGAATGGCTTGATCGATGGCCGCCAAGCCTTCCGTCGGACAACGCGCATACGGTCCATTGCCTTTCCGTTCAGGATCGGCATCCGTGTAATCGATGGCAACCGCCGCACACGTGGCGGGCAAAGCGACAATGCGTCGAATCGATCGCTCGGCCGCCGGGCCATTCTTCACGTAAAGGACTGGCGCTGGAAGCTCGGCAGACGTGCAGGCTGCTGCGAGAACGCAGAGGAGTAGGAAAACCGCACGCATCAGAATTGCGCCTCCGCATCGAGGGCGCAACGCGCCGCCGTCTCGAGCGCCGTTTCACGCGTATTGCTGTTGCCAGTATGAACCGTACAACGCGTGCGCCAAACCATTGCGTCGTCGGAGAGACGGCTCAGGGTGAATTCGACGGTCAAGGGGCCAAACAGAGGGCGAAGCACATTCGACCCCTGCGAACCCATATCCACCGATGCGCGAAGCACCGAAAGCACACCGATCGAATTGAACAATTCCCGCTGCTCGTCGGTCGAGAGTTCTTGGAAGTCCTTACCAGTGCTCGTCTCTTCGACGACCTTCGGCTCGGGGTCACCCTCGTGCTGGAGCGTTTTCACCGTGCGGCGCCGGCTCTCGGCATTCAAAAGTTCACTATCGACAATGGGATAACCTTGGAAATCGAGCGACATACGTGCCGCGGTCGCGATGGCGCGCAAGAAATCGGGGGGACAAGGATCATGCGGCGCGCACTCGGCGGGAAGATCTGCAATGGGACCGAGTCAATGCTCATGCGCCGGACCACGGTAGACGCGAGCGTCCGGAGGCGCGTAGGTCGGCACACGCGCGCACGCCGTGAGAACACCGGCGCAACAGAGCAAACGTGCAAGCTTCGAGGACATCGTCGGCGAATTTCGGAAGTCAGTTGGCGCGATATACGCCGCGTCGCCGGCAAAGTCACGTGAAGAAAGCGGTCGCCGTGCAGCGTATTCGCGGGCGTTGCGCGGCAGATCTTAATTGAGCCACGCTTGGTGCCACGCGGCACGCACTTCGTCGGGTCCGCGACCACGACGAAGTATCGCGCCTGACGGAAACGGCTGGTCCATGACCACGGCGAAGTATCGCGCCTTGCCGAAACGGCTGCTCCCGGACCACGGCGAAGCGTCGAGCTTGACGCGAGTGGCTGGTCCCGGACCACGGCGAAGTATCACGCCTGACGCAAACGGCTGCTCCCGGACCACCACGAAGCGTCGAGCGTGACGCAAACGGCTGCTCCCGGACCACGGCGAAGTATCACGCCTGACGCAAACGGCTGGTCGGTGACCACGGCGAAGCATCAACCGTGACGCGAGCGACTGGTCTAGGTGTTCAGCATTTCAGACGCTCCAATCTCAACGCCTCATCCCCGCCCCCATGCCAAGCAAGATTCCGACGCTAACCTCGGTGCCTTTGTGGTTGATACCCTTCCGTCCGCTCGTTTATCGTGTTTTGCGATGATACAATCCCTCACAGCGGCAGACCTTCGCGTCGGCCTTGATAACCTCTTCTCGGATCCGGGTCGATTGGACCTCTTCAAAGCTACGGCATCTTACGTCGTTTATGGTGCCGAGCTGGATCAAATTCGCGGACTATTGCCGCTCAATCTCAAAGGCAATCGCCCGTTGGCTCGAGATTTGAGCACGGCCGACGACAGACACGATGGCTTCGGTAATGCCCTTTGGCTATTGACCGAGGCTATCAAGAGCCTCCCTGGGGTCGATTCCGCGCTTCGAGAAAAGGCCGCGCGGATTCAAACCCAATTCATTC
>CAZETM010000473.1:0-7526 GCA_964514885.1 uncultured Polyangium sp. | reverse complement strand
TTTCGAGCGATGTCGACCGACGATTTCGGGTGCGAGCAGATAAATCAACGGGCTGTTAGAGCGTGTTCCCCGGCCGCACCTGCACCGCTGGCAGCGGCGGCAAGGCCAAGTCCACTCGCCACCCGTCGTCCTCGTACACGCAGTTCACTTTGGCTCGATCGTCGGGGGATAGGCCCACCAGCTCCACCAGCGCATGCGTCCCCGAGACCGATGCCGACATTCGTTGGGGCTCAAAGCGAACCATGAACCGCGACGGAACGATCATCGCCTCCGGCGCGATCGTCTTGCCGCTCGCTGCGCTGTACCGTTGCGCTCGTTCAGCAAGGTTCTGCTTGGTGCGTTTCGACAACAGCACGAACGCGGCTTTTGCTGCCACCGGATCGCCGCTGACCAAGCGCATGCGATCGATGAGCTCGCGCACGGCACCTTCGGGCGTCGCGTTCACTGGGCGCCGATTGCACCCCGTCGTTCCAAACGTGACGACCGTCAACAAGCCCAAGATGGCGAGCACGCGCTGGATGGCGATCATCGAGAACTCACAGCGTAAAGCATCGTGGCTAGCCCTGATGCGTGTTGCTCAACGCGCCCATTTTTCGCAGCGCTTCGAACAGGACGATCGATGCCGCGTTGGCGAGGTTGAGTGATCGCACCGGTCCGAGTGTCGGGATCCCGTACACGTCGTCCGGGAATCGTTCGAGCAAAGCTTCATCGAGCCCCGTGCTTTCTTTGCCGAACACCATCGCATCGCCAGGGCGGATGTCTGCATCGAGATAACTCTTCGTGGCGATCGCGCTGAACAGATGCAAGCGCGCTGCGGGCCACGAATTCGTGAAGTGATCGAAGTCGGGATGCGTTTCGAGATCGACGAGATGCCAATAGTCCACGCCGGCTCGACGTACCGACTGTTCATCGATGCGGAAACCGAGTTTTCCCACGAGGTGCAATCGGCTTTTCGTCGCTGCAGTCAGCCGCGCGATGTTGCCGGTGTTCTGCGGAATCTCAGGCTCGACGAGCACCACATGCAGAGGCTTGTCGAGCGGGCTCGAACGAAGGCGAGGACGCTGGTCTTTGGCCACGGGGCCTCGACATAAGCTTGCGAGGTGGGCCAAGTCCAGTGTGCAAGGCGAGAAAGAGCCCTGAGTGATCGGGTTTCGATGCTCATAGGGTTTCATTCCGCGAACGGGACGGGGATTGACTTGACGAGTGCGCGATCCAGGCCGTAGCCTCGACGTTCGGAGATCCTGTATGCGTCGAATCGGGTGGATCACGGCGGCCGTTGCGCTTGTTGCCGCAGTAGCGGTGCCTCGCGAAGCGAAAGCAGACACGATGGACCCTGCGCTGGCGCGCTTGGTGGCGATAGGCGGCGAAGGGTGTCGCACGTCGGGGGCAGACGGCGGGCTCTACTATAACCCGACGTCTGGCTACAATCCTTGCAGGACAGACGATCTCGCCTTCGCGAAGTTGATTTCCGAGTGGGGTTACGCGCTTGCACCGACGGCGATGCATCCTGCGCGCACCACCGGTTACGGCGGATTCGATCTCGCCTTCGAAGGTGCGTTCACGAAAATCTCGTCCGATGCCGACTACTGGAAGTTCGGTACGCAGGGCAAACAAGACCCGAACAACAAGCTCTTCTCGACGCTCAACACGGGGCCTGACGACTTCGTTCAGGTCTACGCGATGAAGACGCGTTACGGATTCGCTCCGCTCGCGTTGCCGCTCGGCCTGCTCGGCGTCGAGCTTGGTACGAAGATCGGCTTCATGGGCAACTCGAACATCGGCCTTCTCGGTGCCGACGTTCGCGTCTCGCTCCTCGAAGGTTTTCGCACGGGTTGGCCCGCCATTTTTCCTGATCTGACTGTCGGTGGGTCCATCACGACAATCACTGGCAACCCCGAGTTCCAACTCACGGTGGCCGGTGCCGATGCGATGCTCTCCAAGCCCATTCCGATCGGAGGCGCGGTCGTCGTCACGCCGTACGCGGGCTACTCGTGGATTTACACCTTCGGTGACTCGGGCCTCATCGACCTCACGCCCAACACCGATGCGCTCAACTACTGCGGCTACCAAGGCAGCAACACGCCGGCTACGCCGGGTGCAGCCGCGCCTTTCGATGGCCAGCCGGTTTGTGGCAGCGGCACGAGCGCGGACTTCAACAACACCATCGTCTTCGATGCCGTGCGTTTGATGCGCCATCGCATCGCAGCGGGTCTTCAGTTCCGCTTCCAGATGGTGCGCTTCGGCGCGCATTTCGTGACCGATGCGATCGATGCAGCGGAAGCCAACAAGGACAACGAAGACGCGCAGTACATCGATGCTGCCGGAAACACCGCGAACAAGTTCGAGGGCGTTCCGAAGCAATACACGATGGCCTTCGACTTCGGCATCGTGCTCTGAACCGTCACATCTTCCCTGGTTTGTCCGGTTTGTCCGGTTTGTCCCCCACGGAAGCTTCAAAGCATCGAGTTTGTCAGGACGCTTCGATGTCCTTTGGCGGATCGATCATTTCGTCGGTCGAGGATAACGGAGCTGTGCGTGAAGCGTCAGGGCTCCATGGATTCAGCAGCGCTGCGCGTGCTGCATCGATCTCGGCCAGCTTCTTCGATCGACCATGACCTTCGGCCAGCACTTCGTTTCCGATTTCTACGACCACGAAGAATTCTCGCTCGTGCGCAGGACCTTCGATACGCACCGTGCGGTAACGCGGAGACACGCCTCCTGCAGCCTGCACGCGCTCTTGCAACGTGCTCTTCGGATCACGCACCGCCGTTGACGATTCAGACAATTGCGCCAACGGTTCTTCAATGATCACGTGCGCGATGCGCCGCGCTTCTTCGAGACCTCGATCGAGATAGATCGCTCCGAGCACGGCTTCCGCTGCATCAGCGAGCACGTTGATCCGCTCGTGTTCTCCGGTCGCGAGCGCTCCTCGGCCCATGCGTAACGCTGCTCCAAGCTCCACCGAGCGAGCCCAGGACGAGAGCGCTTCTGCATTCACGAGCGCCGCACGCAGGCGTGAAAGCTCGCCTTCGTCAGCGCTTGGAAACCGCATCATCAGCGTTTCGGTCACGCACAAGCCCAGCACCGAGTCCCCAAGGAACTCGAGGCGTTGGTTGTCACTACACGGCTCCTTGCGTTGCTCGTTGGAGAAGCTCGGATGCGTGAGTGCCTCGTCGAGGTGATCGAGTTGGCCGGACAAACCGAGCCGATTGATGAGTGCTTGTTGCTGTGACTGCATGAATGTTGTCGAGCGCGAACTGCTCACGAGGTTCCGTAGAGTTTGTCGGTGACCTCGGCCATCGACGTATCGAGTGCAGTGATACCTGCCGCATCATGTGTCGACCAAGTGACCTCGGCACGTCCCCATCCCAGCAGCATGTCGGGGTGATGATCACGCTTTTCGGCGGCCAAGGACACGCGCACGACGAACGCGACTGCCGAGGAATAGTCGGCAAACTTGAACGAGCGATGGAGCGTTTCGTCTTGGCGTTGCCATCCTGGATGTGTGGCGATGAAGTCGGCGATTTTTTCGTCAGACAATTTTTCGCGATTCGACATGTCGATCTCCTCGTGGGTGAGTATGTAAAAGGTCCGCTTGGTGATGAGAACCCGCCCCTTGTTAAACTCGCGCTTCGTCGATGAATAGGCTCATCGCTTGTCCTTTTTGCCGTCAGATGTTCGAGCGCGGAGAAGCTCGTGCGTGTCCCGAATGCGGGTTGGTGCTCGAAGACATCGCCAAGCTTCCGCCGACGGCTGCAAGCCTCGATGACGATGATCCGTTCGAAGAGATCCCGCCCGAGATGGAGCGGGTTTCGTGGCTGTTCTTGGGGCGAGGGCGCGGGGCGCTCGTGGTGATTGCACTGCTCGGCATCGCGGCGTTCTTCTTGCCGTGGATGCGCGAGACGGCGCCGGAGCTGCGTGAATTTTCGGGGCTCGGATTCGCTCAACGCCTGTCGTGGATGTGGGCACCGTTCGTATCGTGGTTTGTCATGGTACCACTCGTGCTTTCACGACGATCGATTCATGCGATGCGTGGTGCACGTTTTGCGGTGGGTCTGATGGCGATGATCGTGGTGACGACGGCGATCGTGCGCCTCGTGGTGGTGCCGGAAAGCTCACGCTTTCGGCCGGTGCGTTTCGAGTGGTCTTACGGTCTTCATGCGACGCTTGTGCTTGGCCTGTGTGCGCTTGCATTCGCGATCCGCTTTGGTGGCTCAGTAGCGGACTTGCCGACGTCTCGAACTCGACGTGGTCACGAGACGTTGCACTGACGTTGCTTGACCTTGCCGGGGGTCTCAGGGTCGACACCAGCATCAAAGTTACGTAGAGTCTTCTGTGGCGGTTTGCTTCGCGTGGCGCGGGGTCCGTCACGAGGGTGCGCCATGGCCAAGAGACCGCTTCAGGCGGAGCGCCTTCCCATCGACTTGAGCGATGGAGACGCATTCGACGTGCCGGCTGCGGTTTTGTGCGCGATCTGTGGGCAATCGGATTGCGCTGGCTGCACGCCTGCCGAGGAAGACACGTCTGGCGTGATGGCGATCGTGCCGTGGGAACGTCCCGGAGCGAGCGCATGGTCGCGGATGTGGTCGACGGCGTTGGCAACGACGCAAGGAGCGGAGGCGTTTTTCGGGGCCATACCCGACGGTCCGCTGCCACCCGCGATGCGTTTTGCGATCGTTTGCGAATTGCTCGCTGTCGGCTCGATGGTCGCGATGCTTTTGCCTGTTGCAGCGCTCGCGCTTCCGAACCTCGCGATGCAAGTCATCTCCGATCCGTCGCTGCGCTCGCGGGCGTTGCAGTGGTTTTTCATTGGCGTACCCGTGCTCGCGTTGTGGATGGTCATCGCGCACGCGACGCATGGCGCAGCGCTCGATTCGGCCGCGCAAAAAGTTGGTGGCCGTCAGCAACGCCGTAGGGCGATTCGTTACGGCTTGTATGCATGCGGTTGGGATCTCATGACCGGGCCGCTCGGAGCCATTTGGATCCTGTTTTCCCGGGGGATGAAGGCCGCGAGCCAAGTGCTCGGTTTGTCGATGACGGCACCGGGCAAAGCTTCACGCGCACTTCTTTCGGGCGTGTACGGTTTGCCCGAGGAAGACGTCACGCGCGCGCATCGCAAGGGCTCCAAGGCTGCGATCGTCATCGGCATCGTCTCGGCGTTCGGCGTGCTCGCTGCGATTGCGCTGGCTTGATCTGTTCTCGCCTCACCCCGGCCCCTCTCCAACTTCGCGACTTCGTCGCTGCGCGGAGAGGGGTGAGAGAGCTTTAGCGATTGCCGCCCGGCGTCTCTTTCGGAACCGGAGAGCCTGCGGCTGGACGTCGCGCTGAGGGCAACGTTCCCGGCCGTTTGACCGGTGAAACCTCACCCATTCCACTCACCGAAAGCAGCTCGAGCAGCTCCGGATGCGTGTCCGTGACGTGTTTCTTACGCAGCTCGCCGACGGCTTCCCCGATGCGTTTGTCCGTGCGCTCGCGCATCAAGATGAGTCGAATCTGAGGCCCTTCGAACTCGAGCGGTCGATCAACGGCCTTCATGCTTTGACGACGCCACACGACCGACCACTTCGAATCATCCGCGACAGGCTCGGGCACCAGCTCGCCGTCTTTCACTTTTTCTGCCGCCGTGACGAGAGCCGGATCGACCTTCAAGTTCGGGTCGCTCGTATTGCCGTTTGGCTCAACGAACCCTAGGTTTCCGCCGCGCATGTTCGTAGTTTTGTCGAGCGACTTCTCGCGCGCGATCTCGTTCCACTTCTTGGGGGTCAAATCAGTTTTGGCCTGCTCGATGACCTTCGCGGCTTCTTCTTTGCTGCCCACGACGATGCGCCAGAGCACGATGCGCGCAGGTGCGTGGTACGTGCTGCTGTTCTTCTCGTAATACGCACGCACGTCTTCGTCGGTGATGGGTCCTGCCGCGGCAGCTTCGGCGCTGATCTTGTTGATCACGGCAGAGCGCAAAACAGCTCGAATGCGCTCTTGCACTTCAGGCACGTCAGTCAGCTTTTCGGCCTCGGCGCCTTGCACGTACAGCTCGTCTTTCACCACGGTTTCTTCGACGAACCGACGACGAATCTCCTCGCGCGTCTTACCGAAGTACCGAAGTTGAAAGAGCGGAACCGAAGCGATCTTTCGCTCGATGTCCGAGATGGTGATCACTCGCCCGCCAACTTTGGCCACGTACGACGACGCGTCGTCACTCGGTGCGCTTGCATCGGCGAAGACGACGGAGTGACAAACCGTGCCGGCGATGATCGCGACGAAGGTGGCGATCACGGCGCGCTGGAGCGGATGGGTGCGCATGTCGCGAGCATTCTCGTCGCGCTTTCTGCGCGGTCAAGCTGCGTTGCGATTGCCTGTGTCTTCAGCGGCAAAAGGTGAGCCACGTCGTGAAAAACGCCAAGGCCCAGAGCGGCCAGGTCGTGCGTAGAAAACCCACCAAGTCGCTAACAAAACCTTTTCTCGCTCGGCGCACGGCTTCGGATTTTCCTACACGTTGGACGGCCTCTCGCTCGATCTCCGCACGCTCTTCGTCATCGAGTGGATCTTCGCCCGACAAGAAGTGCACGTGATGCGTGACTTCGTGATCGATCGTTTCTTCGATCTCGGCAGCAACATCGAACGATGGATCGAGTCGGTGCTCTGTCTTGAACGAGCGGTAATAGATGCGAATTTCAGGCCCGCGAGCGATGTCGAATTCTCCTTCGCTCGAGCCGGGCGTGTAACAACCCAGCATCGGTTCTCCGCCATCGTCACAAGCTGGCACGCCGTCATCGACGATGAGATCGATGTTGCGCACACGTCGCTTGCGATAGATGCGCTCGGCTGACTGCTCGACCATTTTCTCGAACGTGTCGAGGTCGGGAAAGGCATCTCGTCTTTTACGTCCTCTGCGTCCTCGAGCGACGTCGTATGGGATTTCGCGAATCCACGGCACATCCAGATCATTTCGGCCGCCACACTCCGCGCAGCGATACGCGCCCACGAGTCTGCGCGAGTAGTGTGCGTCGTAGAGCAGATCGGCGATGGCTTGATACGCGTTGGGTGATGCTTTCGTCAGCGCTTCTGCGATCGCCGAAACACGTCGTTCACGTCCCAGTGCCGTGATGCCCATCGATGTGACGATGGCGGGCGTGAAACGAAACGATGCCGAGCCTTCGACCTGCCACAACGGCCGAGCTTCCTGCACCGTACGAGGCGCGATGCGTACCGTGCGCGCTCGTTCTTTGCCCACGAAAACTCGTGGAATCTGATGAGGTTTGTCGTGCTTGAACGGTGCATCGATGTCGGGATCGCCAAGCTCGAGGTCGGCAAACGGTCCTACTTCGAGCAGCGTCGACGGAGCGACTCGAAAAGGTTTGCCGCAGTTCATGCACGACAGCTCGGCCGGTTCTTCGGGGACGAGGCCTGCAAACGTGAAGAGCGCACGCAGCACATGCGCGTCGCGTAGAGACAGTTCGTGCACATTGATTGGAGCTCCAACATCCGTCGTCACGACCCCCGGTGCCGCGTTTGATCCGGGCGAAGTC
>CAZETM010000472.1:0-7534 GCA_964514885.1 uncultured Polyangium sp. | reverse complement strand
ATGCAGCGAAAGTAGCACGCCCCACCATATTTTGTCCTGCGGCATCGCCAGTTGAATAATTGAAACGCAAAAAGGCAAATTTATTGGACAAATAAGGGTCTATGTATTGCAAACGAGCGATTGTAGAAGTAGATTCCGCCTCTTCGGCTATTTTTGCAAAGTGCATTTTTACCCATTCTACAAAATCACGAGCTGCACGAGCATCGTTGAAGGTGCGCTCGAGGTCTCGGGCTAGCCCCATCACACCTCGGTGATCGCCCGCCTCAGCCTTGTCCTCGATGGCTGTAAACAACGTCGCCAACTGCCGAGCACCTACGGTGCCGCTTCCGCTCTTGAGCGAATGCGCAATCAGCTCGACCTGCTTCAGATCGTTCGCTTCGAGCGCTCGGCGTAACGTCGCCATTCGACCAGGCGTATCGATGCAGAACGACTGCACGATTTCATTGGCGATCGCATCGTCGCCGAGGGCGCCAAGCTGACGCAGTTGCTCGATCGGCCCGGGATCGAAGACTTCGAAAGGCTGTGATGGCGCGAAGTTTCGTCGTCCAGCCAAACGCGACGCAGCCACCTCGAGCGCCATGCGCAGTTCGTCCACACGAACCGGTTTCGACAAGTAGTGATCCATGCCGGCGGTAAGACAACGATCGCGATCCCCAGGCATCGCATTGGCCGTCATCGCGATGATGAAAGGCCGATCGTCAGGCTCCCACTCTTGCCAAATGGCCCGAGTCGCTTCGAAGCCGTCCATCTCTGGCATCTGCACATCCATCAGCACCACGTCGTGATGACCACGTCGCAACGCTGCAAGCGCTTCGACTCCGTTCGAGGCGATGTCGCAGCGATAGCCGAGACGCTCGAGCATGAGCAGCGCGACCTGCTGATTGATGATGTAGTCCTCGGCGAGCAGAATCCGCAGCGGAATGCGATTGGCGATGGGGGCGATCGTCGCTGGAGACGAAATCCGCGACGAACGCGACGACGATCGTGGCGACGAAACGGAGAGCGCTTCGAGCACCGAATTGTAGAGCTGCGACGGCTTGATGGGCTTGGTGACCACGGACGTTGCGCTCTTGCCAATGTCGATCGGACCCTTGTCGAAAAGCGGGGACAAAAGCACGACGGGCAGGGAAGTGGACGCAGGAATTTTCGTCTGCAGCACAGTCGCCAGCTCAGCCCCGGTCATCTCGGGCATGTTCATGTCGACGAGTGCCAAATCGAACGGCGCAGCTTCACTCATTTGCGCCAACGCATCCGAGGGCGAAACAGCCTCGATCGGCACCATGCCCCACGACTTGACTTGCTCGCTCACGATCGAACGGCTCGTGGCATTGTCGTCGACGATGAGCACACGCCGTCCCGCAAGATGCGGTTGTGCCGAGCGCAGGTACGGATGAGGCTCGCTCAGCGCAGCACGAGCCACCAGTGTGACGGTGAACGTGGTGCCTTTTTCGAGCTCACTGGTGACATCGATGCTCGCGTTCATGACCTCGCAAAGCCGCTTGCAGATGGCGAGACCGAGGTGCGTCCCGCCAAACTTGCGCGTGCTCGCCGCGTCCGTCTGACCGAAGGGATTGAACATCTGTTCGAGCCGTTCGGGGGCGATACCGATGCCAGAGTCGCGAATCGCAAACTGGATTTCGACGAGCCCTTGTTCACGCGCACGCGTGGTGATCGAGACGTTCACGTCTCCCGCACGCGTGAATTTGATCGCGTTGGCGAGCAGGTTCATCACGACCTGGCGCAGGCGCGTGGCGTCACCGTAGATGCGGCGCGGCGTTTTGTGATCGATCGCGTAGGACAGTTCGAGGCGTTTGCGGCTCGCTTGCGGAGCGAGCAAGTCGAGCGTTTCTTCCATGCACGCATGCAGGTCGAAAGCCTGATTCCCGAGCTCGACGTCACCCGACTCCATCTTGGAGAAGTCGAGCATGTCGTTGATGAGTCCGAGCAGGGCGTCGCCACTGATCCGAATGATATCCGCGTACTGTCGCTGTTCTTTGGTCAGCGTGCTCTCGACCAACAGCATCGTCACTCCGACGATCGCATTGAGCGGAGTACGAATCTCGTGGCTCATGTTCGCCAAGAACTGCAGCTTGTTTTTGTCGGCCGTGACGACGTCGTGCCCAGCCGCATCGAGCTGGACCAATGCCCGTCGATAATCGATTGCCAAGGCAATCTGGTCGGCGATCGTCCCTAGCGCCGCCTGGATTTCTTCCGTGAGCGGATGACTCAAGTAAACGGCGACGACACCTACGAGGCGACGCTCGACGATGAGGGGAAATCCACCGAATGAAGCGATCCCTTCACGCATGATCCACGAGCGATCACCGACGCGCGGATCGTTCACGACGGAACTCGTCACATGCGGACGCATCTCGCTGGCGATGCGACCGATCGCGCGATCTCCGACGGCGATGCGCTCATGCGCGTCACGAGGAGGCGTTGCAGGGCCTGCGGTCGCTTGCAATTCGAGCGAGTCGGTCGTGGCATCGAGCGTCCACACGCGAGCCAATGCGGCGTCGAGATGCTCGACAATTACCTCGGTAACAAGCTGGAGCGTTTGCTGAGATGGCCCAGGACGCACCAATGTTCTACCGATGGCCGCAATGAAGTTGACCATCTCGCTGTGCATGCGGGCGCCATGCTAGCCCTAAAAACACCAGCAGCGGCGAGAGATTGTCACGCCTGGATCTGCATTTCGTTTTGCTTCCGGATCCGCGCGGCTCGAACCGTATTCTGAAGCAGACACGCAATCGTCATCGGACCAACGCCACCGGGCACCGGAGTAATGAAGGACGCACGCTCCGAGGCCGACGCCGTATCGACATCCCCGCACAACTTGCCTTCCGCATCGCGATTCATTCCCACGTCGATCACCACCGCACCCGGCTTGATCCATTCACCAGTCACCATCCGCGCACGCCCCACGGCCACGACGAGCACATCTGCCTCGCGACAAACTGCAGGCAAGTCCCGCGTTCGCGAATGCGCCATGGTTACCGTCGCATTGGCCGCAAGCAAAAGCATCGCCATGGGCTTGCCCACGATGTTGCTCCGCCCAACAACGACCGCCCGCGCACCGTCTAGCGAAACGCCCGATTCCGCAAGCAGACGCATACAGCCCGTTGGCGTACACGGCACGAGCGTCGGTTTGCCCGTCGATAACAGCCCCGCGTTGATCGGATGAAACCCGTCCACGTCTTTGGCTGGGCTAATCGCTTCGATAACGCGTGATTCGCGTATGTGTTTCGGCAGCGGTAACTGCACGAGAATGCCGTCCACGGTATCGTCGGCGCAAAGCTCCGCGACTCGAGCGAGCAGTTCGGTTTCAGTGGTTTCCGCGGGCAAACGATGAAGCCGCCCGCGCATGCCCACCTCAATCGATGCCTTTTCCTTGTTTCGCGTGTACACAACGCTCGCGGAGTCTTCCCCGACGAGCACGACATCCAGGCCCGGGGGGCGACCGAAGTCACTGACGAAGCGAGCAACGTCGGCACGAACTTCGTCGCGCACCTTTTGAGCTAAAACTTTCCCGTCGAGGATCCGTGCGGTCATGAAGGCGGAGCGTAGTGGAATATGACGGGATGTGCCGCTCCATTACTGAATCTACCGAGTCAGGGCGCCAATCGGACCAACTCGTCCGCCCGCGCCAAACCCGAGCGCGAGGCAATCACTTTTCCTTGTTTCAACAGCCGAAAATCAAGAATAATCAGCGATCACTTCCCAACAAGCCTGCGCGAACTCGGCATAGAGCGATCGGTCGAGCGACGGCATGGGGCCATTCATCAGTCCGGTATGCTCGGCAAAGAGAGGCTCGAGCGCCAACTCGATTTTATGAGCCGTCTCGAGCCACAAAAAGTCTTCGATTGCCGCGCAAATCTGATCCCGAATCAATGTCGGGACTTCGCGCAAATGCACTTGACCTTTCATGCGTCGCGACACGAGCACCGCAATGTTCTCCGCATGCTCTGGCCAAGTCTTCAGCGCCGCGTGAAACGTCGATCCAACCAAACGCAAAATCTCTTGCGCCAGCTTACGCACCCGCGGCCGCTGCACTCGCTCTTCATGCCCCGCCACCATCTGCAAATACGTATCGTCGAGCGCCATCAGCAGATCCTGCGAAATCATTTCCTGTGACTCGTGCGTCAGCTTCATCTCCGCGATCTGCGCCAAGAAAATCTCCCGAAGCTGCGTCAAGCGATTCATGATCGTGCCTTCGGGCGTCGTGTCCAAAATGGTCGCGAGCGGATCGATGAGGTGATGCCCGAACGTCGTCAGCACGCGATCGAGAATGCGCTTCTGATGCTGCTCACGCGCCAACACGTTGAGCGCTCGCGTCAGCATGCCCGAACTCGGAGCATCCACGACGACTTCACCCGTGCCGTAGTCGTACAGCCGGAGCGAGTTCAGCATCTCGCGAAACGCATCGATATTCTCGCGCGCGCCGCCTTCCTCCCCATAAACACGAATGACGAGCCCCGACCCGGCCTGCGTGATGAACAAGCGCTGGATCTCTGCCTCCACGTCCTGCGCAGTGATCAGCGCTGGGATCGCAGGCTCTTGCTTCGTCTCGACGGTCATCACGGACCTTTCATTACCTCGGTAAACAATACGAATTGGTCAATGCCAACAGCGAAACGGTCACTCGGTGACCAACATCCGAGACGCAAACTCACGCAGTGACGTCGGCGTCCCGCGAGCCTCTACGATTCGGCGAATCTCCGCCTGCACGTCACGCAACTCCGAAGGGCGCAACCACTGCAGCCCGAGCCGCGTCGTATAATGCATGTTCCTCTCGAGCACCGCACGAACTATCCCTGCGAACGGAAACGAAAATGAAACGTCGAGCGGTTGCAGGCCATGCACCTTCGCGCCTTGTTCGAGCGTCTCCTCGAACTTGTTGCGCTTCCATTCGAGCGCTTCGTGAAACATGTGCCCTTCCTCGGGCGCGTACTTGCACAACGAGTCCGACAAGGTGATCGCGAAACACGCGTCGGCATCGAGACCAATGCGCGCTCCCGAGTCGAGTTCCACGAGCGGAAAAAAACGCACGCCGAAGACAGCCTCACCGCCTCCTGCTTGCACCAGCTCTTGAATTCGCGCCGCGACCGTCCCTTCCATACTCGGAGAGTGTCGCACGAAACGACGCCGATGGATGCACACGTATTTCGTGCCAGTCGCCACATTTGTTCAGCACGCCCACGGTTTCCCGATCACCGAAACCGAGATCGCGCACGCAACGCTTCCCACGCGCCAAAACTTAGCCAACAATGGCCGCGATGAAGTCCGTGGGACGACGAAAATTGGTGCTCGCAGGCGTTGGCCTCGTGAGCATCGCGGCGCTCGTCGTGCCCCTTGGATCTCCTTCGTTTCGCGCTTCGATGACCGCTGGGTACCGCGCTTTTCGCGACCCGACCTTGCTGAATCGAAAGGCCGCGGAAAACCTTTACGAGCCACCGATCTCGATGCCCCGCGTCGATGAAGACCGGATGCTCGATGCCGCGATCGCACGGGACTTCGAGAAAGCCACCGGCGACGACCTCGATAACCCCGACAGTGCTGCGCTCTCGGCGCTCGCGATGCCCGATCTGCGCATCCCGATCACGCGCCGCACCATGCGTTTCGTGAGGTTTTTCTCGCGCACGGACGGCGGACGAACCACCTTCGGTGAACGTTTCACGCGTGGCGGCAAGTACCGAGGCGTCATCGAGCACGCGCTACGTGAAGCTGGTTTGCCCGAAGATCTCGTGTGGCTTGCAGCGATCGAAAGTGGCTTCGATCCTCGCGCGACGTCACAAGCTGGAGCGGCTGGTCTGTTCCAGTTCATGCCCGAAACGGGCTCGCTTTATGGACTCGATCAGTCGCAATGGGTCGACGAACGACGCAGCATCACGCGCTCGACGACGGCTGCCGTGGCGCATCTGCGCGATCTCTACGAACGCTTTCGGCGCTGGGATCTCGCGCTCGCAGCGTACAACGCAGGTGTCGAAGGCGTGCTGCGCGCAATGGCGAAAGCTGCCGACTCGCGACCTCGAGGCGCACCGGCCACACCGATCGGATTTGCCGAGCTAGCTCAGCAAAAATTGCTGCCCGAAGAAACGATGAACTACGTGCCGCAGATCGTGGCTTTCGCGATTGTCGCGAACAACCGCGCACGGTTTGGCCTGGATGGGTTTCACCCTGATCCATCGCTCGAGCTTGGCGAGATCGCGGTTCCCGAAGGCACACGTCTACGCACGATCGCCCGGGCCGCAGGCATCTCGACGCACCTGGTTCGCGAATACAACCCCGAGCTGCTCCGTGAAAAAACGCCGCCGTACGGAGGCGATTACATCATCCATCTGCCTGGCGAACGGATCCAACAAACGCTCGCTTCGTTTCCTGCGTACCTGGAACACGAGCGCGTCGATGATCCGAACGCGGACAAATCCGTCGAGCACGCCACAGCGCTCGCTGCACCTCGTTTGCCTTCCGAAGAAACGGACGAAGATGGCGATGCACCCTTGCCGCCGCGTCCTTCGCCGATTGGGAAAAACCGCCTGCCGGCCTTCATTTTGCCGGGTCAAAACGCTGGTGGCCTCGACATGTCGAGCCTCGGTGCGCTCGGTGCAAAACTGCCTACGGTCTACATTGGCGGGGACGTGGGTTGGCAGAGACAAACCTCGGGTAACGATCCGCTCGCGGTGCTCGCTGTCGATGATCGCGCGTCCCAAGCGGGAGCCAAAGGCCTGAGCGCCTCGGGGATCCAGAAGCAACTGGGTATTGTTGCGGCTCCAACGAAAGCGACTGTCGAAGATCCTTTCGAAAAGTTTGTCTTGCAAAACGGCGTGGTCGTACGACTTCGTACGGATGCATCAGCGCCGCGAATTGCGATCACCGTACGCATCGCGGGTGGGCAATCCTCGACGGTCTTGGGCGTGAGCGATGTGCTGGATCCATTCGGCTCGGGCGAAGTTCGACACACGATCACGGTCAGCAAACGCGACGTGGATGTGGGGCTCGAGCTAGCAGCGGGTCGTTTGCGTCTTTTGCTGGGTGAAGCAACGGGAGCGCCGCTCGCGAGTTTGCGACGGCTATCTTCGTTGCCTCGACGTCGCACGTTGGAGCAAGCGCCATACGGTCAAGCTTGGTTGACACTTGGCGACACGTTGTTTCCGCTGGGTCATCCGCTCGAAGGACGCATTCTCGGAGCGCGTGAAGATGCGGTCGTGACGCGTGACTTGCTGCTGACTGAATCGCTCGCGACGGAGCGAGCGCCAAGCCGAGCAACGATCACGATCATTGGCGATGTCTCGCGCAAGCGCGTGCAAGAGTTGTGTGATCGGCTCTTCATTTCGTTGCCTGCGGGGCCAGCGGTCGAGGTGGGGTCTCATCCGCGCGAGGAGCGGGTGGTGGTCGAGCAGAACGTGCCACATGCGCGAGCGTTGTATGGTTGGATCGCGCCTGGTGAAGAGAATCCGAAGATGCATGCGGCGATGCGCGTGGCGATGTGGATTCTTTCGAGCTCCAAGGGTGGGCGTCTGGATCGCGCGCTGAT
>CAZETM010000471.1:0-7569 GCA_964514885.1 uncultured Polyangium sp. | reverse complement strand
CCAGCTAGCGCTGGACCAATTGCGGTTTGTCCGCTTCGCGGTCAAACCGACCCAAGCCATTGATTTCTTTTATTTTGGTACGGGATCCGTATTCACCGTCGTTCCCGGCGTGGCGATCCATTGCCAGTTATCGATGAGCGACGTCGAATCGAGCGATCCGTCACCGGAATCGTAGACTGCCCAACGCATGGTAATTTCGCTGCCTGGGGTGACCGGGGCTTGCGTTTTGAGCCAATCGGTTGCGGCGTGATCCGAGAATTCGGTGTCGAATCCAAAGCCGGTTCCGATGAGCCCGATATTGCCTAGTGGACACGGGAAGGTTTTTCCGCCGGCTACGCACGGTGACGGGGGATTTTCCGGACAACCGCATACTTCAAGAAATGCGTTGTTGACGCTGACGGGATTTCCTTGGCTATCGAAGGATACGTTTCCATCGGTTTGTCCGAGCGGAAACGGCGAGAGCAGCGCGACGAAAAAGTCGTTGTATTGGCTGCAAATGAAGCCCGGCCATTCGTAGGTGAAGAAGTTGAAGTCGAATGAAAACCCTTGCGCATTCGAGGGTACGCGGATTTTGACTTCGAGGGCGGTGGGGTCGTTGGGCTCGCCGGTGAACGTTCCCGGACAAGCGGGCGATTCTTTGGGAAAACCTTGTGGATGCTGGCCCTGGTAGCCTTTGGGAAAACCGCTGACGGGTTGATATCCGGGATCCGTCGGTTGGCGCGCCGTGCCGCTCGAAAGCGCAAGCAAGCGCGCTCCGTTGCGGACCGTATTATTGGGACCGAATCCGGTGAGCAGTCCGTGTCCGAGGTGAAAATTCACTTCATTGCCTACTGGAGGCGGAGATCCATCGGCGAGCACCCACGCGGCAGAAACGACGCCCCAATCGATGATGGATTGGCTCATTTTGCACAAGTCGATGGCGCGAGCACCATCGAGCGGATCCATTGAGTTGATGACTAGGTCGGCGTCGCAAGCCGTATTCGACAGCTCGTCGATAGTGCCGTCGCAATTTTCGTCGAATTTAGGATCGCCGGGCTTTCCAATGACTTCGACCGCGTTGGGGTTGCGGAACCTATCGCAATCATTGCAATCGCCTTCGTTGGGCGAGTAGCCGTCCGCATCGACGTCGTCGTCCGGTCCTTTGGGTGTGCAGTTGATACCGCCTCCAGCGCCACCTCCCTGCCCCATGCCTCCAAATCCGATATCGCCGCCGTCTCCGCTGCTCGAGGACGACGACGTCGCCCCGCCATTACCACTTGCCGATCCGGATTGATTTCCGCCAGTTCCTTCGAATACCGAAGGATCCGGCGTGGCCGGGCACGCGGTGAAACCGAGCGCCGCGATGGCGACGATACCCTGACCGAGGCCCATGATGCTGGAACGATTACGCGTAATACCGTTTGTATGTGTCATTGGCCAGTCCTCTCAGTTGAAGCAGATCTTTTGTGGTTCGCCGATATCGAGACATGCATAGCCAGGACGGCATTGGCTATCGTTCGTGCACGTGCGCAGGCATGTTCCCGCGCCGCTTGGCAAGAAGAACCAATTCGAGCAAACTGCGCCAGGTCCACAATCGTCCATGAAGTAGCAGTGTTCCGAGCAATATCCGCCTATGAGAGAGGGGTAGTAGAACTCGGACAAACAGACCGGATCGTTGCCTGTGGAGTAACATTCGTTATGCTGCGAGCAGGCGAGTCCGGATACTTTGGCGCCGCCCATACAAGCCGCAGTGGACTGACAATCCGGATCCTCGCAATCGGTCAGCATGTCTTGATCATCGTCGGCGAAGTTGTTGCAATCGGCTTCCGGCCCGAGCGCGCAGACTTTGGTGGACAATCCCTTGTCGACGCAAGCATATCCAGGGCGGCAATCCGTATCCATAGCACATCCATCGAGACACACGCCGTGAACGCTGGGAAATCCGATATCGGCACAAACTGCATCGCCGGGGCAATCTTGTGCGGCGATGTCGCACCATTCGGAGCAATACCCATCAGGAAACGCTTTTTGGCCATAGAAACAAGCGGGGTCGTTCATGTTCGCGGCGCATTCGTTGTTCGAAAAGCACTGTTCGCCAACGGTTTTCATGCCAGGTATACACTCGAAGGTGCCTTGGCAAGAAGTAGGATCGTCGCAATCGAGATACCCGTCGGAGTCATCGTCGTAGAAGTCGCTGCAATATGACTCCGGCTGAGGCATGTCCGCATTGATGTAGAACTCACCGGCCGTCCCTTGGACACCGTCGACGACCAAGTAATACGTTTGTCCCGCAATCACTTCCCAGTTGAGGATTTCTTCAGAGCCGCTGATGGGATCCGACTTGTTGGCGCATAAAAGCTCGCTGCCGACGTCACTGCACGCAGTCCGCAACGAAGCGCTGAAATCGGCGCCGGACCAACTGCCAACGCTTATGGTGAGCATGCCGGACTGAGGCGCGTCGATGCGGAAAATCGCCTCGGGGCCGCTGCTTCCAGTCGTACACGATGCAGCTTGCACCGCAGGTCGTCCAGTCGTATTGCCATTGAACCAGCCTGGAATGGACAATGGTTTGGGATCGAAACAAGAATCGAGACACGCGGGAGCTCCCGTGCATTCGCTGTCGGCGCAATCGGTGTAGCCATCGGAGTCATTGTCTTTGAAATCCGTGCACGATTCTTTCGGAGTACACGCCGACGCGACGATTCCGCAAAAACTGTTGCAAGTCAAAGCACCTGAGCCGAGACCGAAATCAGCGCATGTCTTGCCAGCGAAATCACTGCCGTCACATTGCTCGCCAGGATCCTTGACGCCGTTGCCGCACAAGACAGGCCCACCCGACGCACTGCTCGAACTGCTGCTGCTGGTGCTACTCGCTCCCCCGCCAGCTCCGCCCAAGCCACCCGCGCCGGCTTCGCCACCCGCGCCAGCGCTTCCACCAGCGCCTGCTTGGCCACCCGCGCCTCCGTCGCCCCAGCCACCCGAACCGCCCTCACCACCGGGCGTGAGACCATCGATGCTCGTGGCACATCCGGTCCCTGCGCAGGCCATGTAGATGGCCATTCCTAATACGTTCCAACGTCCCCGCATGGCGCGTGCCTCCTTGGCTCCAAGAAAGAAAAAGCGAGCTGACGCAAAGGCTACCTGACAGCAGGCCCGCGTCATCCTGGCGAGTCTGACGTCCACACGGGCGTTGCGTCAATGGCGGCGAAGTGTAATTCGTGCTGACATGAGCGCGAAGGCCAGGACGAGCGACACGTCCACCGCCACCCAACAAGAACCGAAGTCATTCACCGAGCGCGTGCGCGGCAGTTTCGAGCACGTTCCGCGGACGTTTGCGCTGCTACTGCGCACGGCAAAGTTGGGGACGGTTCTGCTGCTGGTCCTGACGCTTGTTGGAGCCGTTTTGCCGCTCGGAATTGCCTATGTGGGCAAATCGATCGTGGATGCCGTCGCCCTTCGTTCGCCCGGGGAAACGCTGCGGTGGGTGCTGACGGAGCTTGCGCTCGTGACGTCGTTGGCGCTGGTCGACCGAGGCTTAGGGCTTTTGCGCACGCTGATCGGCGCGCGGATGGCGCTCGACATCAACGGGGCGATCCTCGAAAAAACACTGGCGCTCGACCTATCGCACTTCGAAGATCCAGCGGTTTACGATCAGCTCACGCGGGCTCGTCGCGAAGCATCGTCGAGGCCGTTGTCGATGGTGATGGAGTCGCTGGGGATCGTACGGAGCACGGTGACGCTCATTGGGTACGGGGCACTTTTGCTGAGTTGGAACGCGCTCGCGGTGCTTGCGCTGGGCCTGGCGTCGCTTCCAAGCGCGATGGCGGAAGTGCGTTTCGGTAACATTGCGTTTCGAGTGCGCAACTGGCGTTCCCCCGACGCGCGAAAACTCACGTACCTCGAGTACGTCCTGGCCAATGATGCGCACGTAAAGGAAGTCAAGCTTTTTGGAATTGGACCCTTGCTACTCGATCGATACCGGACGCTTGGGGAAAAATTTTACCTGGAAGACCGCGGGCTGGCGGTAAAACGCGCAAGTCTTGGCTGGATATTGTCTTTGGTGGGAACGGCAGCTTTTTATGGCTGTTACGCATGGATGGCAATCGGCGCGGCTCGAGGAGAAATCACACTGGGCGATCTCGTGCTTTACGGCATATCGTTCCGACAAGGACAACAAGCGTTTCAATCGATTCTTTCGTCGCTCGGGGGGATGTACGAGCACAACCTGTACATGTCGAACTTGTTTGCTTTCCTTGGGATTTCGACGTCGAAGCGAGAAACGAAAACTTTGCCGGATTCTCAGCCGAGCGGTAAGCGGATGGACGAAGGGATTCGTTTCGAGGGCGTGAGTTTTCGTTATCCGGGACAAACCAAGTGGGCGATCGAAAAGCTGGATCTGGTGGTCGCGCGAGGCGAAAGCGTGGCGCTGGTGGGGCACAATGGAGCGGGAAAAACCACGCTCGTCAAATTGCTCACGGGTTTGTACCGGCCGAACGAAGGCCGCATTTCGATGTACGGCCGAGACATCGCGGATTGGGACCAGGATGAATTGCGTCGGGAGATTGGAGTCGTGTTTCAAGACTTCAATCGTTATCATTTGACGGTGCGAGAAAACGTAGGGTTTGGCAGCACCGAACATATGGATGATGAAGCGCGTCTCGGGCGAGCGATTGAACAAGGCGGCGCAGCGGAGGTGTTACAATCGTTATCGAAAGGTGTCGATACGCAGCTCGGGCGCTGGTTCAAAGACGGGACGGAGCTATCCGGGGGACAATGGCAAAAGATCGCGCTGGCCCGGGCATTCATGCGTGAAGATGCTTCCGTGTTGATTTTGGACGAGCCTACGGCAGCCCTGGATGCCGAAGCAGAGCATGCAGTGTTCGAGCGATTTCGGATGCTTTCCAAGGATCGGACGACGTTTGTCGTGTCGCATCGATTTCCGACGGTACGAATGGCCGACCGAATTTTGGTGCTGGATGGGGGCCGAGTGATTGAAGAAGGCTCGCACGCCGAGCTTTTGGCGCATCAAGGCAAATACGCGAAGATGTTCGAGCTGCAAGCGGCGGGGTATCAGTAGGGCGAACGATCAGAAGAAATCGTGATCTATCGGATGACGATGATGAGGATGACGGATCCGGCGAAATACGATCGGTTGCGCGCGCGACGTCTCCAACAGCGCAAATGACGGTTTGGTTTCGCCAGGCAATAAACTGGCCTCCGCCCGAATCACGTGCCCTCGTCCACCTTCCGAATACCCGAGAACGACCGCGTCCGCGCCATCCTTGCCCGTTTCTAGTTCCATTCGGAAAAACTTTTTCCCCTCCGCATCCAAAGCAATCATGTGGATTCCTTGCTGCGGTTTGTCCCCCAATACCCGCGCAGCGCCTGCTGCAAAGGAGTCGATGCGGCACAATAACGAGATTGCGCCATTCAAACCGTCGAACGCCCTGCAATCATGCCAAGCCGAAGAAACTCGCCTCACGGGTGAAAGCTCCGCCTGCGCACGAAGCCAAGCCGTAGACGCTCCAGGCTTCCCCTCCCATTCCACCTCGCCGCGCAACGTATCCAGCGTCTTGCGGTGCGACGTTTCCCAAACAATCGGCGCTGCACCGGATAGAGGCAGCGATACCTCATTGGTTCCAAAAACGCGCTGGTCACCTTGCGCCAACGTGACGAGGTGACCCAGACGAATGACGACGATCGATAATTGGCCGCCCTTGGACTTCACGAACACGCGCATGTCCGACGGGAGCTTGGGAGCCTTGGCCGCAGCTTCCGGCGCAACCACGGGCGCTTCGACAGGTTGCACGAGCGCTGGCTCATTCGTTTGATCTGCAACGATGACGGGCGCAGCAGGCTCATCCGCAGGAGCCGACTTCGTTTCCGTCGCTCCATTGCCGAGGAAAAAGGCTGCGAGCACAGCGAGGTACGTGAGCTTCACAGGGTCCTCATGAACGCAAGCAAGGCGGCGCGATCATCCGCACCGAGGTGACCGGTTTGTCCCATGCGATCGAGATTGTCATCGAGCAGGGCTTCGAGGGTCGCGTAACGTCCGTCATGAAAGTACGGCGCCGAAGCTTCGAGCATGCTGAGCGGAGGCGTGCGAAACGCGCTGCGAGACTCTTTGGCTGACCTCGAGCCAACGTCGTGCACCAGCCGATCGCTCGTGTTGTGCTCGAGGTCGTGACAGGAGTTGCAGCCGAGTTTTTCCGACATGTACAGCTCGCGTCCACGCGTCACGAGCGCCTCGGCAGCAGCCGTCGGAGCTGATCGGTGCGGTACGAACATGCCTTCACGAAGGTACGCAGCGAGCGCAGCAAGATCGTTCTTGTCGAGGCCCGAGCCACCAAGACGCGTGATCGTCTCGCTGATGTTGCCATCGAGCGTCTTGTGCACTCCGTGCCATCCATACGGACCGCGCTCGACATGCCCCGCAAGCGACATGGTTTGTCTTGGCCCATCACCCAAGCGCCACACGATACCGTCGTCACGTCCTTCGGGATGGCAACTTGCGCACGCGCGTCCATCGCGCGAGATGCGTCGATCCTGCTCAGCGTGGAACAATTGACGACCACGCGCGAGATCAGCTCGAACAGGATCATTTGCAACGGCGATGGTTTCGACGTCGCCCGATCCAAGGCTCACGACGGCGAGGTCATGCGAGTCTTGATTCCATACGACAGCGATGCCCGTGCGCGGATCGACATCCACACCGGTGGGACCTGCGCCAACATGGAACGTGCGTTTGGGAGCGAGAGCGGGATCTAGCGAACGCGCGTCGAGTTCGACGAGTTCGCCCGTGCCATGTGAAGCGACGAGCAACGTGTCACCAACAGTTGCCGCTGCACGAGGCTGACGTGCGGTCGATCCCGCGGGTGCAACTGCGCTTGCCGTAAATGCATTGGCGGAAATGTTTACGAAGTCCTTCGGAGCAGGCCCTTCGGCGACTCCGAGTGGACGCTCACGCGCGACATCGATCACCGCGACGGTGGGCACTGAGGTGTCGTCTTGAACCGATACGCCTCCATATCCAGAAGCAACGAACCGCGCCGTGCTTTCACCGTTCTGGACGACGAGATGCGAAACGAACAATCGTGTGCCGCTCTCGTTGAGGACCGGTGCATACGCAAGCGACGAGGTGGGATGAGTCGTTTGTCCTCCAACCATTTCGTCGACTCGATTGCGGTACTTGCCGCCAAGCAAACGGACGGAGCGAGCGCGAGGAGCTTCACCCGCACCACCACCATCGAGATCGACAACGGAGACGGCATCGCCCACGGCGTGGGTGACGAAAGCGCGAAGGCCATCGGGAGACACGGCGATCCCACGTGGCTCGCGAGGAAGAGGAACGGTGAATCGCGTGGCGAGCGATTCAGCATCAAGGGACGTGAGAGCGCGACCGTAGGCGGACGTGACAAACAGCGCTCCGTTGGTTCCAAGGGCCAAACCCCAAGGTTCCGTGGGGACATCTGCACGAGCTACGGTGGTTCCCTCCCCGGCTGCGTCGATGTCGAGAATGCGCACTTCGTTGCAGCCTCGCATCGCAACGGCGACGCGATCCGCAGCCAGCAGAAGGACATCCGCAGGCAC
>CAZETM010000470.1:0-7579 GCA_964514885.1 uncultured Polyangium sp. | reverse complement strand
CGACAGGACCTTGCGGACCGACTTCCCCTTGCAATCCCTGCGCACCATCCGCACCATCCGCACCATCCGCACCCGCAGGCCCCACGGCACCTTCCGGTCCCACCAGCCCCGTCGGAGCACCAACCCATTCGCCATTCGCGTTGATGACCTCCGAGCCGTTGATCGATATCGATGCGGGATGGATGTCTCCGTTTACATCCCCGCACATGATCGCGTACGGCACGCTCCGAATCGCCGATCGCGGCAGCATCTCCGGATCAGCGCCGACCGTAATGCCCAGGTAAAGCGCCGTGCCGTCGAAGACCTTCGTGTCGAGCGGAATGAGATCGCCCAGCCGCACTGAAAAATACCCATCCTCGAACGGAATCGAATGGGCCTCGCTCCAAATGGGCACGATGTCCGAGTCCTTGGCATAGATGGCGAAGGTGACGTCGATCATTCCCGTAATGGGTTTGTTGTCCGCGTCATACAAGCGCCCCTGATGCGTCACGCTCGTCGGCACGTTGGCCGACGCGGTCAACGTCATGGTCGCTGCCGAAGCCGCAAGCGCCGACGCCAATAGCCAACGACGAAGGATGGAAATTCTCATGGCAAACTCTCCGTTGCACCAATCAGCCCACCCTGTACGCGGTATCCCGGTGAGGTGGACTTCTGCTGGTTTTGTGTGGGCTGACCGAATGTGAAAACCATTTTGTAATTAGGGCTCTTGGCCACGTCGCCGGCCGAAACGGTCTCGGTGGCCTGGATGCCCGAGATCGGGCCTTGGCCGCCCTCGCCGCCCTGACCGCCGGTGCCGCCCGACCCTGACGAGGCGCTCGAGCCGGAAGTCGAAGTGGTGGCTGTGGTGTCGCCCCCGCAACCCGGCGTGAGAGCCGCGTAGAGCAGCACGGCTCCCGCCAGCCACGACGCGCCGCCTCTGGATGTGGTTATCATGAAGTCTCCTCGAAAAGCATCGAACAACGACTTACGATAAAACGAAAAGATGTTACGACGCAATAGCCAAGTGAACCATTTTCGTGAGCGTCCGGAGCCCCATTGTCGCCTGCTGTGCTCTCATCGCCCCCACCCGTTGCGATGATTTGCGAGGACCATGATCGATTCGATCACATGATCGCAGCGGTCATGATTCCTACGTCACCCTCGCTCGTACAGGAGGGGCCCGAGGCCCCTAGCAGCCTGATCATTCGTCGCATTTCTATCGTCATCCAGCGCCTCACCCCAAACCCCTCTCGGAGACTCGACCGCAGGCGCAAGGGCAAAAAGACGTCGAATGCCGATTGGAATAGCAAAACCGACGAGGATGCGCGCATTGCGAAGCTGAAGGATGGCCGCATTCGGTTGGCGTACAAGAGCGAGCAGGTCGTCGATATGGATTCAGGGATTGTGGTCGCTGCGGAAATCTATTCCGCCGATACCGGGGATACCGCAACGATCGAACAGAGTTTGGAAATCGGCCGAGTAAACATCGAGCAGGCGAAAACCGCTGCGGACGACGATACCACTGATTCCGACGAAGATTCGCGCTCGGATGGCGTTACCACTGATTCCGACGAAGATTCGCGCTCGGATGGCGTTACCACCGATTCCGACGATCCACGGAATGCTCCGCGTTTGATGGAAGTCGTGGCCGACAAGGGGTACCACAAGGCCGAATTGCTTTGGAAGCTGAAGCAGGTGGTAAACGTCTCCGTTGCAAGCGTGATCGAGGTCGTTCAAATTTTTTTCGAGGCCGTTGCTCCAAGCGAAATTTCCTCGAAAGGCGCTTGCCTGAACCGAGTTTTTGTCAGGAGGCGCTTGGCCGACCTGACGTTTTCTTCAGGAGGCGCTTGGCCGAGGCGAGTTTTTGGGCGGAGGGGCTTGGCCGCATCGAGTTTTTGTCAGGAGGCGCTTGACTGAACCGAGTTTTGGGGCGAAGGCGCTTGCAGGGCTCGACTTTTTGGCGGGTGCGAAGCTCGGGGCTACGCAATGCAGAAAAACCCAGAGTCTGACCCGGAGCGTTCGATGGCACGGCGGAAGTGAAGAGCGTTTAGTGATGATTTCAAGGCCGAAGCGGTTCGTATTTGCAAGCTTGGGGATCGGACCATCACCCAAGTTGCACAAAACACTGGCGAACTCGTCGCGAAGAGTTGGGCAAGAGGGCGCGTGCGCTGTCGCAACAAGCTTACAATCGCATCCCGTGCACTGTAGCATGCTGGGCAGCGCTTTGGGCTGGGTGGTTTTTTTCGCATGGCGTCGTGCATGCGAGACATCGAGCTTCGAGCGCATGTGTGGTCGGCGAACCGTGTCGATGAAGGCGAGGTATACAAACGTGCGAAGTTTACAAGCTAAAAATTACAAGTTTACCACCGCCTGTTCCTGCGCGGATCCGATCGAGCGCCTACGCCACATGTTCGTGGACATGACGCAGAAACGCTGGGTGGAGGTCGGCGGGCAATGCCCGGCACGCAGACCCGTTTTCCTCCGCACACATGCATCATCAAAGGAACGTGGCGCGGTGTAAACTATCCCGGAAACAACCGTAATCAATGCGCCGGACATCACTTTCCAATGCAAGATTCTGCCAGCTAGCGACGACGTTTGCAGCCGGGGAATGAAGGAGTGATCCGTCGCCGCAGTCAAAGCGAAATCCGACCCAATCGACATGAATAGCGGAAACAAGGAGCAAATCGTAATGGCCAACAGAATACTGTTCTTGAGTGACATTCACATCGGTTCGAACGCGAAGACGAACTGGTACCAGCGAAATCTGCACGAACCAATGCTGCGCGCGATTCTCGACTATGCCACTGCCAATGCAGCGAGCATCGCTGAATTCGTCATTCTGGGAGATCTCATCGATCAATGGACGTATGCGCCAGACGTCGCGCCTCCCTCGTTCGATGAAATTGCGGCCGCAAACCCAGCGATTTTTGGTAAAGACGGTGCATTCGCGAGGCTCGCGCGGGCAATGCCGGAACGTGTCACGTACATGCCAGGCAATCACGACATGGCGCTCGGGGCCGATGCGCTCTCCAAGACGATTGGGCAGCCTATTCGCGGCGCATCCGGGCTCATCTATACTCCTGCCGCCGGCAAGGGGCAGGTCGCGTGCACCCACGGCCACATCTATTCGCTTTTTAATGCGCCCGATCCCATCGGAGACCCCAAACATTCGCTTCCGCTCGGACATTTCATGACGCGACTCACAGTGCTCGATGCCTCGCGCAGGCTCCGACCCACGCAAACGGTAGCTGATCTCCCGCAAAGTGGCGATCCGACAGGCATGAGCTTGCTCGACGCTGCCTTCAAAGGGATCATCGAAACGTTCATGACGGGAAATGTATCGCTGGGACGGTTGGTCATGGATACCCTGCTCTCCGAAGTGAAAGCGTCGCCTGACATGCCATTCGTCATGCTCGATGGAACGACCATCAACGGCACACAAATCATCAAGGCATACGACAACCTTTACCATCGTTATGGTGATGGCGCAGCGTATCCCGCGAATGTTTACGGACGTGATCCGGCCCTGATGGCGCTCATCGACACCGATGCCAGAAGCTCCATTGCGCATTTTGCGGAGATTCTCTCATCGCGATACCCTGTCATCGTGATGGGACATACGCACGCCTCCGATGACGAGGCGGAAAAACCCCTGTTCGGAAAGAATTACATGTACGTCAATTCGGGCTTCAACTGCCCATCGAATCCCGACATTGTCGCAAAGACCATTGCCGGTCGCGCCACCTTTGCCGAGGTGATCGTGGATGAGGAGCACAAGCAATTCGTTGGCAGAGTTCGAGAGGTCGTGCGATCGGGAGAAGGTTACATCATTGCCCCCGAAAGCGTCGGGCAAATCAACAAGGCGAATATGAGGTGAAGGAATCGAGCGCTCCTTGCATGAACCAACGAGCGTGTAAAGCGGGAATGCGCCGAAGGCTCCACGTTTGGCGGGACGTACGGTCGCGCATATGCGCCTCACCCCAAACCCCGCTCCGCCTTCGCGGAGAGGGGCCGGGGGTGAGGTGCATTCGGTGCGAGTACCCCGTGGAACGGCGGGGGGCTCGATTTACCACGCGGTGAACTCGCGCGAGCGCTTTCTTACGGCGGCCTCGATCGTTATCACGCCTTGAGAGGAACCCAGTAGAGCGTCGTGGTAAATGGGCCGTGGCCCCCGGTGTTGGAAACGCCCCGGTACTGCATCCCCTGCCGCACGGGAATCATCGCCGTACCCATCATCAGGGAGACAGCCAGGTCCACGGGGTCGCCGTCCGTCGTCGGCAGCTCGAAAGGCACGTCCGAGCGGTAGTTGACCTCGGCGAAGGCGACGTCTTTCAGATCCACCCCCGGCTCGGCGCTCTGCAAGCGAATAGAGCCGTTGCTCACGTCTCCGACCGAGATCACGCCAACGAGGAAACCATCGGAATCCGCCGTATATGTCGTGTCCAATGTTTTCGTCACGGTCGAGCCCAGCGTCGCGTTCGAGAGCGGCACGAAGAAGGCCTGCGCCTTCGAGGGGTCGGAGGAGGCTGTGGTGACCGAGATCTGGAGCGCGCCCAAAGCCTTCTGCACGGGGACGCAGAAGCTCTGCCGGCCGACCGTCAGATAATTGGCAAAGCTCGTGGACGTGCAAGCCATCATGCCCGCCCACGTTTTCTGTTGGAGGATCATGGAGCCGCCGGCCCCGCAGACTGTATCCGGATTAGCGTCCGTGGGGCCCATGCTGCAGATCACAAAGCCATCGGTGTCCGGAGTAAACTCCTTGACGTTGGAGGTCGAGAGGTCGATGCGCTCAGGCGGCCCGAGGTATGTCACATCGCCCGATCCCATCGGGACGAAGTTGACCGCCGGTGAGGAAACGTTTCCCCAAGCGCGAAAGACGGTGCTTTCCCCATTTCGGACCGGCAAACAGAAGCTCGAGTTTGGGATTCCCAGGTTCCACTCCGGGACAGTCCATATGGATGCCGTTGCCAGGCCGAGATAGGGCTTATCCGACTCTGGATCAGAATCTTTTCCTGTCGAGGCGCAGACTCCCGCGAACGAGAACTCATGGCTCCTGTTCGTCGTGACCATCCCGAGGAGGAACCCATCGCTGCTGGCCCTCGTGGCCGTGTCGGCCGGCAACGCCGAGGACATCTTGCCGAGCACGCTCTTCGACGAGCTGAACTGGTTCCAGATGTCCTGGACCTGGGTCTGGAGGTCGGTAGGAAGGAGATTGATCGTGGAGGTCAAGTCATTGTAGCCGATTACGGCCCACAGGCTGGGCGTCTTGATGGTGTCCCTCCAGTGATCGAGATTGGCCGTCGTGTCACCACCCAGCATACGGGTCGTCGCGGTCGCGGCGATGTTCTCGGAGGAAATCGTTTTTCCGTCCGCGTTCTGGAAGGTCGTCGTACCACTGCCAGTGCCACCGAGAACCTTGATTCCAGCGGCTGCAGCGTAGGTATTCTGGACGTCCTCCTCGGTCGTGCTCGCGGTGATCGTCTGCTCTTGCTCGATGACGCACATACCGCCGAGGACCACGTACTGCGGATAGGCGTGGCCGTAGCTATTGAAGACCTGTTGGAGAATCTCGAACTTGGCCTTGTCGTCGCTCGCTTTCAGTGCGGCCCGGATCTCCGTCTCGAAGCGAGGATTGATCGTCGTGCAGGCGCTCATGGTGACCTTGGCGCGCGGGTACTTAAACGAGGCTCGGATATGCAGCGTCTTCCTCGTGGACGCCCCAGCGTCGCGCTCGTTGTGCGAACGCTCGAACGACGCCGCGCAAAATGCGTAACCCATCGATGCCGATTCGCTGTCGAAGTTGCAATGCACAAACTTGAAAGCATCCTCGGAATAGGTGTAGATCGAGTCGCTCACCGAGGCGAGCGTCATATTGGTGTAGAATTCCTCTTCCGGGACCTTCCAGACCAGGGCGTTATGCAGAGCGGTCGGGGCGTTATCACCGGCCGGCTCCGAGTCCATGTTGAAAGCGAAAAGCATTCCGGAGGCCTTGGCGATCACCATCCAGCCAGCCGGCTCGATGGACGCGGGGCTGATCACGGCACTCCCGTCGCTGTGGTACGGCGGGTCCGGAGGCAGGATGAACGTGTGTCCGTCCGGGGTCGTGAGCGTCGGCTGCGTGAGGTCGAATGTTGTCTTTGGCGGCAGATCCGGGATGGAGAGCGGCTCGGGCGCGGGCTTCTCCGCCGGCAGGTTCGCGATGAGGATGGCGGTCTCGCCGGGAGGCCAATTGTACTTCTTGCTCAGCGTCTTGAGAGCCGCTTGGGTCAGAAATTTCGCCTTTTGGTAGCCATCGGTGTTGCAATCAGCCTCGACTTTCGTGCGCTGGTCGTCGCTGAGGTCGGTGATGGTTTTCAGCCAGTCTCCGATCGTTTGATCGGCTTCACGCGGGATAGGCGGCGGGCCCGCCGCCGCAATGGCCAGGATCTCCTGCGCGGCCTTGACGTGCCGGTTCTCGGCGAGGTCCCTGATGGTCTTGATATGCATGCACTGGTGGAGCGCGACCGCATCAGCCTCTGACACCCCCTGAATCGCCGCCACCGAGGCTTCCGGCAGGTCCTTCACATCCCAGCTCCGATACGCCTTGTCCACCAGTCGCTCCAGCATCCCATGCTCGTTCTTGACTAGTCGTGGATCGATTGGGAGCTCCCGACGCGTGTCAGTTTGCAGGAACCACTTGTTCAAGAGAGCCGGCGGACCGGTAAGCTCCGGGATCTGCTCATAGTGCGCACCCGCCAGCGCCCGCTGGACCTGGAGCACCAGGTCCGACAGCGGCGTGCTCAGGCCCCCGGTAGCCTTCAACTGCTGCAGCAGAAAGTACGTGAACGCCCCATTGTACCGGCCATTGAAGTCGGCGTCAGCGCTCGTCTGATCGCTCCGGCAGCCGGAGAGCAGTACGATGTTGGGCAGGGTGGAGGCGATGTCGCGGAATGTGCGCACCGTCCGGTGCGCTGCTACTGAGCGCGGCGACGTTGGGTGGCGGAACTGCTTCGGCACGCCGCGGCGATAGAACCCCCGTTCGAGGTCGCCACTGTGGCAAGAGTCAGACCCCCAGACGGCCGTCACACCGTCAGGGATTTTCGAGAAGATATCGTGGAAGTCCTGGACCCCCAGGGATGTCTCCGCGGTGAAGTTGAAATCCACGGGGCAGATGACGTCCGTCGCGGCGTCGCCATCCGTTAGCTGTGCGCCATGCCCGCTGTACCAGAACAGGAAGCGATCACCCGACCCGAGCGTAGAGACCGCACTCGTGAGCGCGGCCTTGATGTTCGCCGCCGTCGCTTCGTTGTCCTGCACCAGGATGACGTCCATCGGCGCGAAGCTTTGGCTTTGGATGAGCTCAGCGCGGACATCCTGGATGTCGTTGATGCAACCGTTGAGCGCATTGAAGGAAGGATACGCGTTGATGCCGACACAAACTGCCTTGTTCATGGGATCAGCTCCTTGTTGTTACATGGGCGCCATATGGAAGGTGCTCAGACCTGGAAAACAGGCCAGCGTGAACACTCACATCACGTCCATCAAGGAATGTCCAATGCCTAATGCCTAGGGCGAACAAACAGCCATTTCCGAACCTTGCGCGTCAAGGGTCCTCGGC
>CAZETM010000469.1:0-7587 GCA_964514885.1 uncultured Polyangium sp. | reverse complement strand
TAGCGGCGTCAATGAGTCCTTGCACCTGTGTGCAGGTCATTTTGCAAGGAGCTGGCAGGAGAGTCTTGACAAGACCGATGCATTTATGATTCCATGATCTTAATGTACGTGAAGAAAAAACTTCGAGTCACGTACGAAGCTGTCAGTGGATGGGAGTCCGCAATCCATGATTCGAACAAAACGCATCGATCGTGTGGCCCGCATACGTCGTATTGGCTTAGGGAGCGCATTTGCAGCGCTGCTGCCGGTGCTCATGACGAACTGCACCGTGGATGCCAACAACACCGAGTCCGGGGCGGGCGGTGGTTCCTCAGGTTCCGGGGAGGGAGGCAATTCACAGGTTTCCATTCCGACATTTCTCACCGTTAACCTTCAAACCTACAATGGAAATTTCCTCGTTGCAGACAAGGGCGGCGGTTTTGAGCTGATGGCGTACAGCACTCAAGCCAAGGCTTGGGAGACGTTCACGCTCGAGGACCTCAATGGTGGGTCGCTTGATAGCGGAGACGTCGTGACGCTCAAGGGGCCTGGCGGCGAGTGGGTATCGGCCGATAAGGGCGGAGGGGGTGCCATCCTCGTGAACGCACCGTGGGGGAAAGCGTGGGAGCAATTCCACATTGTGAAAGTGAATGGTGCCGGCGCAATTGTTGAAGGCGATGCATTCGGTCTGCAGACGGTGTTGGGTGGCCAATTCGTATCTGTGATCAATGGTGGAGGCGGTGCGGTCATTGCGAATGGTCCTGCGTTGAAAGAATGGGAGACGTTGAAGTTCCATATCGGCGGCAATGGAGGTAGTGGCACGGGTGTGCTAGAATATCTGCAATCGATCAGCGGCAAAATGACTATTGCTGGTCATCACAACCGCGAACCCACGTCGGAGCCTGCCAAATGGACGGATGCTGTGGCGAACGCTACGGGACTCTATCCAGGGCTTTGGAGCGGGGATTTTCTTTTCAGTCAGAACGACATTTCCAACCGCGGAGCACTGGTTATCGAGGCCAAAAAACAATGGGCCAATGGCGCGATCGTCCAACTGATGGACCACGCATGCCCGCCAACGCAAGGCGAAAGCTGTCAATGGAGTGGCGGTATCGTAAGCTATCTCGATAATAACCAATGGACCGATTTGATCACGGATGGTGGCGGGCTCAATCAAGCGTGGAAAAAACACCTCGATGGCATCAGCCCATATCTCGCGGAACTCAGGGACGCAGGGGTCCAGGTTCTTTTCCGGCCGCACCACGAAATGAACCAGGGCGTATTCTGGTGGGGAGGTCGTACCGGGCCAAACGGCACATCGCGACTGTTTCAGATTACGCACGATTACCTGACCCAGACGAAAGGCCTCAATAACCTCATTTGGGTCTGGGATGTGCAGGATTTGAGCTGGGATTTTGACAGCTACAACCCAGGCTCGGCGTATTGGGATATCCTCGCGCTGGACATTTATGACGACGCGAGCGGTTATTCGATCGAAAAGTACAACGCTATGCTGGCCATTGCTGGCAACAAGCCGATGGCCATTGGCGAGTGTCAACGGCTGCCCACCAGTGCTCAACTTGCCGCGCAACCACGCTGGTCGTTTTTTATGGGTTGGGCCGAGTTAGTATTCGATCCAAACCACAATTCAGCGCAGCAGATAAACGATCTGTATCACGCACCCAACGTGATCACCCTCGATCAAATGCCGGGCTGGAAGTAGCATACACCGACAACCTAGGTAGAAACGGACCAGGATGGACCAACATCGGGATGCCGGATCCTTGTGCCCTCACGCGACTCTTGATTGCCTCGAACACATCGTGTACGATCCGGCGCATGCGAACACTTCCGATGGTTCTTATAGGCCTTTCCTTCATCGTGCTGGGTTGCAGCAAAACGAGCGAAGGCGACAACGCGAACCGCGAAAACAACGCGGCGGTCGAAAAACCAGGCGCCACGCCAAAAGCCAAAGAGGCTCCTGTTGCCAAGGACGAACCCGCATCAAAGAATACACTCGCACCCGCGAGTGACAAAGGTGCACCGATCAAGGGCAGCGGTGGGACCGGGGAGCGTGTGAGTACGGGGCTGACGATTGTCGACGGCTTTGCCGGCGTGGATCCGGAGACCAAAGCGTTCATTCACATAGCCGGGGAGGTAAAGAATGAAACGGGCGGATGGGTGAGCCATGTGAAGTTGGACTTGGAATTGCTCGACAGCGATGGCAAACCCATTCTGGTGACGGGTATTAGTCAGGGTGTGAAAGAGGACATAGGGCTTGACGCCAATGCGCCCGAGACCATTCTGGGCGATAGAATGTATGTTCCACCGGGGGAGTCAACGTCCTTTTTCTATATTCGGGATGTGGCCAAGCTGTCGGGGAAAAAGTATGGGCGTCATACGCTCAAGGCTTCTGCGCGTAAAGAGGCGAATGCGCCAAAGGTGACGGTGGCGGATTTCAAGTATACGGAGGCCAAGGATTTTTTCGAGACGCTGTCGGGGACCTTGGTGGTGGAGTCGGGGGAATGCCGTTCGCCAGAGCCGGTTTTCGTGAGTCTCACCGCGGATGGGAAGATTCGTTCGACGACGCATCATTCGGTGGATTCGCATTTTCAGAAGATTGCGACGGCGGGTACGAAGGTGCCGTTTGAGCGCAAGGTGCTGTCGACGAGTGGGGCGACAAAGTTGATTGCGTACGCGACTTGTTCGCCCGAGGAATAATCGGCGCGGACATTTCCTTTCAGCCATTGCCAGCAATGGGGTCCACGACGATCTCCAATCGATGCTCTCCCGTCGGCAAGTATTCCTCGCATGCTTGCCCGTTTTTATAGAGCGTGGCGCAAATCGGATATCCGTCTTCCTCCCAAAGCTTGCACCAACCGTGCCGTATACCGTGCGAATGGTGCGTCTGCGCGATGATTGTCCCATTCGGAGCAAACCGCGTAAAGAGGCCATGCTCGCGATATTGTCGCGGTTCGTCGTCACTGTAGAATGCAACAGATTCGCGTTGCCCCGACGGATGCCATTCGATTGACCAGCGCAAAAGACCCTTGTCGTAAAAGCGTTGCGACTTGAGCCCTCCATGATGATAAAACGAAATGCTGAGTCCATGACAAACTGGAATGGAGCCCATGCCAGCAGGAATGGCACATTGCATCGTATCGTCCATGGTGTAGACGCGAGCATCTTGCGGGCAACGAAGCATCGTGATCGTCACCTGAGACTGTTGCAGATCATCGGGTAGCCATGCGCCAACGTCCACGGGCGGCTCTGGCGTGAAAAACACCCGAACCTCGTCGCGTAGTGGCGTCCGTTCCGCACGTCGTTCGGCCATTGCTGGCTCGGCGCTATCCAGCAGCGCAATCGTACTTCTACAGCTCGCGATCTGCTGCTCCAGAATACCACGCATCTCCGGCGGAGTGTCTGCCATGGACGCCACAAGCTCGGCCATCATCGCTTCCAGATCTTGTTTTTGACTGCTCATCGCCCAACCCTACCACAACGCAAGAAAACGCCAGCAGGATAAAGACACGCTCGTAAACAATTCGCTCCGTTTTTGGATCATCGGTGACACAACCCGTATTGCTTGTGTTACCATCGAGCCATCATGCGTACCCATTGTTTCGCAACCGCGTTCACTCTTTTCAGGACCGCAATGGAGTACCGGCTCGCAATACAACCATTCGATGTCCTGCCGGCAGACGCCTGCCGCGCAACGGTCGGCGGTGCATACAACGCCATCCTCTCACGACGGTATCGAACATGAAAAAATCGAACACGACTGCTGAAGCACGCGCCCGGATGGTGGAAGAACAACTCGTAACACGAGACATCACCGATACTCGAGTTCTCGAGGCGATGCGCGAAGTGCCGCGCCATGAATTCGTTTCCGCGGACATTGCTGCCCAAGCGTACAGCGATGTCCCTCTGTTTATTGGAGAAGGTCAAACCATTTCCCAACCCTACATCGTGGCATTGATGGCGCAACTGCTCGGCTTGGAACGCTCTGCCCGAGTGCTCGAAATCGGCACCGGATCGGGCTATTCCGCCTCCGTGCTCGCGAAACTTGCATGCGAAGTGTTCACCGTCGAGCGGCATGCGGCTTTGGCTGAGCGGGCCGAGCGGACCCTGGTGAGTTTAGGAATGACGAACGTGCACGTACGCATTGGAGACGGATCCGTGGGATGGCCAGAACAAGCACCGTTCGACGCAATCGCAGTCACCGCGGCGGGGCCAGGTGTGCCCAAAGTGCTCCTGGCGCAACTCGCTTCGCCTGGACGCCTGGTCATGCCCGTGGGCCCGTCTCTCGAATTGCAAGAATTGCTGCTCATTGAAAAGAAGGCCAATGGAACCCTCGTCCATTCGACGCACGGCTTCGTACGGTTCGTCCCGCTCATGGGCAAGCATGGTTGGGCAGGGGAACCCGATTCGTCACTGTGAGAGTGTGCTGCTGAAGATCAGTCGCAGCGGACAATCTCAGGTCAATCTCATGGAGCGAACCGCGCAATGTACGTATCCGTCTGTCCCTCGCTCGTCAGCGGCCCGGCACCGAAATCGATTGTGCCGTCGAAAAAGCCAATGATCCATGCGCTTCCCAATGCGTCGAGCGCAACACTGTGAGGTTTGTTCAGCGTCCCCGTGAATCCATGACGATGACTCCAGACGTGTTTCCCATTGGCGTCGAGCTTGGCTATATACGTGTCGGTGCCTTGCGCTTCCATCGTGCCGCCACCAAAGTCGACCGAGCCGTTGGACGCACCGACGATGAGCACGTTACCCAGACTATCTACCGCGGGAACGAAGTTGGCCCACTTGCCGGTATTGAACAATCGTTTGCTCCAAAGATGATTGCCGTCGGCATCGAGCTTCACCACACCCGTATCGCCAAACATCGGCAAGCTCGACAAGGCTTCACCGCCCAGATCGACGGTCCCCATATATTGAAATGTCAGCACGACATTGTCTTGCGCATCGGCTGCCACCGCGATTCCTTGTTGCACTCCGGTGTCTCCAAACGATTTCGTCCAAACATGCTTTCCCGCGGCATCGAGCTTGACCAAGAATCCGTCGCACTCTCCCGCAAAAGGCAGTTCGCCCCCACCAAAGTCGATCGGGCTGCAGTTTGTACCAGTAAAGTAAACGCTGCGCTGTGAATCGGTGACCACGCCCCACGCACCGTCGTAATCGATTTCACCGAATCTCTTCCCCCAAACGTAGGTGCCATTCTGGTCGAATTTCGCGACGAACGCGTCGGCTCCTCCGCCGCTCGTAAATGATTCACCGCCAAGAACGAACGTTCCTTGCGTTTCTCCCACGATGACGGCATTGCCATCGCGATCTACCGTCATATAGTAGACGCCTTGATAACCGTCTGCTGCCGAGTGTCGAGCCCATAATGGGTTGCCGTTTGGATCGAGTTTGGCAAGGAAGATGTCGCCATCGCCTGTGGCTGCAGCGTCGAGAACGTCGTTTCCAAACGAAACCGAACCGTTGATATGCCCTGTAATGAATATGTTGCCTTGGCCATCGACGGCAGCCGCAAAAGCAGCCTGCGCTGTCGGGTCTCCAAACCGTCGATTCCAGAGCAATTTTCCAGACGAGTCGAACTTGGCCACGAACATGTCTCGGTTGCCCGCGCTGACGAGCGGACCACCGCCGAAATCGATGCTTTCGATAAAGTCACCGGCGATGACGATATTCCCTTGACCATCGACGAGAAGGATGCGTCCCTCTTGGATATTCGCCGAACCGAATTGTTGGCTCCACACATGCTCCCCGGAACAACTTTTCCCATCGCAGTCTTCATCTTCGGAGGTGTCACACCGCTCGATTGATGGCTCGATTGTTTGTACGCACGTCGAATTGGCATCGCATGAAAGTTTGCCCTCGGCGCAAACTCCGAGCAGTCCCGTGGGACATGCCTGCTCGGGGACGCATTCGTTTCCGCTGCCCCCCATGCCTCCGCTGCCATTGTCGGGGTCTAACTTCGTCGTGGTGAGGTTTTTGCAACTCGCAAGCGCGAGCGCACCCATCGTCAATGCTGGAAGCAAGTTCTTCACGGCCTAGTCTCCTGGACTCGGGAGCTTATCACATTGGTCGCGGCTCGAGCATTTTGTATGCGGAAACTGGTGTTTATGCGGTGATCCTCGCATTGAATCAGATCGCCGATTCCATCGCCGTCTACGTCGGCCGTATGCACGGATCTACCTGGCCCACGGAGCCCCGCAACGGCTTAGCGTGCGTTATTCTCCGTTTTCTTAGAGGACTTACCAGTTCGTTGTGAAGATGTGGCTGAAGACCGTCTCGGTTCCGCATTCGTAGGGGTTGAACCACGCGCCGGGAACCTTCAGTTCCAGGAGCTCTGGCGGCATCGGCGAATACCCCGGATACGCCGCTTCGATTTCCACGGCGAGCCCTGTCGCATAAGGAGCTTCTTCGTCGGTGAATTCGTATCTGAGCGGCTCCCACAAGATAGGCGCACCGTGCGCTTCCAGGTATTCCGCGTATTCTGACTCGTCGACTGATGCCGGTGGTCGCTCCGGGGCAGACGCCAGGGTGAGGCAGCGTCGACGGTAAATCAAGTAATAGGGGACGAGGAAGCTCACCAGAAAGCCGAGCGCATGCTCATCCTGCTCGTGCGGCAGGACGAACGGGAGTTCGAGTTTCCCTTTATATGCGGCGTCAAAACCCCCAGCCTGGAGGTGGGCAATCCTGCCCTCAAGACCACACGCTGGAAACCGAACGCGCAGCCGGCTGAGAAGACCTAGCCACGCCTCAGCTTCGTACCCAGCGCGCTTGCGAGCAGCCTCCAGGCGGAGATGCTCGGGCGTTTCGTTGAACTCCTCCAACTGCCCCAACCCGTCCGGGCCAGCCGACCCTGGATGGTAATACTGATAGATGATGGGGAGTAGGTCTTCCAATGATGGTTTCGCTACCATTGACTCACCGTTGCGCCAATCGTCGTGTATTTGTCTTTTTTGAACACATTTTGCATTTCTTGCCAGTAAAACTGGCAAAATGTACCGGACGTCCATTCCCCTGGGGGCCGGCGAGGCAGTACATTCCGCCACGCAATCTCAGCGACATCGGCTGACATCTTAGCTGCCTTGTTCGCGGAAATTTTTCCATCTTTTGTCGTGCGGAGCGGCATACCAACTTTCACCTTACACTCCCACATGCCCAACGGATTCAACTTCCGGTTGTCATAAATTGGGACGACGGCTTTGGCAACCTGCCAACCACCGCCGCTGTCTGTCCCGTCATCAGGAAGCTCGACTACGAATTTGAAAACGGTAGCAGGCACAAGGACCGTAAACCCGTCCCCCTCGATGAGCGCAAACGCAGGCGCGGTGATGAGCACCATGGCGATGACAACCGCGTTCACCCAGTGAAGTGGTTTCCTGGATCTCGAATTCGACAATTTGTACCAAGACATCTCCGACTCCTTTCAGACGGGCGTTCAGGAGGCAACAACGTTGCGCCGCGGCGGGAAAACAGATGGTTTGTGACCCGGCCCAATGCTCCGTTTCGCGCTGGGCATGGAGTCCTCCCAGCGTTGAGGATACGGCAAAAGGCGCCGTGAGTGTCAACTCCCAGCCATCATCATGC
>CAZETM010000468.1:0-7605 GCA_964514885.1 uncultured Polyangium sp. | reverse complement strand
CAACCGGTGCGACGGGTGCACAAGGTGCACAAGGGCTGCAAGGTGCACAAGGTCTTCAAGGGGCGCCAGGCGCGCAGGGTGCCGCGGGTCCGCAAGGGCCTTCGGGGATCGTGACGACTGCGACGTTTGCCGGCGCCGTTCCTTCGATTCCGGGTGGAACAACTCTGGCCGGTTTTGCCGGCCCAACGGCTACCGTGACGACGACGGCCAATCAGCGGCTCACTGGCGTAGCGCAAGCGCCGCTCGGGTTCGGCGCTGGAGCCACCGCCTCGACAGCGCTCGTCGACTTATGCTACCGCGCTTCAGCAGGCGGCAACGTGCTCAACTTCAATGGCAACAACTATTCCGACCATCGTATCGTCGCCGAGCGCCGAACGTATGCGGTGGCGGGATCGGTCGTTCCGGGAGCCGGCACGTGGCTCGTCGGTCTGTGCGTCGTGAACGGCACGGGCGCAGGGCCGAACCCGGTCGCGATCACCGACAACGACTTCGTCAATGGCTGGGTTCAGGTCACGAACTGAGCGGAAAGGAGCCTTGTAATGCACCATAAATGGTTTGCTTGCCTCGCCGCCGTCGCGATCAGCGCAGTGGTAATGGCAGGCTGCGGAGGTGACGGGACCGGCACGAGCACCAGCCCGGCCGGTTCGACGTCATCATCAGGCTCGGGCGGCGCAGGCGGCTCGGGTGGCTCTGGAGGCGCAGGCGGTTCCGGAGGCTCGGGTGGCGAAGGCGGATCGGGCGGCGGAATGACCGTGGATCCAGGCAAGCCGGGCAGTTCTTTCGTGAATGCCGGCGGCCGCGTCAAGAGCGCGAAATACGTGATGGATATGTCCCTCGGACAATCGTCACCGGCGCAAGGGCCGATCAAGTCGTCGAAATACACGCTCAACGGGGGCGTAATCGGCGCGACGGGCAGCAAATAGCCCATTGTTGATGATTCGATGACTCGATGATTCGATGATTCGATGATTCGCCCCGCCGTTTGAATCGCCTTTCCCAAAACATCTTCATATGCCAATCGAAGACCTTGCAGCAGCGAGGCTCATCACCCGTGGCACCATCTTTGGCAAAAAACCTGATTGAATTTCCTGCTCGTTGGTCTACAAACGGGTTGCTTCGTCCATCACGAATGGGGAGGTATGTTTGGGACAAATCCCGCTGCTTGATGAAATCGCGATCATTGCGGCTCTCGGCGTTCTCGTCACGGTCATTCTTTCGCGATTGCGGCTGCCCACGGTTGCTGGGCTTTTGTTTTCCGGAGCGCTCGTCGGCCCGTTTGGGTTCAAGCTGGTGCAATCGATTCATGCAATCGAGATGCTTGCCGAGCTGGGCGTCGTGTTGCTCTTGTTCACGATTGGCCTGGAATTCTCGCTCGCACGGCTGAAGAGTATTTTTCGCCAAGTGGCGCTTGGTGGGCTCATTCAGGTCGGGCTGACGACGGTTGTCGTGGCGGCAGTCGCGTCGCAACTGGGAGAACCCACTGGACGAAGCATTTTTTACGGCTTTGTTTTTGCCCTTTCGAGCACGGCGATCGTGCTCCGAGCGCTTACGGAGCGGCGCGAGCTGGATGCTCCTCATGGTCGGTTCATCGTCGGAACGCTGATCTTTCAAGATTTATGCGTCGTGCCGATGGTGCTCATCGTGCCGATGCTTGGAGAGGGCTTGAGCGCGAGTGGCTCGGCTGCGCGCATTGGGATTGCGCTGGTCAAAGCAGCGGTGGTGGTGATTGCGACCATTGTGGTGGCTCGGGTGGTTGTTCCGCGAGCGCTCCGATGGGTCGCGGCAAGTCGGAGCCGGGAGGTATTTCTTTTGGCCGTGCTAGCGATTTGCATTGGAACGGCGTGGCTGACGGCGAAAGCGGGATTGTCGCTGGCGCTCGGAGCCTTTTTGGGTGGAATGGTCGTGGCCGACACGGATTATGGGCATCGGGCCATGGGTGACATGCTTCCGTTGCGAGATGCATTCGTGAGCCTGTTTTTCGTGTCGCTCGGCATGCTCTTCGATATTCGCATCGTGATGGAAAAACCGGTGCTGGTGCTTTTGCTGCTGATGGGTTTTCTGGGAGCAAAAGGTTTTTTGGCGACGGTGGCGGCATTTGCAATGCGGTTTCCTGCCCGCGCTGCGTGGCTCGCGGGTATTGGTTTGGCGCAATTTGGTGAATTCGGGTTCGTGTTGTGTCGCCTAGCGGAATCGACTGGAGTGATCAGCACCCAAGCCACGAAACCACTTTTGGCCGCGGGCATTTTCAGCATGTTCCTCACGCCGGTGCTGGTGCGGGTAGCGCCGCACATCACGGCGGGACAAAGGCTACTGGCGCCGCTCGAAAAATTGATTGGCGTACGCAGTATCGACGAAGCGGACGGAGGAAACGCTCGTGGATTGACGGGGCATGTGGTGATCGTGGGCTTCGGAGTGGCGGGAAGACTGGTAGGCGGGGCGCTGAATACGTGCGGCGTGCCGTATGTGGTGCTCGAATTGAATGCGGAGACGGTGCGTAGTGCCAGGGCGGCAGGCGAGCGAGTCTATTATGGCGATGCGACGAACGAAGAAGCGCTGGGGCACGCGCACCTAGATAAAGCCCGGGCGTTATTGTTATTAATGAACGATCCGGAGGGCGCGAAGCGCGTAGTGGATACGGCCAAACGAGTGGCACCGGGCGTGCCGATTCTGATGCGATCGCGGTATCTGGGCGAAAAGCCGCAACTCATTGATATGGGCGCAACGGACGTGGTTGCCGAAGAGGTCGAAGGCGGCGTGGAGATTCTGGCGCGGCTGCTGCGGTGGCTCGATACACCGCGGAATATAATCGAAGACCGCATTGACGAAGCTCGCGCGTCGACGCAAACGACGGAACGAGTGATGCAAGTGCCACGGCGTTCCTTGGAGGAGCATCAGGCGCTGGCGGACCTGAAAATCGATAGTGCGCTGTTGCTAGAAACGAGTCCTGCAGCGGGGCGTTCCACGGCGGAGCTGGACGTGCGAAGGGTAACGGGAGCGTTAATCATTGCGGTTCGTCGAGACGGGAAGCTGCTCGAGAATATTGATCCGCGCAATCGTTTTGTGCCGGGGGATGTGGTGTACCTGGCTGGTACGATGCCTGCGGTGAAACGTGCGGTGGATTTGATGACGCGCGGCACTGAGCCGGCGACGTGACGACTCAATCAAACCGAAGTTTTACGGCTGGATCTCCGAGCAAGATGTAGGCGCGCGCGTCATTCGCAGTAAAACCCCGCCGGAATGGTGCGCGTGTTCCTTGCTGCTGAACTCATTTCGCCCAAAGCTCGACTTGTGCGCGCCCGCCGCCCGGAAGATTGCCGTAGCGGAACTCGACGGAGCGAATGACGCGCTGGCCGCCGGGGAGGTCGATCACCCGGCTGCGCGTATTCTCGCCAAACACGTGACGCACCTGGGGAGAAAACTCCGAACCGTCACCGAACCGAACGATGATGTCGAACATCTCGAGCGAGCTGTGTTCGACGACGATGGTGATTTGAGAGAACTTGCCATCGGCACGACCGACGGGAATGACATCGCGGTCGACGCCGCCGTTGACGACTCGTTCGCCGAGTTTGTCCCACCCTGTGCGGGCTTCGAAACGCGCGTCGGCTCGATCGTTCTGACGCTCGATGGTGCGCTCGTTGGCAATACGCGCTCGTCGACCGCCTCCGCCGCAGCCTAGGGCAACAATTCCCGCCAATGTAATCATCGCAACACGAAGAGCGAGACGCATGATGTTCCTTTGGGCCAAAGTTTTTCGGGGCAAGTAGGTGCCTGTATCACGGCTGGGGACGGAAGGGAACCCTGAAAGCGACGCTCGCGCGCGTGGTGATCATCGACGCGGAGCTGTCGTTCGATCCGTGGTGGAGTCGCCGCGAGGGGTGCTGGGCGAGGTGAAACCGTTTCCCTTGGGAAAGCGTGATGCTTGCAAATTTCAGTACCTCGAACATAGATTGAATGTTCCAAGGGCTCGCTGCAACGAAGCAAGAAGCGTTCGTGGATCCAGCACTTGCGTCTGCGTGAGTTGACAAGGAGTAAATCGGTATGAATACAGGCGGTCGTGGCAAACTGATAAGGTTTGCCAGCAGAATATGCATCGCCATCGGCTTGATGGCGGCAACAAGCTGTGGCTCGGGGATACCCGGCGAAGCGGATGGCGAAGGGGGCAGCGGTGGATTCGGCGGCTTCGGAGGAAACAATGCCGCCGAGACTGCAGCCGATGACGCGATAGGACAAACAGACGATGGCGTCGAACAGGCGCTGGCTCTGGCTCCACCATCGAATGCGATAGCGTGCACGACGAATGCGCAATGCTCTGGCGGCTATTGTGTCGATGGTTTCTGTTGCGACAGCAAATGCGACTACAAGTGCATGGCGTGTAGCTCGACCAAGAAAGGCCAGGGCCTCGACGGCATTTGCGGGTCGATCAAGTACGACACGGACCCGGACAATGATTGCCCGAACGGTGCGTGCGACGGCAAGAACATGTGCAAGAACTACAATGGCTTCGCTTGCACGACCACGGCACAATGCTTGTCGAACTATTGCGTGGACGGGTTCTGCTGCAATAACATTTGCATGAACACGTGTGCGGCCTGTTCGACGGCCAAGAAAGGCAGCGGCGGCAATGGAGTATGCGGCAATATTGCCCAAGGAACGAACCCCGATGCCGAATGCACGAATGGTGGCGTTTGCAATGGCTCGGCAGCCTGCACGGCCACGCAAACGAAGCAAGCCAATGGCACGGCATGCTTTTCGGGCCCGCAATGCACATCGGGATTTTGCGCCGATGGCGTGTGCTGCGATAGCTGGTGCCTAGGCTCGTGCCAAGCCTGTACGGCTGTAAAAAAAGGAAGCGGAGCGGACGGGACTTGCGGCAACATTGCGGACGACAAGGACCCCGACGAAGAATGCTGGATGGGCGCTTGTAATGGTCAGGGCATGTGCAAGCAATACAATGGCGTTCCGTGCAGCTCCACTGCGCAGTGTTTGTCCAACTATTGCGTTGACGGATTCTGCTGCGGCAACATCTGCACCGGCATGTGTTTTGCGTGCTCGGAGGCTCGAAAAGGCCAAGGCTTCGATGGCGTCTGCGGACCCATTTCGAGCGGAAGAGATCCCGACAACGAATGCAACCCTGGCGAATGTGGCGGCTCCGGCACCTGCAATCAAACGCAAACTCCACAGGCCAATGGAACGGTGTGCGTATCGGGCGGGCAATGCGCGTCGGGTAATTGCGTCGACAGCGTCTGTTGCGATACCGCATGTGCTGGAACGTGCCAGGCGTGTACCACGACGAAGAAAGGCAGTGGCACGAATGGAATTTGCGGTCTGATCGGGACCGAACTCGATCCGGACGGCGAATGCAATGTTGGACGGTGTGATGGCAAAGGCGTGTGTCGTTTTTACAACGGCGCGTCGTGCACCTCGACCGGTCAGTGTTTCTCGAATTATTGCGCCGACGGATTTTGCTGCGGCAACATATGCACTGGTGCGTGCCAAGCATGCTCTACGGCGAAAAAAGGCAACGGCTTCAACGGCGTCTGCGGGTCCATCGTCGGCGGTAGCGACCCGGACAACGAATGCAATCCGGGCGAATGCAGCGGCGGCAACGGATGCAATCAGCCCCAACTGCAACAGCCGAACGGTGCTAGTTGCTCGATTGCGACGAATTGTGTGTCGGGCTTCTGCGTCGACAGCGTGTGCTGCGAGACCGCTTGCGCGGGAGCGTGTCAAGCGTGTTCGTTCGCGAAGAAAGGCCAAGGAGCCAATGGCGTGTGCGGCAACATCATCGCCGCGACCGATCCCGACAATGAATGCGTGAATGCCGAATGTAATGGAGTCGGAGCCTGCAATACACCGACGAACCTGCCCAACGGAACGTCGTGCAGTGCGGCAGGGCAATGCTCGTCGGGCAATTGCGCGGACGGCGTCTGCTGCGACACCGCGTGCACTGGCATTTGCCAAGCTTGTTCGGCAACCAAAAAGGGCCAAGGAATCAGTGGCACTTGCGGACCGATCAAATACGATACCGATACCGATGATGAATGCGTCAATGGCGCGTGTAACGGTAGTGGAGCTTGCGGGCAATACAATGGCCTGCCCTGCGCGACGACGTCGCAATGCTTGTCGAACTACTGCGTCGACGGGTTCTGCTGCAACAACCATTGCGGTGGATCGTGTTATGCCTGTTCGGCCATCAAGAAGGGAAGTGGCTGGGACGGCGGATGCGGCTTCATCGCCAATATGACGGACCCGGACAACGAATGCACCGATTCCGTGTGTAATGGCGCGGGGGTGTGCAAAGTCAACACGTGCAGCTCGGGCGCCGATTGCGGTACGAATGCTTCGTGCACGGGCAACGTTTGCGTCTGCAATACGGGATACTCGGGCGATGGATTCATCTGCACGGACGTCGACGAATGCGCGACGAACAATGGCGGTTGCGACGTGAATGCGACGTGCGCGAATACGCCCGGCTCGCGAACCTGCACCTGCAATATGGGGTATACGGGCAACGGCATCACGTGTACGAGCACCGCGACGACGGCAATCTCCGAGGTGTCCGCGGGTTGGACCTACGTCTGCGCACAGTTGAACAATGGTTTCGTCAAGTGCTGGGGCGACAATTGGGTCGGCAGTCTCGGAACGGGCAACACGATCAATCTCGGTGACAATCCGGGCGAGATGGGCACGAACCTGCCCGTCGTGAATCTTGGTACCGGCAAAACGGTCGTGTCCATGTCGGCTGGCGGCTATACGACGTGTGCAATCCTGAACGACGAAAGCCTCAAATGCTGGGGCAGTGGCCAGGGCGATGGGCCGAACGAAATGGGCGACAACCTGCCCGTCGTGGATCTCGGCACCGGCAAAAAAGCGGTCAAAATCGCACGGGGTCGGTTTCATACGTGCGCTATCCTGAACGACAGCAGCGTAAAATGCTGGGGAAGTAATTCGAATGGCCAGCTCGGATTGGGGGATGCCACCGACCGGGGCTTCAATCCAGGCGAAATGGGCGATAATCTGCCCACGGTCGACCTTGGGACGGGAAAAACTGCTGTCACCATTGCCGGTGGTTCACAGCATACCTGCGCGTTATTGAACGACGGGAGCGTAAAGTGCTGGGGTAGCAATTCGCTTGGTGGGCTCGGTTTGGGCGACACGGCGAATCGCGGCGATAACTCGGGCGAGATGGGCGATAATCTGCCCGCCATCGACCTCGGCACTGGCAAAACAGCAGTCGCGATCACCGCGGGCGACTTGCATACGTGCGCGATTCTCAATGACGGAAGCGTAAAGTGCTGGGGCAAAAACTTTTACGGTGAGCTCGGTCAAGGTGACACGGCACATCGCGGTGATGCTTCCGGCGAAATGGGCGACAACCTGACTGCCGTGAACCTGGGCACGGGGAAAACCGCCATTGCGATCGATGCATTGGATAATGCAGCGTGCGCAATCCTTAACGACGGCACGGTCAAGTGCTGGGGAAGGAATTCGTTCGGCGAACTCGGTTTGGGCGATATGATCGACCACGGGGACAATCCGAACGAAATGGGCGATAACCTGCCGGTCGTGAACCTAGGCACGGGTAAAACGGCCGTGAAGCTC
>CAZETM010000467.1:0-7611 GCA_964514885.1 uncultured Polyangium sp. | reverse complement strand
CCGAGGCGACGTAGACGCGTCATCGGCAAAATTCTGGCTTTGTTTTCCTTACGCGATGGCGAAGCACCGCAAGAAATGTGCCCTGCCGGAATCTCCTATGAATTTACCGCATGGAACCGATGGCTCGTGACACCGCAAATTCAAATAAACTTGTTTGAATGTTAAAGGGAACGTTTTGATTCCTGCCATGGCACGGGATGTCGCAAAAAAAATGCCGGGGCAAATTTTTGAGCGCGTATTTTTTCAGGTCGTTTTCACGTCGTGGTGAGTCTTCATCATGCGCAAAATGCCTGAAGCGGGGTCGCGGATCGTCGCGAGCGTTCTCGAAATGGATCGCGGGATGATATGCACCTGGGGCAAGGTTGCTCGAAGTGCCTCGAACGCGGTTGCCACGGAGGGCGACTTCCCATGGCGGCCAGGTAGCCCGGTCAAGACGTGTGATAACGTGGCGTACGAAGCGCACTCGACACGTCAAGTGACGTTCGTGCGTAGGGCGGGATGCGCACTCGACACGTCAAGTGACGTTCGTGCGTCGACATTCTACGTTTCATCGATCATGGGCGCGTGCGCGAGTTTCCGGGGCGCGTTTCTTCGCCTCGTGCACGCAGAATGCCTCGAAGCGGCGGGGCGGCACGAAGACGCTCGAACGGCGATTGCCAAAGCCCGGGAACGACTTCACGTAAATGCGGCAAAAATACAGGATCCATCTTATCGCGCGAATTTCCTCGAAAACGTTCCCGAGAATGTGCGCACCATGGAGCTATCACGGCAATGGCTCGGCGATGGTGCGTAATCAATGCGGGGTGAACGCGTGCCGAATCGCGTGTGGGCCCTCAGCCGTTCATGTGGATTCACTGACGCTCTCTTCAGTTTTCGAGGAACAAGCCCCTCATTTCGCGCAGCGGAACCCGAGTGCGGCATCGCGGTTCAGAGGAGGCAATTTCTCGACGTGCGTGACGCTCGCAAAGTGGGGCTCGCCAGACATCCAATCACCGCCACGAACGCTACCATTCGACGTCCATTCCGACACATTCCCACCCATGTCGAGCATACCGAACGGGCTGATATCCGCGGGATAACTACCCACAGGCGCCGTATCGTCAAACCCGTCGTCTTCTTTGAAAAGGCGCGGCCACCTTTCTACGTACTTCTTGGCCAATGCCGCACATTCGTTGCCACACCCGTTCATCAACGCGGCATGCGGGTCTTCATTGCCCCACGGATAGATTCGTTTATCCGTACCACGGCCGGCATATTCCCACTCGTCGTCCGACGGTAAACGCTTATTCACCCCTGCGCAATACGAACTCGCGAGCCTCCAATCGACGCAATTGATGGGGTGCAACTCATGTCCGAGCCTTTTGGCATTGCAAGATGCATCGACCCACGACGACATTTGGTTGCCTTTTACTGTCGTATGCGCCGGATTGCACACCTTCGATTCGACACATGCCGCATACGCACGGACCGTCACTTCGGTTCGGTCCAGACAAAACGAATCCACCGTCGCCTGGCGGACAGCATTGTCGGTGCCTGGTTTGCCGTTCTCACCGACGCGAACTCCCATTTCGAGCGTGCCTTTGGGAATGCGCAACATTCCTTCGGGACAAACGGGATCCGGCGCCGCACCATTCGCCACTTCCGCAGGCGCCTCGGTGGGCTTTGGCACGGGTTGCTGAGGTGTCAGTGGGGCCGTTGCCACGGTGTTTGCTACCGTTATCACGGGTGTGGGTGGTGCCAATGAAAACCACCTGACGACGAGCAGCAACCCAACGATTCCACCGGCGACCAATACGTATTTCTTCCATGGGATTTCCGGCGTCGCGGGCGCAATCGGATTCGTTTCCGCCGGATTGCCCACGACCGGCGTCGCAGGCTCAGGATTCTTCGCGGGCGGCGGTGCTGCAGGGGGAGGTTCGGGTTGCGCGGGCAGAGGCGACTTGACGGCCGCCGGAACGGGCGCATGGGCAATGCTGGAATGACGAACCCCGCGACTGACGAAATCGAAAATCTTGCCATTCGGCCCACGCAAATAAAGCACGGGCGACAACGCTTCGGCGCTCACGTCGTACGAACCGACCATCGCACGTCGCGCCTCGTTCATTGCAATGGCGACATCCCCGGCGGTGCGATCCCCACCGACCAATGCTCGGTAAAACTCCATCGAGCACGTACGGGCTACATCGGCGCGTACGGGCCACAAATGCGCCACGACCGCATCCGCACCGGACCGCGCCAAGATTTCCGCCGCAGAAGCAAATGCCGACGGTTTGGCCCCGTCACATGCTTCGAGCACCACGAGACGCAATCTCGAACGAAACGTCGTCCCCAGTTGCTGCGCCAAAAGCTCCACGGGAAGCCACGTTGCCTCGCCGTCTTCATCGTCCGCCATACGAAGCGCAGGCAAATCATTGTCGATCCCGCCGTGCCCGAGAAAATGAACGACATGCGGAATGGGCTCACGCCGCAATCGTTCAAAAATGGCTTGTTTCGTGGCTTCATGACCTTCAATCGGATCCAGCCATTCGACTTCATTGCCGGAAATGCGTTCCTCGAGCGCTTGTTTCAAATTGGCCAAACCCGCGCTGCCCGTGGGCGCAATCGCAAGAATTCGAACGGTCGATTGAATTTCGCGAGGCTCCCAAGGATCGGCGCTCGTGACACCACGCACCGGCAAAATATGGGGGGACGTGGCCCAAAACCCAAGCGCTTCCCCCGTATTACACAAGGCTTCCCACGGAATGCCTTGCAATTCGTTGTCGTGCATCATAAATCGCAAAATGACCGGACCACGCGACGATTCACGCAGCCTCGCCAACAGCGCGTCGGCTTCTTCCCCAAGCACCGCTCGTTGCATCGCTTGCGCATCGGACAGCAATGCCGAATCGAACGGTTTGCCGAGACGCGCAGCTCGGGCCACAGCGCTTGCAAACTGCGCAAGCGCTTCACGCCCCTTGCCAAACGGGTAAAAGGCGATCTGTTCGCCGCGGCTCCCCCGAGCACTGACACGGATGGAATCATCGGTGCGATCGATGTTCAACTCCATCCATACTGTGGTCACCGTCATGAAATATGCTCCTCTGCCATGCGCGAACGGGCTCCGATTCGTCACAAGAACACAAGTGAACTCGAAGGGGCAAGAAAATTGCCCTGCGACCGCAGCAGCGCGCGCGTGTCAGTCAAGACAACCGCCGCGAAGCGGCTTCGTCCAAGTTTTTGCGGCCAAGACTGGTTCAAGACGCCGGTCGTGAACTGGAGGGCGCGTGATCGAGCGCTTCGGGGGTTTCGGGTCCAAGTTTGCGTTCTGCCGCGATCAGCACGTTGTAAAGGGCCGCCGTATCCGTTGCCCGCAGTAACGACCCAACAACATCGACCTGCGCGAGCATCTGAACCAGCTTCGCAAGCCACGGCAGGTGAAGCTCCTCGTACCTGAGACCCAACACGAACAGAAGATGCGTAGGCTTGCCGTCGAGCGAATCGAAGTCGACGCCTTCCGTGGACCGACCAAGCACCATGAACGCCTTCGGAATCTGCTCGGGATGCCTCCGCAGCGTGTGTAAAAACGCAAGACCGTTGCCCGTTGCGCTCGGCATGATGTTCTCGCGCTGAATGAGGGCCCCAACAAACCAGGTCTCGCTTCGAACCAGGCCGAGCTTCTGAGCGTGGTTGGCCAGTTCGACGATAACCGCGTTTTTGCTCCGCCCGCTCAGATTGGGGAGAATATGGCTTTCCTCGAAGCAACTCGTCAACGTGAGCATCCTTCGGGGCATCTCTGGACGAGTCGACTCGATGTGCCGTGGCGTGATCCCGAGCATCTGGTCATCGAGCCAGGTGTCGATCATCGCTTTTCGAAACCGCCACTGGTTACCAACCTTGACGCCAGGAAGCGCTCCGTCTTGGACGAGCTTGAGCACGGTACGCTCGTTTACGTTCAAGTAGGTCGCCAACTGTTTGACCGTCATCAGTCGATCTTCCATCGGAACTCTTCACTCCTCGGCGGCCTTCGGTCGGGCCGGCTTGACATCTGACATCGGTTTACGTAGAACTACGTCCGATGTCAACAGATGACGAATTCTTTGTCAGTCATCGGTTAACCTCTTTACATGGAAAGCCGACACAGACGGGCCTGGCGTAGACGGTTTGAGTCGCAAAAAGGAAGGCGCATGGCACGTACACGGTACAAATCAGCCACCACCACGGTGCCCCTGAAGGACCTTCCCGCGGCGGCTCTGCGCGCTGTGCTCCGGGAGGGCTATTCGGCTGGGGATTTGAAGAGCGATCTTCTCGCCGGCATCGTAGTCGGCATCGTGGCACTACCGCTCGCAATGGCTTTGGCCATTGGTGTCGGCGTCCCACCCCAACACGGGCTCTATACCGCAATTATTGGAGGGTTCATTGTCGCAGCTCTCGGCGGATCACGAACGCAGGTGACGGGGCCAACTGCCGCATTCATCGTGATTCTCGCGCCCATTTACACGAAGTTTGGCATGGCGGGTCTGCTCATTTCTGGGTTTCTTGGCGGTCTCATGTTGGTCGCAATGGGTTTTTTTCGGCTGGGGCGCCTCATTCAATTCATTCCTCACCCAGTCACGACGGGTTTTACCGCGGGCATTGCCACCGTAATCGCCACGTTGCAGATCAAGGACTTCTTTGGCCTCACCCTCCCGAATAACCCTGAGCATTACGTCGAGCGAGTTGTCGTGATGTTTCAGGCGCGAGGCACTGCATCGTTCTTCGAGCCGTTCCTCGGTTTGTTGACGTTGGGGATCCTCGTCGTCTTTCCGCGCATCACGCGGAGGTTCCCTGCGCCACTTGTCGCTCTACCGACCGCAGCGGTCGTTGCAATCGCACTCCGCCACGTGTTTCCTGGCATCGAAGTGGCGACGATTTCAAGTCGCTTCCACACCGCGATTGATGGAATTGTGGTGGATGGAATCCCCCAGCTCCCACCACTTCCACTCCTACCGTGGCTCGCTCCTGGTCCAGGCGGACAACCATTCAACATTACTTTTGATGGCTTTCAAGCGTTGCTTGCTGGTGCTTTCGCCATTGCGATGCTTGGCGCCATCGAGTCACTCCTGTCGGCAGTCGTTGCGGATGGAATTGCGAGGACGAAGCACGATCCGGATGCAGAGCTCATCGCCCTTGGAATCGGCAACATGATCGTGCCCTTTTTCGGCGGAATTGCAGCCACCGGCGCGATCGCTCGAACCGCAACCAACATCAAGGCCGGAGCGCGCTCGCCCATTGCTGCAATGATTCATGCCCTCACCATCCTTGCGGCGGTCTTGGTCCTGGCTCGGCTGCTGGGATACCTCCCCATGGCGTCCCTCGCGGCCTTGCTGCTTTTGGTCGCGTGGAACATGTCGGAGGCGAAGCATTTCATTCACACCATCCGTGTCGCTCCCAAGAGTGACGTGGCGGTACTTCTCACCTGTTTTGGGCTTACTGTTGGTTTCGACATGGTGGTTGGTGTTTCGGTGGGCATGGTTCTCGCCGCTTTCCTTTTCATGCGTCGGATGGCCGAGGTTACTGGTGGCCATTTTGCTGACGGGAGCAGCCCTAGATTGACTGGAGCCATTCCTCGAGACGTCGTGGTGTACGAGATCTCGGGACCGCTTTTCTTCGGAGCGGCGCAAAAGGCCATGGCAGCACTCGAGATTGTCGCAGGCCAGACCAGGGCAGTCGTCCTGCTCATGCAGGGCGTTGACGCAATGGATGTGACCGGCCTCGTCGCACTCGAGAGCGCGCTCGAGCCGCTCCGAGCCCACAAATGTTTGGCCGTCCTATGTGGGGTACATGGTCAGCCATTGGCGCTACTCCACAAGGCGCATCTCGATAAACGCGCCGGTATTGTCTTCTGCACGAGCGTGGAGGAAGCACTGGTGACAGCGGGCAAGTTTGTTTGCCGGTGATGCCCCTCAACGGGCGAGTGATGCGACGAGCACATGAGGATCCGCCTCGTCCCCATCGTGGCCGGGGCACCCATTGGCAGCGGTCCCCTTCCCATGGTCGTCACGACATATCCGGAAAGCACATTCATCGAAGTGAAAGCCGTGAAGGGTAGCATTGCGCTCGCGTATGGACGGCGCCAAATCGCGGGCATGTTGGACGTCCTCTCGAAGTCACAGGCTGCATCATCGAGCGGATCCAATCGCGCTTACCCCAACCTATATTTCGTCACGACGACCGATGCCATCATCGCACCCGACGTCATCCAGGACGGCGTGAAGCGCAAAATTCTCGTCTGGCAATCACATGTCCTTCTCGTCAAAGGTCGACTTGTCGTAGCTCCGCCCGTGTGTCTAAATTGCTTCAACGTGCTCGTCGGTACCCAAATTCAAACCGTGCTCCTGCCTGGTATTCCATTCACGATTGGTCCGCTTGGTATGTCTGCGATCGCTGCCGTCGATGCGCCAATTCTCGATGATGGTTTGCTTGGTTATCCTGGCTTGCCTGGGACCACAGCCCCGAACCCATAGGATAGATTTAATGGAAAGCGATCCGCGAACCAGACGTCCGTCCAGCCCAAAGGGCACACCCAAGAGTTGGCTTATCAAGAAAGCTGAAGCCAGAATACTTTTGACCAAAGAAAAATGGGCTCATGATCCCGATTTCAGCGACACCGGATGTGAAGCGTACGTGTCCCAACACGGTGAACTCCTGCTGCTTCTGCAACACGGTCGCAGTGTGCTTTATGCGTCACGTCAGGATGTCGTGGTACGGCAAGAACAGCTTAGGAACCTGCCCCCTTCGAATCACATTCTCGAGGGACTTCTCCCGCAAGGTCCTCACTTTATAGAAGCCGTTCCGGCGCTGGTCGACGAGCTTGCGATTACCCTGAAGATTCCACGAAATTCGCTCGACAACTCGTTCAACAGTCTCGCGTTGGTCGAGGCGGCATTGGCCAAGATTCGCCCGCGCAAGAAAATCCTCGGGATACCCAGTCTTTTTGCGGGAATCATTGCGTATACGGGCGAGGTGTTTCGACAAATGACAGGCGGGCATTGGCATCTGCACGAAGTCCCAGGGGGCATTGGGGAACCTCACGTGCACGTCGACGACATGCGATACCTCAATCCCTTCATCGAACCCTGCAAAGAGACTGTTGAAAGTAGGCGAGGCGGCGTGATGTTGCGGCCGCTCGTTTCCGCGTCAATGCGCGTCCTATAAGTTGAATCCTCCCCCTCGAGACGATGGGCAGAATCGACGTCCAGCGACGGCGCCGCGTGCGACCAGAGAATGATTGCTGCAAGAGCGCCCAATGAAATCGTGGGCCTCTCACCCCTCGTACAAATACCGCTGAACACCCTCGAACAATTGCTTGATCTCTGCCGGCGCGCCCAGGTCGGCCAATGCATCCTCCAGAGCGATCGCAATTCCGCCTCGTCCTTGAAGAATTGCGGCAGTTTGCCGAATAGCAGATCCATGAACTGCTGCGACGACATCGGCGTCCCGTCCGGATGCCAATACGTCGTGCACATCATGTGCTGAATCGTTCGCGCTTTCCCGTCCGCCAACTTTATTTTGATTTTCACTCGATTCGGCGGCCGGTCAGAGTCTGATTTGGCTGCCGTTACCGGGGGCGCCATTGGGTCCCCTGGCGGTAGT
>CAZETM010000466.1:0-7612 GCA_964514885.1 uncultured Polyangium sp. | reverse complement strand
AAAGCTCATGATCGGCCCGCAGCGCATGAAGCTGGACGATTCCACCGCCGCACGGGCAAACGTCCAGGTTTGGCGCGGCTGCAGGTGGGCGCCTGGAAAGTTGTGCTGCGCATAGAACAGGTACGAGCCTAGCGCGCAAGCAATGAACAACGGCCCGACGAGCACGAGCAGGGTCATCTGCCAGCCAAAGAAGTACGTTATGGCGACAAGAAGCGCGACATGTAGCACGAACGCGACAGCCGAGTCCCAATTTTCGCGCGGATTGCGCAAAAACGCGGCGACACACATGCCGCCCAGAAAAATGGTCAGATATCCGAGAAGCATGTTGAGCGGGTGACGCGCAAAAGCATAAGCCATTCGCTTGCTGCGAGGCGCCCGACGCCACATTTCCACGGTCATCACTGGGTACGATCCAATTTGAGCCCCGATGATTTTCGCCGTATGCGCATGGTGATAGTTATGCGTCTGCCGCCAAACCCGCGGAGGCGTCAACACCAGCGCACCATAAACGGAAAACAGCGCAGTGCCGAGGACATTTTTCCGCAGAATGGCCCCATGCTGAAAATCGTGCGCCAAAATAAACGCCCGCACGATCAAAAGCCCCTCGACCACGCTGCCCAAGACCCGCAACGACCAATGCGGAGCCGCCGCCGCAACCGCCGTCGCAGCCGCGAGCAAGGCAAATGTCGACGCTACATGCGCAACACTACGCAATCGGTCTTCACGAGCGAAAGGACGCGTGACCGCAACAAGCTCGTTTCCCTGCATGACCCTAACGCCTTTATTGAATTAAACGCAAGTGCGCCGAAGCGCTATGTCTTTATCGAATTTCACGCGCAAGTGCAAGGCCAGCAGCCACTCTTTTTTGCTGCGCAGCGTCGTTCGCGCCGCCGCGAATTAAATCAGCCACCCCACGCCATCCGACACGCATCCACCGCAACGTCGCAGAACTCACGCTGAATCTGCCCAAGCGTCGCGTCCTCTGCAAGCAGCACCGAATCAAGCTCGGAGTAAAGTTTGTCCACGACCGGAACCACCGCCTCCGCCGCCGACAAAACCTTAGCAGATGCCTCCGCTCGCGGCTCCGTCGCCTTGATCAGCACTTCTCGCGCCGGCTCAATGAACACCGTCGACACGTGCGACACCGACTTCTCGAGCGTCGCGAGCACCTCACCGATATGTCGCTCCACGCCCGCACGCCGCTCCAGCGCAAGCTGACGCAATGCCTCCTCACGACCCTGCGTTGCCGCGACTTCCGCGCTCTGTACCATCGCCGTCACATGCTGCCGCTCGACGCCAATCTGCTTCATGCGCGCCAGCACCCGGACGGCTTCTTCTTTTTGATGCCGCATCTCCATACGGCATTTTTCGAGCCGCTCCGCGAGCCCGACCTTCGCCTGCTGCAGTGCCGCGATCGCCTCGCGTGCATTATCCGAAGACACACTTCGCGAGGGACGCGCCGAACCGAGCTTGCCCCCAATTTCACGCACCAGCGCCTCGCATTGCGCAAATTTACCTTGCAGCTCCGAGATCTGCCGCTCGAGAAGCGCTTGTTTTGCTTGTTCGGTCTGCACTTCGACCGATATGCTCGAATACTCGATTTGCGCCTGATGCAGACCCGCCTGCCGCTGCGCAAACACCCCCTGTTGCATCTCGCGCTGCTGTTCGAGCGCCGACAGGCGATTGCGCCATTCATCCTTGCCAAACAGCACCGGCTCGTCTTTACGCAGTGCCGTAATCTCGGTATCGAGCGCCGCCATTTCTTGCGCTCGTCGCCGCAACTCTTCCTCGAGCAATTTGCCCGCCGCTTCAATCTGCCGCTGACGCGCTAGCACCGCTCCCGTGCTTTCCACACGCAATGCGCGCTGCCCTGCCAAACTCTCGATTTGCTGCGTCAAACGTTCGGCGTGCTCGCGAGCAATACACGAATCGAGCACCATATGACCCGTGTCGATCTCCAGCGCCAACTCGGCATCTTTCATCTGCGCCGCGGCCATTTCACCTTCGAGCCGCGCAGCCATCGTCGCCACGGCATCCCGCGCACGCCCGAGCGTAATCTCTTCTTCGGCCAGCGCCGCCACACTCGCCCGCGCTTTCGTCAGCTCCTCCGAGCCTTGCGGCGGAACCGTCACGAGCTCCGGAGGCAATTCCTTAGTAATGGGTAGCGCATCCGGCCACGACGCACCAGGCTCGCATTCGACAAACCCATACAACGTGCTGATTGCTTTGCGCAAAAATGGCAAACACGTCTGGTAGACGTGATCGAGCTTCAGCGCATACTTGCGATACTCTTCTGCCGCCGTATCTGCCGCTGTCAAATCCGCAAACGGAACCGCTTTGACCGCATCGACCGTTTGTTTGGCGCGCGTCTGCACGATTTCTGCCAAAGGTTCGAACTCGACTAGTTTTTTCGTGCGCTCTGCCGATGCTCGAGCTTGCTCCGCAGCGAGAATTCGCGCCGCGGCTGCACGAGACTTCACCGGCAACTCACGCAAATCCGCAAGGCGCGCCCGCTGCGCGACGATTTCGTTACGCGCCCCCGCCACGAGCCATTGCACGTGCGTAAGATTCTTGTTGTCGTCGCCCTGAAACCCGAACCGTCCGACGACTTCGTAAATGTCGTTCAAGTCGGATAGGTCCTTTTCATCGACGGGCCACCACAACTCATCGAATTGATCGCGAAATGCGCGAGGCTCGCCCACGGCGGCTTCGAGCGCGGTCACGCCCACCGGCGTTAGCGGCTCGGCATACGGCTGCAGGGCTTCTTTCGTAATGCCATGCGTCCGCTCGACGTTTTGATACGCAGCTCCGATTTGGTTCACCACCGTCTGGTAAAACCGCACGTAGCTCGATAGGCGCGCGAGGTCGTGGCCCACGATCATACTCCCGTTTGGTTTGGCGTGGAAATAGTCGCTGAGGGCGTCCCACCCCCGAACAATTCTTCGAGCGCCGTTATATCTGCCCGCGCGCGCTCTTTCTCGGCTTCAATCGCCGCAAACTTGTGCGGCCAAATGCCCGCACATTCACTACGCACCCAACGGCGAAGTGATTGCTCACCTTCGCGATCGAGCCATGAATCGTGCACCGTTCGCACCGCTTCCTCGTGATACTTTTGCAGCCCGCGTGGATGCTTTGCCAAGGCTTCCAAAAAGTCACAAATGCGATCGACATCCGTGCGCACACGCTGCAGCATCTTCGTCCAATCTCGCCCCGTGGCCGGCGGCTGCGTGGGCTTGGCCGCCGTGGATCCCGCCGCCAGTGCCTGCGTTCCTGTCGATTTCGCCACGGGCATCGCCGCCCCAGCCGTCGGAAACCCACCAATCGATGGTTTTTCCTGGCCAGGTTGCGCCGGTTCCTGTTCGCCAAACCCGAGCTTCGCTTTTACCGTCCCGACGACGTTCGTCACGCCGCTCGTCGTCGATGCTTGCGCCTTGTCCGCAATGCCCATCCCGAAGAATTGCTCGAGACCCCGCATTTCCCGTTCGCGCATGTCCCGATCGCCTGGATCGGTCGCATCGAGAATGTCCACGATTTGGCGCGCAAAATATCGCGAAAGCACCTCGAATGCGACGTCCGCCTTCGCCATTTCGTTGTTCTGATACCGCACCACGCTCTCGGAGACGTGCCCGGAGCGGCCCAGCGCATCAATGCGCTCGATGAGCCCCTTACCACCCGGCAGAAGCACTTCCATGCGCCCGCCTTCGAAATTCGCTTCCACGAACATCTCGTGCAACATCCGCTCGACGCTCTCCCGCGCCGTATTGCGGAAATCCTCGCCGAGCCCCGCAATGCGCGACGCCACGCGCTCACGCATCTGCTTGCGCATTTCGATTTCGACCGCCGTCTCGTTCATCAGCCCCGGACTCGGCATCTGACGCCGCTTCGCTTCGGCTTCCTCCGGCGACAGTCGCGCCAGCAAATCCGCACGGATTTGATCGATTCGCGCATCCGCTCGTGCTGCCCGGGCACTACGCTGCGTATCGCTCATCTCGAAGTCCATGAACGAAGACAAACGCTTCCGAATCTCCGGCAACAGCCCAATCGGGTCCTCGCCCGATTGTATGTGCTCATAATGCTGGTCGAAGACATGTTCCGCTCGACGCTCGAACTCACGATCGCTCAATCCATCTTTCACGGTCACGAGCACGCCGCGCAGCAATGCTTCAACCTCGCCAAACTCCGAATTGATCGTGCCGGTGACCTTCCGATCGAGCGCCTCGACGTCGGTCGACAAATATCGCTCGACCGCTTCTTTGAGTTTGTCCAGACCATCCACCGGCACCGTTGCGCTGAAAAAGTCCATCAACTGTCGAGCCACCGGATGCTGCGTATCGACACCTTGATGCGCCCACACCTTCGAATACGGAAAAATGCGATCGACCCCTTGTTCGCGAAAATTCCGCGCCGCCAAGGACCAATGCCAATTTCCATTTTCGTCCGGGTGATCGAACAAATCGATCTTCGTGAGCACCACGAAAATGCGATCCTTAAGCGAAATGCTGCGATCCGACGTTTGTGCCATCCGCAGCAGCTCCACCTCGTTGCGCACGAGCGACGGACGCGTGACGTCTTTTACGAAAATCGTGACATCCACGTCATTCGTCAGCGCCTCTTCGGTATCGCGTCGCGCCTTGTCCGAAGGCGCATCGATACCCGGCAAATCCATCAGCTCGACGCCCGGCATTGCACCTTCGACCGGAATGGTGACGGTCACGATTCTCACGGCTCGAACGCCTGGATAAGGACGATTGCCGTTTTTTGTGTCCTTCAGCGCAATGAATGGACGAATCTTCTCGGCCAACTCGTCAATGCTCGCCGCGGCAATCTTCTCCGGGGGTTTGCCCAAGCGCGCTTTGATCTCGGACAACCCACCCGCAATGTCGTTCAGCTCCGCCAGCGCCGTATGCTCGCGACGCCCAGCACGGTCGGGATCATCTACGTCGTATCCTTCACGCGTTTTGAATGACGCCTTGAGACGCAGAACCTCGGATTGATTCAGACCCGTCCAGCGTTCGACACTTCCCGGTTCGAGCGCATCGAAGTAGCTTTGAATGCGCGCCTTGAAGTCGTTTTCGCCGTAATACGTTACCGTCGCTTCGAATTGCCCTTCTTGCCCCGGCTCGATCACCGTAGTGCTCCACGTGCACCGCTCTGCTTCGCTCGGTAGCAGTTTTTCGCTCTTCAGCCACGCGGATAGAAAGGCACTCTTGCCTTGTTTTTCCAGACCAACCACACCGATCTTGACGACGCCCTTGGCCAAACGCTTTTCACGGTCGTTGGCGCGTGCGCGCAGATCTTCCAATCTCGAACGAATCTGCCGAAGCTGCCGAGCGCTATCGCTTTCCGGCTGGAAGTAACTCGCGAACCTGTCGCAAAGCTGCCGGTATCGAAGCACCTTGTCGGCGATCTTCCGCAACTCTCGCGCGTTCTCTTTGCGACCTTCGGGGCTCCACATATCGGCGTCTTCCTCGAGCAATCAATAGGGCACGGTCAATCAGGATCGTTCGACGACAAACGACTGCAAGAAATCATTCCTGCAGCGTTGCTTCTTCACCCGTATGCGAAGCGGAAAACCGCATCGACGTGCGCTCCACGGCTCCATCGAACGGAGCACGCAGCGCATCCACGATGTCGGACGGCGCGTCCGAAACGCCGAGCGTGAGCAGCACCTGCGACACGATCCGTACCCACGCCTTCTTCGCCGATTGAGGCGATGCGCTCGCCACCATTGAGCCTTCTTTAGCCATCAGCGAGCTGCGTTTCGCCTCGAGCTCCGCAAGCGCCGTGCCCGCTTCGATCCACGCATCGACCATGTCCCGCAACGTCTTGTTCGCACCAAGCGCAGGAATCGTCGTGAGAAAATTGGCGAGCGTTTTTTCTTGATGCCCCAACATTCGTCCCACCCGAGCCGTGTTACCGGACTCGGCCAGCAGCGACGCGTTCACGATGGTCAACCCCGTGGGAAACAGCTTTTTTTGCGCTTGCTGACACCACGCCGCTCGCGCGAAATCGGGTGGATCCTGGCCCAGGAAAAAGTGCATCTGCGCTTCGAACGCGAGATGAATGCCGCGGGCTAGATGATCGTGACGAGCATCGACCACAGCCTCCTGCTCGAGCAATATCTTGAGCTCGTTCTGCGGCGATCGAAGAGACTTCGAGGCGATCAAGGCTTCGTGCACCTGCACGATCTTGGGGTGCAACGGCGCCACTTCCGGGACTGAAAGAAACGCATCCCGCGTCTGCGACGCTTCCACCCAGGGCGCCGTGAGCGCCAGCATTTCGTCAATGTCGATGTTGTCGAGCACGATTTGTCCTCCTTGCCATTCAGATCATGCGATCAACGGCATCACCACTGTCTCCCAGTCTTATATCTCAGTCTCAAATCTCAGTTTCAACGCATGCTTTTCGCGAGATTGCACGTCGATACCACAGGCTCTTCACCGTCTCGCTGCAGTGCGAGCGTCAGTTCGTCGGTGCCCGAAACACACACGAACAAGCGCCCCACGAGCCCCGGGGGCAAACCCGTCGGCACCAGCGATACTCGTGGATCGCTCGAGGTCATCTTGCCCGGGACAAACTCTTGCGACACCCGCAGCGGCGTCTTCGTGTCCCATTTGCCAAAGTCGACATAGTGCGGTCCAAACACGCTCGGATCGGACACCGGCGTGCCCATGTGCACGAGCGCGGAAAACTTGGGCGGAAACCCGCGCAAATCCCCGACGAAGTAGCGGAATCCTTGCGCCCTGCGCACCAAGTGCACTTCGTGATTGGCAATCTTCAACGCGCCCAACGCAACCGCCGACTTCGGCGTGACACCGACGATCGTCACTCCACGTTCCGTACGTTGCGGCGTCTCGTACAGCACGACCTGCTGGAAAGGTTTGTCACTTCCAGGCCGCCAAACCTCCAGGTTTGGCATGCCCAACTCGTCCGCGAGAGCCTTCTCCACGAATGCACTACGCGACGAATTGCCTGCGAGCAGAACCGTCACGCCCTGCTCTTTCCAGCTCCCCTCACCGCCCCAAGGCGCGATCGAGAGCATGCTCTTCATCAGCTTCACACCGTCACGAATCCGCGCCATCAAGTGCGCTTCGAGCGACTGATGCAAGACCGTCGCATCCTGCGCCATCGATTCGAGCTGCACTTCGGTGCCATCGAGCCTAGCCGCCCCGAGCTTCGCCACCTGCTTCGGCGGGTTTTTCGGTCCAAACTTCACTGCTTCGAGCCCTAGCTCCCGTTCGAACCGAAAACGATTCTGCCGCGCCGCCAAGCTACGTTTGTACAGGTGAGGCTTGTTCGCCAAGTTGTTTGGCGGAACCGTTTGTGGTCGCATCATCGGCACTTCCTTCGCCTCCATCTCGGGCAAGTGCTTCTCGTGTTGATGCGTGAGCCACACCAGCTCGTGCGTCAGGTAATCGCCTCCCAAGTGTTCATCGCCGCTCACTTGAAGCGTTTCGATCACCGTGCGACTGCCGAACTCTTCCGCTTCCGCGTCGGTCGCCGGACGAAACCGACCACATGCGATGTCGAGCGTTCCACCGCCGAAATCAAAAACGGCAAACCGCATCTCACCGAACTTCTCGATGATCGGCTCGAGCTCGGGATAGGTCGC
>CAZETM010000465.1:0-7635 GCA_964514885.1 uncultured Polyangium sp. | reverse complement strand
CCTTGGCAAGCCGAGCCGCCGGTCCGCCAATCGATCCCAGGTAAAACCCTCCGTGTTTCTTGCACGCGTCCGTTACCGCTCGGGAACGATTGCCTTTCGCCAGCATAACCAACGATCCACCATTGGCTTGGAACAAGTCCACATAGGCATCCATGCGGCCAGCCGTCGTCGGGCCAAACGATCCCGACGCGTATCCTTCAGGCGTTTTCGCCGGTCCCGCATAATATACCATGTATTGTTTCAGGTATTCGGGCATTCCCTCGCCACTATCGAGGCGCTCTTTGATTTTCGCATGCGCAATGTCCCGCGCTACGACGAGCGGCCCGGTGAGCGACAATCGCGTCTTGATCGGATATTGCGACAACTTCGCCCGAATCTCGCTCATCGGCTGATTCAAATCGACCGAAACGACGTCGCCTCCTAGCTCATCCGGAGTCGTTTCCGGCAAATACTTGGCCGGATCCCGCTCGAGCTCCTCCAAGAAAATCCCCTCCGCGGTGATTTTCGCCAGCGCTTGACGATCAGCCGAACAAGATACCGCAATGCCCACAGGACATGACGCTCCATGCCGGGGCAAACGAATCACCCGCACGTCGTGACAGAAGTATTTCCCGCCAAACTGCGCGCCGATTCCCGTACGCTGAGCGACTTCCAAGATCTTTCGCTCGAGCTCCCGATCGCGAAAACCGCGGCCCAGGTCATTTCCATCCGGCGGCAGCGAATCCAGATAACGAGCGGACGCAAGCTTGGCGACCTTGAGCGTCAATTCCGCCGACGTTCCACCAATGACCACCGCCAAATGGTACGGGGGACAAGCGGCCGTACCGAGCGACCGAAGCTTCTGCTCGACAAATGATAACAGACTTTCCGGATTGAGCAGCGCTTTCGTTTCTTGATACAGGTAACTCTTGTTGGCCGACCCTCCACCCTTGGCCATGAAAAGAAACTTGTAGACCGAGCCTTCGGTAGCGAATAGATCGATTTGCGCGGGAAGGTTCGTCTTGGTATTCACCTCGCGGTACATATCGAGTGGCGCGAGTTGCGAATATCGAAGATTGAGCGTACGATAGGCATCGAATACGCCCTTGGATATCGCCGCCTCGTCATTGCCTTCCGTGAGCACGTATTGCCCCTTCTTGCCCATCACAATCGCCGTGCCGGTATCTTGGCACGACGGCAGGACAAACCCGGCCGCAATGCTCGCATTACGTAGCAGCTCGAGCGCCACGAAGCGATCGTTGGGGCTTGCTTCGGGATCTTGTAGAATGCGCGAAAGCTGGGCCAAGTGCCCCGGTCGCAAAAGGTGAGCGATGTCGCTCATCGCCTCGAGCGTGAGGAGCGACAACCCCTCGGGGTCGACCTTCAGAAACGTCCGACCCGCGGCTTCGAAGGTCGACACGTAGTCCTTCGTGACGAGCCTGTAAGGTGTTTCATCCTTGCCGAGCGGCAACATGTCCTGAAATTGAAAGTCGCTCATCGCCTAGCCTTTCCGGTCTTCCTGGGAGTGCGCAAGGTTTACATCGGCCGCCGACCAAATGCCAACAGCCACGTGAACTCGACGGCACTTTTTGTCGCTGCATGCGCTCGGTTCGCTCTTTTAATGCGTCATCATGGTCGCGTTCCGTTCCTCATTGGAGGTGGCTGGGATACCGAGTGCTTCACAACTATCCCACCCTTGCCCCGGTACGTGTAATAAAATGCCATGCCAGTAAATAGGCTTCCGCCGGCGAAATTGCCGATCGTCACCCAGATCTGATTATTCAGCCACCAATCCGAAAACGTCACCTTCGCTCCGAGCATCATTCCGGCAGGAATCACGAACATGTTCACAACTGAGTGCTCGTAGCCGTGCGCAAAAAACACCAGAATCGGCAGCCACGAGGCCATGATCTTTCCCACGGTCGACGTGGAAGTCATACCCATGACGACGCCCAGACAAACCATCCAATTGCATAAAATGCTCCGGATGACCATCGGACCGAGACCCCAGGAAGGGTACACCGCTTTGGCCTGCGCAATGGCAATGATCTTTTGACCTACGGCGTCGGGAGGCAAGTTGCCCGCCCCCGTGAGCGATACCCAAAGGAAAAATGCATAACACAAACTTCCGGCGAGATTCGCGACAAATACCACCGCGAAGTTACGGAACATTTGTCCTACGGTGCATCGCCCCTCGACAAGCGCCATGGGAATGAGCGCGAAGTTGCCCGTGACCAGCTCCAGACCGAGCAGGACGATCATCACGAAACCAACTGGAAAAAGCGCTGCTCCCACGATGGGCAGATTCGTCTGCACCGCCGCGGTGATGGCCAAACTGGTGGCAAAACCGAGCAATGCTCCGGCAAGAAACCCTCGAACGAGCAGATCGCCCAGCCCAGCGTTCGCCTTCGTCGCGCCCGCATCGAGCATGTTGGCGACTACTTTTGAGGGAACTACGTAATCCATGAGGTTGCTGTGCATAACCCATCCGCAGCCGGATGGCTATGAGATCGAACGTGTTCGTGGACGAGCCGCCCTCGAGACACAGCGCGCTACGAATATTCGAAGGGCACCGAGACACCCGGCCAGACACATTTCTCGCACCCACTTTTCCGTGGACTCGTGTATCGTGTCGCCATGCAATACACTCGTCTCGGCCGTACGGCTCTCAAAGTCAGCCGCTTGTGCCTCGGTACCATGAACTTCGGCCCGCACACGACCGAAGAAGACTCGTTTCGGATCATGGACCGCGCGCACGAGCTGGGGATCAACTTCTTCGATTCAGCCGACGTTTACGGCTGGAAGAAAGGCGAAGGCATAACGGAAAACATCATTGGTCGCTGGTTTGCCCAGGGCGGCGGTAGGCGCGAACGCACCGTCATTGCCACGAAGGTGTATGGCCCGATGGGCGATTGGCCCAATGAAGGGCGGCTATCGGCGCTGCACATTCGTCGCGCATGCGAGGCGTCGCTGCGCAGACTGCAAACGGACCACATTGACTTGTATCAGATGCACCACGTCGACCGCGATGCTCCGTGGGAAGAAGTTTGGCAAGCAATGGAGACGCTGGTCGCGCAAGGCAAAGTGATTTACGTCGGCTCGTCGAATTTTGCAGGGTGGCATATTGCGCAAGCGAATGAAGCGGCCAAGTCGCGCCATTTCATGGGGCTCGTTTGCGAGCAAAGCTTGTACAACTTAATCGATCGGACGATTGAGCTGGAGGTCATACCGGCGTGTCAATCGTATGGTTTGGGCGTGATTCCGTGGAGTCCACTCAAGGGTGGGATTTTGGGAGGGGCGCTGCAGAAGATGAGCGAAGGTCGGCGTACGAGCGATTTTGCGCAGAAAAACGTGAACAAGTATCGCGAGAAGCTCGAGCAATACGAGGCACTTTGTGGTGAGCTTGGGCAAAGGGCGGCGGACGTGGCGCTTGCGTGGCTATTACAAAGACCGGCAGTGACGGCGCCGATCATTGGACCACGAACGATCGAGCAATTGAACGAGAATGCCAGTGTGCTCGATTTGAAGCTCAGCGAGGAAACGCTGAAGAAGCTCGACGAGATCTTCCCCGGACCGGGGGGCGCCGCGCCCGAAGCATATGCGTGGTGATTGATTGAATGAGGGGGCCTCACCCTGACCTCTCCACGACCATTACGATGTAATGTGAAGTTTTGGAGAGGGCCCGGGTGAGGCAGAGAATCAGGCAGCTTTGTGCTGCTTGACGAGCACCGGATTCATCGGCGCCGGGAAGCCCAGCTTGCCCATCTCGTCATTGATGAGCTTGTTCGTGGCGAAATACACGTCCCAGTAATGGTCCGTATGGCAGAACGGCCTGACCGCGAGCACCGGGCCAGCCAGCGTGAAGGTCAGCACCTCGACCACCGGCTCCGGCTTCTTCGACACGTTCGGAATCGTCTTCAGTTGTGCCTTGAGCACCGAAATGGCCTTATCGACATCAGCTTCGCCCGAGAGCTGCGCGACGAGTTCCACGCGGCGGTAGGAATTGGTCGAGAAGTTCTTGATGGTGTCGCTGAAGACTTTGCCATTGCCAAGGAACGTACGCACGTTGTCGGGCGTATCGATTTCCGTGACAAACAGGCCGACGGCATGCACGGTACCTTCGGTTCCGCCAGCAATGACGTAATCACCGACCTTGAACGGCCGCAGTACGATCATGAAGACGCCAGAGGCCAAGTTCGCCAAAAGCCCCGACCAGGCCACACCGACGGCGACGCCCATGGCCGCGAGCAGACCGGCAAACGTCGTCGTCTCGATCCCGAAGACGCTGAGCACTGCCAAAACGAGCAGGATGTTCAGCATCACGCCGGTGACAGAGCCGACGTAACGAGTCACGGTGGCGTCGAGCTTCCGGTCGTTCAGGCTCTTGTCGAGAACACGGAGGACCGCCCGAACGACCACGCGTCCGACGATCCACAGCACGAGCGCGCCAAGGATTTTCAAGCCGACATTCATGCCGATCTGCACGGCACCATCGACATACTTCTGAAGATTTTCGTTCATTTGTACTGTCCCGATCCCGGTCGAAGTGCGGTTCTTTGTGTGCGCACGGAGCGGGATCGAGCACGAGTCCGTACGCGCGCGTCATCATCGTCTGCGCGCGGCATACTCGTCAAGATAACAGACGACTATTTTTTCGCGGGTCGGGATGGATCTTTTGAGCACCGATGGATCAAATGATCGATCCAAGCGAGCCGATAACGCTGGGCAGAAGATCAGCACTTGCGCCAACACGCGGGAAGCGCTTTCATGGATTGCGACATGAATACCGATCCGGATCTTGCTGGAACGCTGGCCAAGAATGTGAAGCAATTACGCGAGGCACGAGGCCTGACGCAGCAACAGATGGCGAAGCTGGCCAATGTTCCTCGGGCGACATGGGCGCATCTCGAATCGGGTGAGGCGAACCCGACGCTTGGGGTTTTGCATCGAGCGGCAATGGCGCTACAGGTATCGATTGAGGAATTATTGAGCGCTCCGCGGAGCGTGGCGAGGCATTATGCCAAAGGAAGTTTGCCCGTACGCACGCCCGGACAAGCCAAGGTACGCAAGCTTTTGCCGGACGCGATTGCAGGCATGGAAATCGATCGTATCGAGCTGCCTGCAAGCGGACGAATGACGGGAGTGCCCCACACGCCAGGAACGCGCGAATACTTGACGGTGGAAACGGGCGAGATTCAGCTTGTCGTAGCGGGGGAAAAGTATTTGGTATTGCCTGGAGACGTCGTGGTTTTCCGAGGCGACCAACGCCATTCATACCACAATTCAGGACACGATACCGCGGTGGGGTATTCGGTCGTGGTGATCGCACGAATGGATTGACGCGCAGAGCGCTGTGTCGCTGCGTATCATCCTCGACCACGAAACGACGTTTTAACCTGCAACACGCCCCTTCCCCTCTGCCCCCTTTCCGTGCTACGCCCCGGGGGCCTATGACAAACGTCGTCGAATTTGGCACTCCCGCCGCCATGCCGTCTTCGGATCGGCGTCTGCTTCTCGTCTTCGATGGTGGCGATGCTCCTGGCTACGCATCGATCGCCGTCGCGCTCACCGAAGAAGCCTCGCGCCGCGGTTACGAAGTCTGGGCAGCAACCGAAGGCTTTCGGTCACTTACGACGGACGCACGCAGCGAGCCGCGGTTCGAACGGCTCATCGTGAGCCGGCGCGAACGTTACGCGATGCTTGCCAAAGGCATTCCCGCGCGCAGCATGGGCCGCCGCGTTCTCGATGCCGGAAGCGACTTTCGCAGTGAACGATACCTAGGCTTTCACGACGTCAAAAACCGCCGGGACGCAGCAGAAACGCTTCGTGACCAAGGTTTTTCCCACATCATCGGCGTTGGAGGAAACGGCACGTTCGAGGGACTCAAGGCACTGCTCGACGAGGCATCGCCGCGACCCACGGCCGGCTTCATCAATGTGTCGATCGACAACGATTTGGCTGGCGATCGAGCCATCGGGTTTCTGTCGGGCGTCGAAGCTGGAGCCACCATCGCGCGGGGCTTATACGAAGACGCGTACACGCACAAGCGCATTTATTTGCTCGAAATGATGGGCAACCGTAGCGGCCGGCACGCGCTGCATTGCGGCGTTGCGGCTCGTGCACACCTCATCGTCTTGCCGTTCTTTCAATTTCCTGGCGTCGTTTTGAAAGAAATCGCCGAAGCCCTGGCGCGCACGGAATATGCGCTCGTGGTCGTCGCCGAGGGGTACGAGCGGGAAAAACGAAAAGCTCATTGTCCTGGAGCATCGGCATCCGAATTTTTCCGCTTGCAGCTCGAATCCGCGGGTCTCGTCGATGCACCTCAAAAACGAGTCATTGCCGAGCCCTTTAGTCGCTCGATACGGGGCATTCGACCTGCATTTCTGGAGATTTCTGCCGCATACCTGAAAGCCTCGCTCTTGTGTGATGCTTTCGAAGAAGGTAAAAGTGACGTCATGCCCTTCGTCCTCGCGTCGAATGACGTTGGCGTACGCCCGTTCCAACAAGTCGTGCGCGAGGATCGCGTCGAGCGTTCCTTTTTGCCGCTGCTCGAACGGTTACGATTGCCCGGTTTTACGTCCTGGATTCGGGAAAACTTCACCAGCGACACCACGAGTCTTTGAACAGTTTCGCACCATTTCGACAACCCCGACACGCTCGCACACAGAGGTTCCCTTGACCATCAAATGCATCATTCTAGATTTCGACGGCACGTTCACGGATGTCGAGCGCGAAGCCGCTCCGTTCGTCGATGCTTTCAAGGCTGCCGTTTTTGATTTGCTGGGTCGCGAGCTGCATGCTCTGTGGGCGGAGCAAGCCGCGCGCATTGCAGAAAACCCGGGCGACTATGGTTGGAATCATGAAGGGCGCATCGTGGCGCCTGCGAGCGCAGATCCGTACATAAATACGACGACGACTGCGCATTTGGTATTCGATGCAGTGGGCGTGCTGCGGGACGGAAAAACTCGCGCCGCGATTCTGCAAGCGCTTTACCATCACGCATACGAAACGACCCTGACGGCATTTCGTCCCCAGGCCAAAGAAGTTCTGGAAGCGCTCGCGGCATCGGGAATTCCGACGTTTGTCGTAACGAACGCGCGCACGGATGCAGCACAGAAGAAGCTGCGCACGTTAGGTCCGGTGGGGCTCGATCGAATCGAGGTTCATGGCGATGCCCGCAAGTTTGTCGTGGCTGAGCCCGAGATCATGGACGAAAGATTCGCTCGCATTCCGGAAAAGATTTACCTACCGGGACTCGACCGGCCTGTTTATCCACGTCGCGGGCGTTATTACGATGCGCTCGCTGCAATCATGCAACGCGTGAATGCGGCTCCGGAAGAGGTGATCGTATGTGGAGACATTTACGAGCTGGATTTGTCCATGCCCATCGAGCTGGGCATGCAGGTGCACATGGTCACCGGACCGAAGCCGCCTGCGGCTCATGAAATTGCGTGGCTCGAACGTTACGGCTCGCGCGCCAGCCATTCCGACGATTTGAGCGTGATTCTGCAGCGAGTTGGCTTGTAAAACAGATAATCGGCGGGCGGACCAACACGGAACTCGAACAAAACTGGTTTGGCTTGGTCACCTATCCAAGAGCATTGCGGAGCAACGTGAAGTTGGATAGGTGGCCGGGGGTGAGGCTACTTGGCTTCT
>CAZETM010000464.1:5249-7642 GCA_964514885.1 uncultured Polyangium sp. | reverse complement strand
ACGCTCGAGGCTTATCGAGCGGCCCCATCCGGTGGCTCCCGTGCCGGTGGTGACTCGGACAAGGATTGCCTAATCATGATTTCTATTGGTCACAGATGCATGCTGCTGTGCGTCGGCGGGGGCATTACCATAAGCTGGATCTGGCAAGGCTCGGCGCGGCGTTTGCCGCGAACGCCGCCGCTGTAGCGTATAACTCTGCATTTAGGCACGTAAAATCAGAGGCCGAAAAACTTGCAGCCCAGGATCGCGCGCTTGAGCGACATGTCATGGGGCGTGTTTCCGACTACGCAGGGGCAGTGCTGGGATACCGAGAGGCGGTCTGGAAGCGCTGGCAGTATCTACTAACCGAATACTTCGCGTCAGCAAATGCTGACGAAATGTGGCAATGGTGCCTCAACCGACGTGGACGGGGTGACGGCTACATCGCCGATGTCATTGATCGCATTGAGCAAGAATCCGATCGCGCCCAATTGAACGCGAAAGTAGCCGATTCGATCGATTCGCAACTGCCGAAACGCCCTGAATTGTTTTCATTACGCAGAGTGCGCGCGAAGAATTTTCGTGGCATCGACGACGGCGGCCACGATCTGGGCAATACCACAGTCTTCATTGGCGACAATGGTCAAGGTAAAACCTGCTGGCTCGAAGCCATGGCGGCAGCCGTTGGTGCATTTCTCCCAGGCGTTGGCGCTGGATCTGCCCCTGCACTGGCAGAAACCGATGTGCGCGAAGTCGTGCGTTTCATGGGGGGCTTGCCCGATCGACAGCGTCAGATTCCCATGCAAATCGAAGTCGACGCCGTCGTGGAAGGTCAGCCGCTGACATGGAGCCGGCAAGTCGACAAGTTACCGGTGGCGGAAGTCGTCAATGCCGATGATGCTTTGCAGACCAAGGCGCGCAAGGCGGGCGAAGAGATTCGCGCGCATGGATTGCGTCAATTGCCTGTGCTTGCATATTATGGAACGCAACGTCTTTGGCCCGCGGACATATTGCCAAAGAGCGATGTTGGACAAAATCGCCTCGATGGCCTGCAATTCATTACCACGACGCATTCGCCATTCATCGTTCAGTCGCTCGAGCCGGGTCAGCTCGTCAATTTGAACGAGCAGGTCAAGGATGCTCCATATGCGAACGAGAGCCCGGAGGACAATCAGGCAAATTGGATTCCAAGCTGTTTTGCTTCGAGCGAGGTGACTCCGAGCGCGGCAGATACGTTGAGCATTTTTTCGGTGCCGCCTGCGCGTTGGTATGCTTCAAGAATGATTTGAGCACGCTCGTCGTCCTTGACCGAATCCCAGCGATCCCAAAGCACATATACACGGAATCTGCTGCTTCCGCGAATTTCTTCTTCCAAGATGAGGGGTTGAGCCAGAGAGCCTGAGTCAGCATTCTTTCCTAAATGCTCCGCCATGACGTCTACGAGCTCATCATGCTCAGGATGTCCACGAAACTGCTCTTTCTTTCTCAATACAGGCATGCTCGGCTCACTTCCACAAATCATCGAATGCCGCAGAGTATCCGCGATCCTTACTTGCTCGATATTGCCGCACTCGTTTCGACCAAAACAATACGCTGTGAAACGATGAAGACAACGTCGAGTTCCTAATGCACGACCTGCTTGTCGTCAATCCCGATCGCCACATCGAAGAGGTTTGTCGCCTTTGAACAAGACGAACACGATGTTTTTCGCCCTCACACCTAACCCTCCTCCCGCAAACTCTCCTCCGCTTCAATCGCCGCGCCCAATCCCTCCACTCGCGCCCATACTTCACCCACGATTCCACCAATATCCGCCGCCGACGATCCACTGAATCGAGCCAGCGTCACCTGCGTGCGCAATGCCTCCACCAATGCACATAGCTCTTCCAAACCCCGCGCATCCCGATCCCGAAGCGCGCTCAATCGCCGCACGTTGTCCAGCTCCAGACGCGCCGTCGACAATGCCCGCGCCGATCCTCCGCTCGTCTCTAGCTGCAAAACCCGCGCTTCGAGTCGCACCACATCGAATGCTTCTTTGCCGAATAACGTGCTCAGCTCCGACAAACGTTTTTCCCGACGTACCACCTCGGCTTCGATGCGCAAAGCTGCTTCAGGCGGCAAGAGCGTCGCGAGCGGCGTGCCTTGTATCGATGCGATCGCATCCGCTAACGCCGCTTGAACTCGACGCAGCGTAGTGTTTGTCCCCGTAGTTTGTCCTGCCGCACCTAACGTGTTCGCGCGCTTCGCCGTGAGCGCAATCGGTGCCCAGAGCGGCCACAGAGGCACCGCAAGGGCTGCCGAGCCAAGGCGACTCGAGTTTGTCTCGGGCGACGATCGGTAGATCGCGATCGCGAAACATAGGCCAAAGACGACGTAAAGCGTCAGCAGATCACGCAAGCTCATGGCGCCTCTTC
>CAZETM010000464.1:0-5149 GCA_964514885.1 uncultured Polyangium sp. | reverse complement strand
GTATCGCCCGTTCGCAGAGGCCAAACTGGTGATCACCGATTCGGCGAAACTGCCTTCACGATCACGCAAGAACGGGATCGACGTGGTCTTGGGACGCACCAGATACGGTCGAAGAATCCAAGCCGTTTGACCTCCAACCATGAAGAAAATCCCTATGAAAGCCAGGGCCGTGGTGATCCTGCCGGGGCCTTCACCGAGGCCTCGAACGAGCACCGACAACGCAGCGAATCCAGCGATCGCGTACGCCGCCGACGCGAACAGAGATGCCGTGTGGTAACCCATGCCGAAGTCGAAAACGAGCCACAACGCCGGGGCAAATGCGAGTAGCACGAGCGACGAACGACCTGCTGCAGCAAGCGCCAACGCGATGATCGAGCGCATCGGCCAAGGTCGTCCCAAGACGGCTGCGATGGCGTGAAATGCAGGCGCGGCCAGACACAACGTCGCGAGCACCGCGATCGGCACTTTCACCGCGCCATAAGCGATTTGTGCTCCACCGCGGAAGCTTCCTACGACGCCGCCAAATGCTGCCGCTCCAAGGATGGTCGAAGCGAGCGAGAACGAGGCGATAGCACGTACGTCGGCTTCGTCGTCGCGACATGCACGAGCGACATCACCGGGGGAACGAAGCAGACGGGCAAGGACATGAGCGCTCACAGGTGACCTCCGAAAATTGGCAAAGTGCTCCACCAGATGCGCGCGGAAAGCGCGGTGGCAAAGAGGGCAAACCCGGCCAGGGCAAACCCACTGATCGTTCGAGCTCCAACGGATGCGCGACCGATGGGCGAGCCAATCGTGCGCAAAAACGCGCGCAGTCCAAAGATGCCGGCCAGGATGAGGCCCATGCCGGCGCTGATCGCTGCACCGGGTCTGGAGCTGGTTGTCGTGACAAACAACGCCATCGCGGGCGCTAGACCGCCAAGAACGAGGCCTGTGGCGGCTGCACCGCGCGACGCAGCCGAGAAGGCCGACGTGGGGCTCACTGGCGCGTCGAAGAGCGTCAGGACGATGAGCAAGGCAGGTACGCCGACGATCGCGACGGCAAGCGGTGCGAGCGGCACTGCGGCGGCATGCTTCAGAATCGATACGCCTCCGTCACGCGTGCCGACGGCAAGGCCGTACGCAGCAGACAAAGCGAGCGCGACGCCGAAGCGACGCAAACCCTCACTAACAGTCAGGTTTTCGTCGATCGCACCTTCGCCAAGCAGCGCTTGGGCAAACGATCGAGACGCGGGCGGAGCAGGCGCGGTCGATGTTTCGCTTGGCGGAGCATTCGTCGATTGCTCAGGGACGGGGTCGTGAAGCAATTCGATGTACGAGGCTTGGGCTTGCATGTTCCTCCGGGCCAAAAGGCGGAGCGTGCCTATCAGGCTGCTGCGCGAACCGGTGCTTCGGTCAGCCTCACTCAGCGTACTGAAGTACGCTTCGTATCGGCTTCCCTAGCCCCGATTCGCTCGCGACGCCTGATAGGCACGCTCTCAGGTCCGCGTAGATCTACGAACGGCGTTTGGCGTTCTTCCGCCGAAACTGCGAAAGAATGGAGGAAACAATGCGACGAAATGATGGCAAACATGGATCATCGGTGATCCAGTTTGGCCCGTTTGGATGAACTGGACGGCATCTCAGATGGGTTGAGTCGGCGGGGTGATGCCTGATAGAAGGGGTGCATGCATGTGCTGGTGATCGGCGGGACTCGGTTTGTCGGGCCGCTGTTCGTGTTTCGACTGCTCGCGGCGGGGCATCGCGTGACGGTGTTCAACCGAGGCACGCACGCGGATCCATTCGGTGATCGCGTCGAGCGGCTGGTGGGTGATCGCATGACGGCGGACTTGTCGCGGCAGATGATCAACCGGCGATTCGATGCAGCGGTCGATTTTGCGGGGTACCGTTGGGAGGATGCTCGAGGCGCGGTGGAGGCATTGGGCGGGCGCGTTGGGCATTATGTGTTCATTGGGACGGGACAAGTGTATTTGATGCGCAAAGGTTGTCCGCGTCCGGCACAAGAATCCGATTATGACGGGGAGCTGATCGAGCGTCCTACGAATGAAGCGGAGCTTGGGCAATGGGAGTATGGAATGGGCAAACGCGATTGCGAAGATGCGCTCGTGGATGCTTGGAACAAATCGGGTTTTCCCTCGACGCGACTTCGTATTCCGGTCGTGGCGGGCGAGCGGGATCATTATCGACGTCTCGAGCCGTATTTGTATCGGTTGCTCGATGGTGGGCCGGTGATCATTCCGGACGGAGGCATGCATCCGGTGCGTCACGTATATGCGGGGGAAGTGGCGCGGTTTTTGGTGGACCTGCTCGGTCGTGAAAGCACGTTTGGCGAAGCGTACAACTTATGCCAGCGCGAGGCTCCGTCGGTGTCGGAGCTGATTGGCATGATTTCGCAAATGCTCGGCTCGCAATCGAAGCTGGTGCCCATTGACACACCGGACATCGTAGCGGCGGGATTGGATCCGAAAACGCTGTCGCCGTTGAGTACGCAATGGATGAGCCTGGTGGATCCATTCAAGGCGGAAACGGAGCTTGGTTTTCGTCACGAGTCGCTCTTCAGCTATCTCGGCAAAATCGTGGCCAGTCTGGTCGCATATGCGCGTGCAACGCCGCCCGAGGGGTACGAAAGGCGGATGGAAGAGATCCAACTTGCCGAGCAATGGCTGAAAGATCGCGAATCGGTACGTCCGCCCCCGTCGATGCGTTTTAGTTGAACACCCTTCCAGCCGTCTGCCCAATGTGGTAATCATTGAGCACGCGCCAAAGTTGCAGGCGTGCGGGGGGTTTGTCATGACGAGCCACGACAGGCTTTTCAGAAAAAACGCGCTGGGGATCGCGGTAGTGCTTTTGCTTGCGGGTTGCGGGCAGGACGAGCCTCCGTACGACGGGCTTCCGCTCCGTGATGCGCTGCGGGCATCGCCCGAGGTCGTGGCGAGTTTGTCCTTGGAAACCAGGCGCGAAGTGGCGCAGCGGATGGAACAAGCGACGCAGGGTGACGACGCGGCCATGGCGCTGCCTTCGCCGGAGGTGACGACGATCGATGCGCTTTCTCGATCGGCGGACGAGGCGCGTGAAGACCGGGGCCAAGATGCGCTGGTGCTCGGGGAAGTTGTTTTGCAGCCGAATGAATTGGTGGTGAGCACGGCGGGTATCGACGAACAGAACGCTTATCGCGTGCCGGCGGGACCGATTCTTCTGCGCGGGCGTCCGGGCGTAGAGACGGCGGCATTCGAGGATGCAGCGCTGCGCGGGCGTGCAGGGCAACTTTTGCGCGAGCTTTCATTGCGCACGGAAACGCAGCAATTGGTACGGACGACGGGTCTGCCGATGGGCGCGTGGGCGTTTGGAGATACGCTTTATGTGAATGCCTCGTGGCTCGTGGCCATGTCGGCACTGGAAGAGCCTTTGCCTGTGTCGCCTATGACGACAGGCATTTTACCGGGGACGCGAAAGCCAGGAAACAAGCCGCTGTCGGTCGATTTTCATCCGTACAACCTCCCTGACAGTATCGTCGAATGCGCGAATCAGGTCGAAGCGAATTGCCAATGCGGTGCGTCGTGTACGCATGAAGTGACAGATCCGACGTTTACGAGCGCGGTCGAGGAATGTGCGTGGGTGAATGAAGATCCGGCCAATTCCACGGCATTGTGCGTGTTGGCGCTATTGAGCATCGATGGGGTGCGGGCGTGCGTTGAATCGCCGGGAACGTGCAATAGTTTGCCGGTGACGTCCCGCGATGATGCGTTGGTTTTCGTGCAAGACACACTGTGCATGCAATTTCTCGAACGTTGTTTGCAGAATGGCGACCCTTTACCGCAAGCGACTGGCTCGGTTTGCGGCGGATGCAATAATTGCAACGGTTGCGATTGCAGCGATTGTTCCGATTCGAACAGCAATGGGTGCCAGAGTTGCAGCGACGATTGTTCCCAGTGCAATGAAGATTTGTCGGCGTGCAATCAGAACTGCAAGGATTGCAATCAGAATTGCTCGGACTCCGACCAGAATGCGCGTAATTGTGGCAAGTGCAGCGTGAAGCCCATGGTGGCGCGCTCTCCATTGCCCGGGCCGATCGGTCCGACGTTTTGGCTCGTGGCCCCGGTGGCGTATTTACTTCTTCGCGGTAGGAGGCGGTCATGAGAAGCGCTCTTGCATTATGGCTCGAGCGAATGGGTTTGCCCGGCTGGCTTGCACCTGACTACGCGATGATGGTGGGCCTGGCGGCATTGCTCGGCGCGGCGGTGACGATGCGTTTGTCCGAGCGAGACGGTGCGGATACGCGCATTGAAAGGCGAGCGCTTTTGGCGACCTACGTGGGCGCTCTGGCGGGCGGGTACGTCTTTGAATGGCTGCGAGCGTTGCCTGCGGTCATTACGTCGCAATCCTTCGAGCCGTTGCTGCATTCCGGACGAGCTGCGTATGGCGGTTTTTTGTTTGGTACGCTGGCTGCAGTCATCGTATTGCGACGCGGCGGAGCGCCCGTGCGACCATTTTTAGATCGTTTGGTGCCTCTTGGCGGTTTGTCGTTTGGGTTTGTCCGGGTGGGATGTTTCTTGGCGGGGTGTGATTATGGTTTGCCCACGGCAAGCGGCTTGGGCGTGAGGTTTCCCGCTGGCAGTTCGGCAGCCGTGGATCACGCAGCGCTCGGATGGGTAGCTCGGGGAGGGGAGAGTTTGCCCGTGCACGCGACGCAGCTTTATGAAGCCGCGGTGGGATTGGTGGCCGCGGGGCTCGCATCGAGTTGGCTCGCGAAAGGAAAACGCGACGGGCGAGCATTTGTTACGTTTGTCGCGTTGTATGCTGTGGGGCGGTTTTTCGTGGAAATGCTGCGAGGTGATGGCTCGCGCGGAATGTACGGGCCGTTCAGCACGGCGCAATTTGTATCGGTCGCGTTGATGGCCGTCGTGCTAGTCGTAGTTTGGCAGGCCAAACGAAAATCGTCACGAACCTTGGTTGCCGCTGCGGCCATGGTTTCGGTGTGCGGTTTTTCATCCGTGGCAATGGCTCAGTCGCAAACCGAGCCTCCGCCAGGTTGGGATATGCAGCCAAGTGCGCCAACTCCGCCGCCCCCTCCCGTGACGCCCGTTCCGTCGCAACAACACCCTTATCCTTATCCTCCCACCCCAGCGACGCCCTATCCATATCCGCCGCC
>CAZETM010000463.1:0-7656 GCA_964514885.1 uncultured Polyangium sp. | reverse complement strand
TTGAAGAGGTTACGAAGACTCGCGCTGTTTTTATGCGAGGTTCTCGTCAGTCGCCCACGGGTTCGCCGTCGAGTTTGCGTTGGGGAAAACGGCTCAAATCCCGATTCCCATAAGGTAAGGCTGCCTGAATTCTCCACAGTCCCACCCCGAGACATCGTTTCCCTTTTCGACTACCTCGCGCAGCCACTTCGGAGTTTGCACAGCGCCACCAAGAGGTCCTTCCTTGTTTCCGAAGCCCCGCGGGTAGGCACTCTGGAGTTTTTACGATCCCTCTTGATGGTCCTTCCGTGTTTCCGAAGCCCCTCGGTTAGGCTCTCGCGAGCTTTCACGGCTCCACCAAGAGTGCCTTTCGTGTTTTCGAAGCCCCTCGGGTAGGCTCTCTCGAGTTTCCACGGCTCCACCCCGAGTCGCCGTTTTGTCGCGTGGTGCCTAGGTGAGCTTCTCTATTGTCACCAAGCTGCCTGCCCGTTGAAAAAAGATCCATTTCACCGCCGCCGAGCGGAACCAGGTCACGGATTTTTCGTATGGCAACCGCAAGCGAAGGGATGTCTATCGGCATCGTCCGCTTCCGTGCACGACACCACCTTCTTTTCCAATCGGGTGCCGAAACCGACAGATCAAGGACAGACGGACACATGCAATCATTTTTTTTGAGAAAACCCTCATTGGGACTCACCGAACTCGCGATCGGAGCGGTTACCGTTGCCGCATTCATTGGCTGTAGCGGCGACGACGTGAAGAATCCGCCGCCTGGGCCAGGGCCTGTCGAAGAGATATCGCCGCAAGCCGTGCGTATGCTCATCGACAGCGCGACGCCCGGCGGACTTGCAAAGCTAATGGTGCCGGCGACCGACGCCGCCGTCCCCGTGCCACCAGCTCCGCAAGGTTATGCCGGTCGATTCGATACGACCGAGGCAAAGCGATACCTCGGTAAACTGCTTTTCCACGATCCCGTTCGCACGCAGCGCGTGAACGTAAACGCGGGCCAACCGTTGGATTTTCCCCCAGCGACGGCCTTCGGCGGAACAATAGGCGTCACTGATTCTGGCGCAGGTTTGCCCCCGGCAACAACCTTCGCGAACAACACGACCGCGCAGGTCGAAGCGGTGCGTATGCAGACCGCCGGGACCGGCGGCTGCGGCTCCTGCCACATCGGAGAAGCGGGCGGAAAGGCTGGCGCGCGCTTGAACTTCAACACTGGCGGCGAAGGTCGGGGATATACGGACGAAAAAGGCAACTTCGTTCCTCGTCGGCGTGCAATGGTGTCCCTCACGAAGCTGCGCGATAAGCCGCTCTTCGAAGGCGACACGCTCGTGGACGCATTGCCGACCCTGACCGACATCTTCATGTTCAAGGGCGAGCGCGTGGTCACCACCCCGGCGCTCTTCTACCACAACCTTGGCGCGCCAGACCTCGCCATTCTTCAATCAGGGCGCCTCGACGAAGTCGACAGCGTAGGACGTTTGTCCCCGGCCATGATCGGTTTTGCGTTCAACAACCGACTCCTGTTCGGAGGCTTCGGCGGTGAACCTGCAGCAACGCCCGGTTCACTCCAGCCGTCGTCGATTCTCCTCAATCCGCCCTACGACGACCCGGCGCAGGAAAACCTCACGTTCCTCTTGCTCGATGCGCACCGAATGTTGGGTAATCAAAATGCCACGCTCCAAGCAATTCCAGCGTTCGTACAGGCCTTCCGCGATGCATTTCCCACCGAGTCTGCGGCTTCCGATGCGAGCGGCAAACTCGACGACCTCGTCAATGACTTTACCGTCGCGCGCGCAACCGCGACGTTCCTACGAACCGTCGTGACCCGCGACACGCCCTACGACCGGTTCATTGCCGGCGACGACACTGCGCTGACCCCATCGCAACTCCGCGGCGCGAAGCTGTTTTTCACCGAAGCGACCAAAGGCGGAGCGGGTTGCGTCTCGTGCCACAGCGGCCCAATGCTCAACAAACAGCCGAACGATCCAGATCTCGCAGGCGTCGGCATGCTCGTCGAAGAAAACTTCGCCAACGTCGGCATTGGCGATCACCCCGTCCAGGCGCTCAACGCCTCCGCGCGCGGCAAAGCCACGGACTACCATGCTGAAGATACAGGGCGTGAAGAGGTCACTCACACGGCAGAGGATCGCTTCAAATTCCGTAGCCTCACGCTTCGACAGCTTCGAGACGCGCGGCAGTTCTTCCATAGTGGGTCGTTCGAGCGAGTCCGCGACGTCGTTGAATACTTCAATGCGGGCGTCGCGCAAGACAAGACGGCAGGTGCCGAGCCAAACCTTGACCCGCGGTTCACAAACCCCCGCGGCGCCGGGATGCAGGGCCTTGGTCTGACGTCAGCCCAAATCGACGATCTCACCGACTTCCTCGAGCAAGGGCTTTACGACCCAACGTTTGCGACGGCATTCCAACCGACTGCGGACGATCTCAACTATTCCGGGAAACACCCGACCCTCGCTGCGAAGGGCGCGAAAGACGGAATTCTTTTGAGTGGTCTCGCAATCGACGACAACGATCCGCTCGCGCGCCGCGATCAGGGACTCGAGTTCCTCGACGTGACCGCACAGGCGGAGCTGAAAGTGACGACGACTGGATCGACCGATACGTGGGTTATCAAGAACACGAGCACTTTGGTGATTGACACCCACCTACTCGTGATCCTGACAAACCTTGCTGCGGACGTCACTGTCGATGCACCGGAGCAGACGAAGAACCAGGCGCTTGCTGGCGGCACAGCGTCCGGCGAGCCTGTAGGTGAGCCGTTCTATCGCGTGTTCGTGCCCAATGGCGTGCTCGAGCCTGGCGCATCAATCTCGATAAACGTCGTCCGTAACGGTGGCTCCAACAGCTCCTACAAGCTCAAACTGCTGTCGGGACAGGGTAAGCCGTAACGGCGTATTGATGAGACGATGATGGCGTTGTCGCACGTTACCCCGGTGACTTGCGACAACGCTATTCTTTGGATTCTAGCGGATCGTGCCCAGCGCCTCGTCAAACCGCACCGATCACCGCGCCTGATTCCGCCCTTCCGATTACAAACTAACGACCAACCAACGTGACCCGAACTCCATCCCCACCACCACCAGCAATGCGACCGGAACGATGTGTGTAATGATTACATGAAAAGGATCGGGGTACGGACATTCAATCGCCATGAGCAGCGCTGTCCAAGCTCCAACGACAGCTCCCAGACTCGCGCCCTTTGCCCGAGGCGCAATGGTTTCGACACCTCGTTCCATTCGAACAAGTAGGGCGAGTCCTATTCCACCAAGAATCATTGTAGCGATTGCGCATGGAATGTGAGCCCAGATATTTGTGGATGGCCAACGAAACGTGACCAGTGCAGAAAAATTCGCGACAAGAGACGCTAGGACGAGGGCGATGGGTACGGCGACGGCGAGTTTCCGTCGAACGGCGGGCCTACGCCCCAATGCGGAAGGAATGGGACGAAACGTGAATACCGCCGAAGAAATCGCAATCAGCGCGAAAGCGATGACTCCAACGACAAGATGACTGACAGGACGTCGTGCAGATATATACGGCACGCCGTTCATGAATGCAAATATGCCCACCGCGACAATCGCTGCGCAGAATGACAAAATGCGACGCCGGTCGGTTGTCTGCCGTGTCGGGGCTGGCCGCGTGGCGGCAGCTTGCATCACACGTTCACGCAAGGAGGGCGGCAATTCGCTCATCATGCTTCTCCATCTTTGTCGAAATCGTCAAACACTCGGCGCAATCCCTCGTATGCTCCTCTTTGACGGCTTGGAGTTTTTCCTGCGGTGAATGCCCGGCGCTCTGACCGTCAATCCTCTCCTGTTGAGCTTCGCCCGAGAAACGCTCGAACCAGTCCTCGAAGTGCTTGTATCGCGAGGCCGATGTCAGACAATCATCGTATCCAAGTAGACGCGAAGTCGGGTTATCGACAGGTGTTTTTTTCCTATGGGCACCAAAGAGCCGCCCCGTGCCGTAATATGCGACGAGAGGGAGGGTTGGCGAGTCGGTTCTCTTTTCGTCTACGTAATTCTGTAAATGGACACGTAGAGCCTGGCCCACATCCTTTAGCAGGCTAGCGTCGGCAATGGTCGTTTTTGCCCGGCTTTCGGTCGAGTCGAGTTGGCGCGACCATAACAACGATTGATCCGCGACAAAGCCATAAGCCGTGAGGCTCGTGGGGAGCATGGACTCCACGGCAACCAGCTCGACAACTCCATGAGCGAGTCCGGTGCCGTGTACGTGTTCACGTTCTGACACGCCATCGTAGCGCAGTGCGATCGATCGTTTGGTTTGGGTCGCGGGACCTTCCCGCAACGTTGCGCGTCGCTTCGTCACCTCGCGTGAACCCTCCCGCAACGTTGCTTGCCCATCCATCACCGCGTGTTGGTAGGTGCGGAAACGTTTCCGACCCTGGCAACTCGTCACCATGACCCGTCCAGATACCTTGCTCGCCCATCCATCGCCTCGACCTGGACCCTCGCGCCACGTTGCGCGAGGCTCCTTCACGCCTGTTGGACCGTCGCGCAACGTGGCGTATACCTCGAACTTGCCGCGTTGCCCTCTTCGGAAAGCCTGCTGCGCCCCGCGCATGAAAAAAACACCGCCCAAGACAAGAAACCGTTGCAGTCGGTCACGAATTCGTCTTTCATCGTGCCGACCATTACGGTCCTGGAGACGAAATCATGGCGGTATTACCCACGATGAACACGCCCATTGCACGGTGTGAAGAAAAGAGTCTGCATACGCAGGCGATGTTGTCCAGGTTCGCAGATGTACCGGCACTCAATGGTCTCGGTACCCTTCTGGCGACGGCAACGAATACGCTTCTTGCACGTCAAGCGGAGCTACAACAAAAAACCAAAACCCTCATTTTGCTGCGGGTCGAGGTTACCTGGTGCGATCGATCGGCCGATCAGCTCGTGCGTGCAGGTATCAAGCGCGCTGAGATCGCGGATGGCAAGCCCGGGGGACGCATTACGACGACGCTGTTTCCAAACGGCTCGACGCCAATCATCAAGCCTGTAGGTACGACGCAAGTGAATGAAATGGTGGCGCTCGCCGGTCGTTACGAAAGCGCTGCGTCGAACCTGCTGAACACGCGGGATTCCCCGCAATATTGCCTCAACCGGGATCGAACGGGTGGCGGTTACAAGCTGCGTCGTCAGGGCAGCGACACGCCGTTCTTCCACCACGTCGCTTCGCTGGTGGAACTTTATGAGGCCGCGCAGAAGGACGAAATCTACACGCACCATTTCAACACGCTGAGGTCGGTTCTCGAAAAGACCGCTGTGTTTCATGGACACGGGCATTTTTCCGCCTGCATCAAGAGAGACCCGAACGACGCCGACGGCATCCTTCACCAGCGCTTCATTGACCTCCTCAGCCACGGCAAATACTCGCTGTATGAACCGAAGGAGATGGGCGACGAGACGCGAGACTACTTCCGCACCATCCTTTACGCGTTCCTCAAAGACTACCCATTCAATCCCACATTGTTTCCGCCTTTGCCCGTAACCGCCGCCACGCCGGCTGCTCCGCCGGTCAAGGCTCCGGCAAAAGCTTCGAAAAAGACCGCGCGAAAAGCACCCGCCACGCCTCCAACATCATGAACGACCTCATCCTCTACTACACCACCGAAGACGGACGCAGCCAGATCAAGCTGCGGGCGCAGGAGCAGACCGTCTGGCTGACCCAGCTAGAGATGGCGGAACTCTTTGACGCCACCAAGCAGAACATCTCCCTGCACCTGAAGAACGTCTTCGAGGACGGGGAGCTGGACGAGGGTTCAGTTGTCAAGGAATCCTTGACAACTGCCGCCGACGGCAAGGCCTACTCCACCAAGCTCTACAATCTCGACGCCATTCTAGCCGTGGGCTACCGGGTGCGCTCGTCCCGTGGCGTGCAGTTCCGACGCTGGGCCTCGACCATCCTCAAAGAATACCTGCTCAAGGGTTTCGTGATGGACGACGAGCGGCTGAAGAACCCCGACGGACGCCCGGATTACTTCGACGAGATGCTGGAGCGCATCCGGGACATCCGGGCCTCCGAGAAGCGCTTCTACCAGAAGGTGCGCGACCTCTTTGCCCTCAGCAGCGATTACGACAAGACCGACAAGGCCACGCAGGTCTTCTTCGCCACGGTGCAGAACCTTCTCATCTTCGCCGTGACGCGGAAAACCGCCGCAGAACTCATTACCACACGCGCAAATCCCGCCGATCCGCATTTCGGGCTGCGCGCATGGAAGGGCGACAAGGTGCGCAAGGCGGACATCGTGGTGGCCAAGAACTACCTGACCGAGGACGAGATCGACACCCTGAACCGTCTCGTGGTGATCTTCCTGGAAACCGCCGAACTGCGGGCCAAGAGCAAGCAGGAGACGCGCATGAGTTTCTGGAAGGGAAACGTGGACCAGATCATCACCTCCAACGGCTTCCCCCTGCTCGCTCACGCGGGTTCGGTCAGCCATGAGCAAATGGAGAGCGACACCAACGCCCTGTATCTCGACTACGACCAGCGCCGAAAAGCGCAGGAAGCGCAGTCAGCCGATCAGGAGGATGAAGCCGACCTCAAGACGCTCGAAAACAAAATCAAACGACGCCCAAAGAAATGAACGATACCAACCAAAAGAAACTGGGCTCCACCCTCTGGAACATCGCCAAACACGCCCATTGCACGGTGTGAAGAGTCTGCACACACAGGCGATGTTGTCCAGGTTCGCAGATGTAACGGCGCTCAATGGTCTCGGTACCATTCTGGCGACGGCAACGACTACGCTTCTTGCACGTCGTCAAAAAGATAGGCCAACAGAAGGTCACCGTAGTCGTCGAGAAATGTAAAAAGACGAGGCCCGTCGTATTCGTACAAAACATCAACGGGCTCGAATGCGTACTGTCCACCATAACGTTCGGCGATCACCCGAAGCCCGCTCGTGGGACAAACCATCCGTGCCCCTTTCGCAAAAAGAATGGATCAGATACCGCGTCAATTTCGGACCGAGTTGCTCTGAATTGAACCTGTGCAGACGAGGCATTCGGCGGATGGGTTCCACACCCATCGAGCAGCAAGTGCTTGAGCCTACCCCTATCCGTCTTGTAACGTGACGAGCACGGATGAATCGGTAAAACCTGACAACCCTTCAGGCCTCGCCGCGCACGTTTTTATTTGGGTTTCGTTCGTGGAGACTTCCGATGTTGACAAGTACTTGGAGATTGCTCGCGCTGTTCACGGCTCTGTTTGCTGTCTTGTTCGCGGCGCCTGGCTGCTCCGAGGCCGACCCGACAAGACCCGGGGAAACGTCGAGCAGCTCGAGCGGAACGAGCAGTGGAGGCAACGGAGGTTGCAGCGCGCCGCTTCTGCAATGCGGTGATACGTGCACGAATCCGAACGTGGATTCTGCCCATTGCGGCGCGTGTGGCAATGCATGCGCTGCGGGTGAGGTCTGTTCGCTCGGAAGCTGTGCCCTGAGTTGCGGCGGCGGCACGACGAAATGCGGCAACGCCTGCGTGGACGCGATGAACGACCCGGCCAACTGCGGAGCATGCGGAACGGCGTGTCCGGCGGGTGAAGTGTGCGCGGCGGGAACGTGCGCGCTGACGTGTCTTGGAGGCACGACGAAATGCGGCAACGCCTGCGTGGACGCGATGAACGACCCGGCCAACT
>CAZETM010000462.1:0-7661 GCA_964514885.1 uncultured Polyangium sp. | reverse complement strand
GACAAACCCACCGTACGTGGGCTGCACATCGAGTTTGTCTGGGCCGAAGAATGATCCTACGGTCGTAATCCGTGACACTTCAGGACACGCACAGCCAAGCGCCGCAGCGAGATACGTGGTGGTCGTGGTTTTGCCATTGGTTCCGGTCACTCCGACGGTGAAGATGCGACTCGACCAGGGTGGCGGCGGAGGAAACATCGAGGTCGCACTGTAGCGCATCTCGTACGCGATGCGCAGTCATTCGTGAAAGATGTGCAGACCTGCTTTCGCCGCATTCGCCGATCGTGGTATATAGTCGGTAACGCCTCAATCTTGCGGCGTGATCGGAGACCTGATGAAAACACGCTTCCTTGCCATCGCGCTCGCCGCACCTCTCGTCGGCACCCTGGCCTTGTCCAGCGACGCCCGCGCATGCGGCGGCTGCGTCGTTCCGCCCGAAGACAACACCATCGTCAACGCGCACCGAATGGCGCTCTCGATATCGCCCAAACAAACCGTCTTGTGGGACCAAATCCGTTACAATGGCGACCCGGAAAGCTGGGGATGGCTGTTGCCCGTCAAGCCCGGGGCCGTCGTCGAAATTTCCACGGATGCGTGGTTCGAAACGCTCGATGCAGCGACAACCACGAGCGTATTCGCGCCTCCCATTAGCTGTGGCAATAGCAGCTCGGGCATTGGTTGCGGCGCCATGGCGTCGGGCGATTCCATTGGTGCACCGAATGATGCGTTCGGCAAAGGCGTCACCGTCGTGCATCGCGGAACCGTCGGACCTTTCGACACGGTCACACTGAGCACGCAAGTGCCTGGCGTGCTCGACGATTGGCTCACCGATGCCGGATTCAACGTTCCGGCGGATTCGGCGCCCGTCATTGATGCGTATGTCGCCGAAGGATACGATTTCATTGCGCTCAAGCTGCAACCCGACAAGAGCGTCGATGAAATGAAGCCGGTACGCGTCGTGCAACCCGGGGCAAACCCCACCCTGCCCTTGCGTATGGTCGCCGTCGGCACAGGCGCGAATGTCGCCATTACGCTTTACGTAATCGGCGAAGGGCGCTGGGAAGCGAAGAATTCCACCAATACCCTGGTGCCTCTGGATTTGTTGTCCTGGGACTTCGCTACCAATACGTCGAACTACGGGTTGCTCCGCGACAAGATGCTGGATCAAAATGGCGGCGACACGTGGCTGACCACCTTCGCCAAACCGCAAGCGCTGCTGTCGCCGATCTCGAGCGCCGCGAACGGGACGCGAAACTTCAACGTCACCAACGACTTCAATTTCGTGAATAGACTGGCGGAAGCCTACGTGCAGCAAGGTCTCAAAAATGGCGAAGCCACGGACTCGGCTTGTTCGAGCGCCTTTACGCAATTCGCCAGTAGCGGCCAAATGGTGACGGATCCGTGCGAACCGGGCGTCCCGTCGTACGATCCATCCTGCGGCACAGTGCCGGCGGGCGAAATTGATGCGCGCGTATTCGAATGCGGTGCAACCGATGACGTCATGGATTCGACCCTCGACGATATCGCCACCGCATTGACGGGTATGCATCCGAAAGACGTTTGGGTCACGCGCCTGGAAGCCGACCTGCCTCGCGCTGCATTGGCCAATGATCTCATCATTGAGGCAGCCGCCAGCCAAACGGACGTCGATGCAGACATCCAAGCCCGATCGGGGCAAAATATCGAAGCGCTGTGCGGTTCGGGAGTGATTCTACTGCCCGGTGAAACGCCGTCGAACGACGATAAGAGCCGCATGCTCATGCTTTTCGCGACGCTGGGCGCTGGTCTGCTCGCGCTTACGCGCAGGCGCCTACGTGACCTGCGTCTGCCAGCGATGCTCAAGGGATTGGCGTAGCAATAAGTTTTTCCGGTCAAACCACTCGCTGTTCGTGCGTGTACAGCGTAAATCGCCCCTCGCGCACGAACGCGGCCAACGTCACGCCCGTCGCCCGGGCCGTGTCAATGGCCAGCGAGCTTGCCGCCGATACGCTCGCGACACACCAAAACCCCGCCATTGCAGCTTTTTGAACGATCTCGAAACTCGAACGACCACTCACGGCAAGAATACGCGCCGGATCCCCCGTCAAACCGTCCCGCGGCAACGCATTCGCATAAAGAAGCTTGCCCACCACCTTGTCCACTGCATTATGACGCCCAACGTCCTCGGCATGAGCAATCACGCTGCCCCGAGCCGTCACTGCGCACGCCGCATGAAGCCCGCCCGTCCGCGCAAAGTTGTTTTGCAAAGCCGCCAATAACGACGGAACCCGCGCAAGCAGCGCCATTTCGATACGGCCCGACGAATCAAGCACAGGCGTACGCGTCAACAAATCATCGATATTGTCCCGGCCACACACGCCACATGCACTTTGCGTAATGCCCACCCGCTTCGTTCGTGATAAAATGTCGACATCGAGGGAAACCCCAGGGCCAGGCACCACTTCAATAACATTGCCATACCGCGGCTCGTCCATACGCCCGCAATGATAGACACTGCCGACATCTCCCAAAGCCTGCAAAACTCCTTCAGCGAACAAAAATCCGACCGCCAAATACTGGTCCTCGCCCGGCGTACGCATGGTCGTCGCCAATGATTCACTAGCCACTCGAATCTCCAGCGGCTCTTCGACGACCACGTCCTCGGATTGCTTCGACAAACCCCCCTCACGCACGACCACAGCGTCGACGCGACGGATTCCTTTCTCGAATCTGTTCTCCAAGGTCACGCCCGCGCCTCGATACGCACTTTCGTGTTGTAATCAGGCACGAGGCCCCCGGGATCCACAATTCCGGAAGGAAGTAACACATTGGCCTCAGGCCAAAACATTTGCACGTTTCTGCGCGTCATCGAAGCGGGAAATGCCCGCCCCTCGAACGTCCCGTGATCGCTTTTGACGATAAGGCGCTGATCGGGACGAAGCCCGAGCGCTTCCATGTCCTCGGGATGCAAGAATACGTGATCTCGCAATGCCCCCGTGAGCGGATCGAATTCAGCTTGCACAATGCTGTTGAATTGTTTTCCACGTCGAGTTGCGAGCCAGAATTCGCCCACTTCGAGCCGCCGGTCGGGAATGTCCGTCACCTCGAATCTTGCGCGGCCATCGGGAAGCGGAAAGACGCCGCCTTCACAAATCCGCGGTCCACCCCATTGAAATTGGTCCCCAAGCTTTTCGAGTTTCTCGATCCCTTGGTAACTGGGAATGACGCGCGCGATTTCACGCCGCAATGCGGCTGCATCCACGTCCAAAGCCTTCTCGTGCTCCGGTCGCGCTGCTCGCGTTATCGCCAGCGGAATCCACCATTCTTCTTTGGCCTCGGGAATATCGTGCCCCTCGATGTACGGACTGAACACGACGCGACGTTCCGTGGTCGTCTCCGTCACTCCACCTCGATGTTCATAACGCGTACGTGCAGGCAACACATATACGACATCCGCAGGATCCACGAGCATCGGATGCGTAAGCACAATATCCTGATGCACTCGCACGGGCACTCGCGCAAGCGCCTCTTCCACGCGCGCCGGATCAGGAAGCGTATCGCGCAAATTGCCCCCGATATTGTAAAAAACATCGAGTTTGCCCGCGTGAGCCGCTTCGAGCATTTCCGTGGTGCTCATTCCGACACGGACTGGAGGGCGCACGCCCCATTCTCGTTCGAGATGGTCGGCATTCTCATTCGTAATGGAAACTCCGCCCGGATACGCATTGGCGTACGCACCCATTTCCGCGCCGCCTTGTACACCCGAATGACCGCGAATCGGCATCACGCCGCAATGTTCACGCCCGACAAACCCCAAGGATAGCGCCAGACAAATCAATGCGGCCACGGTATCGCTGCCGTGGACGTGTTGCGTCAAACCCATGCTCCATATGAATACGCCCGTTTTGGCTGCCGCGAGCATATCGACGAACCGTTCGATGTCTGTCGCACTCGATCCCGACGCCCGAGCCATGGCATCAAAATCACGCGCGAGCAGTTTGTTGCGGTACTCGTCAAAACCCGTCGTATGCGCATCGATAAATGCACGGTTGATGGCCCCTCGCTCGATGAGCCGGCGCTGCACCGCGTGTAGAAACGCCAAATCGCCTCCCGTATCGACTTGGAAAAATCCATCGCAAATGTGACTACCCCACAAGGCTGATTCGGGCGTCGACGGGATCCAATACCGCTCGAGGCCCGGTTCGATGAAAGTGTTGACCGCGTACACGCGCGTGCCATGCTTTTTGGCCTCATAAAGGTATTTCATGGCCACCGGCTGATCATTGGCCGGGTTCGACCCGAAAAACACCACCACATCCGTGCCGTACCAATCTTTGTACGAGCACGTGGACGCGGATACGCCAATCGTGCGTTTCATGGCCGCGGTGGAAGGGCTATGGCAAAGCCGCGCAGCATTGTCGATGTGTGGCGTGCCATAAAAGCGCATGGCCTTCTGCGTCGCGTAATACACTTCATTCGTGATGCCGCGCGAAGTCATGAACATGGCGACTCGGTCAGGGTTTGCCTTGGCAAAACGCGCGCCCACTTCGCGAAGCGCTTCGTCCCAACTGACACGCGTAAAACCAAGCTCGCCCTTTTTGCGGCGTAATGGATACGGAATCCGCCCCAGCTCCCGCAAGTCCTTGGCATTTCGACGCCGAAGCGCCTGCGCATCCGCAAACACATCGTCCTTCGCCGGACCCATCGTATTGAGACGCAGCAGGTTCAAACGCACCAGACACAAATGCGTTCCGTCGATCGTCCAATCGCGAAGCCCCGCCGTCCCGAGCGCACAGCCATCACACACGCCTTGGCTGAGCACGCGCCAGGCATGCCCCAAGTTGTCGCGGTTTTCCCACGCGATGCGAAACATTTCCAGAAAGTGCCGCGGCTTCTGAAATCCCAGACCGAACGGCGACAAGCTTACACGCTTGGCACCTTTGGAACGAATCGGCACGAGAGCATCGGACATGATGCCCGATGATACCGAAATCAAGTCGCCATGTAAATCGAGTTTGACGCGGTAAAAAATACGTCCAGACCGCTGCAAATCCCTCGATTCCACTTCGCGCGATGCGTCATGGTTGCGGCAAAGCTGTCTCACACGAAACGATACGACTAGTCATTCGATATCGTACATGCAATAATCGACCGAGCATCCCTCGGTGATGCACGAAATCATGTTGCGTCGATTTTTGCTCGTCACGGCCGACAGCAGTAATTGGCAATCTCGCATTTGTACGGCTCCACCACACGCACGAACAACGGGAGCACACGCCGCTTGCGTGGACGGCTCGATACACGCCTTCTGCACTGCCAACATTCCGCATTGATTGGCAAGGTTGAAGTCGCAAACCGCTTGTTTGCCGCTTTTCGTCAACATGCAATCGACGGCTTTTTCGGCCACTCGAGGACGCAATCCACGCGCAAGCTTGCCGCACATCGCTTTCGTGTCCGTAAAACTCTCGCACGTCGGACCCGGTGCACGCAATGTGCCGCAACCCGTCGGCGCAACACCGCCTTCGTCACACATCGAGCCATCATCGACCGATCCAGGCGGTGAACGATCGAGCGCCGCCAAAGTTTCGTCGTCACTCGTAACGACTGCCGACTTCCCAGTCGCCGCAGGCTTCGGCGCCGAGGATGCCGCTTCATCGGAGCTGGGTAACGCTACGATCGGCGACGCAACGACAATCGCTCCGCTCGACGAAGAAGACGAGCTGGAACCACACGCGCCGCCGGCAATACTCGCCGTAAGAAGTAGAAACCTCGATCTATCGATTTGCATGGCACCGTCGACCACTCGAACACCGAGCGGCTCGCGATGCAAGCAGATTGAAAAAAAACCGCGACCGTCAAGGGCCTCGCCCACGTTCAAAAGACTCGATGGTCGAAGATCGGCAGGTCCCGCGGGCGCGGAATGAAAGGTACGACGAACGGATGCCCCTCATCACCAGGCGCACGTTTGCCATTGATCGCTGCATGTTCGCGAAATATCCGGACGTCGCCTTCGATGCTCTGGCCCAGACGCGGATCGTCATCGAGATAATCGCGAAAGAGGCTCGAACGAGTGCGACCCACCAGCTCTGAATCGACCACGGCGAGATTGCATTCGCCCTCGTATTCGAATCCGCGATCGTTCACATTGCAACTGCCCACCATGAGAAACACGTCGTCGACGATGAGCAATTTGCCATGATTGTCGACTTCGACGATGCGACGTTTGCCCCGACAATCTCGTGCAGCCACACGCAACGAATACAGCTCGAAATCCGGCAACACTTCGCGAATGCGAGCAAAACACGCGTAACTCCAAGCTCCGGTGAGCGGATGGTTGGCTTGAGCTTCACTCGTGATGGCAATGACCGACAATTGTGGATTTTTCCGCGCCGCTTCGGCAATGGCACTGCTCACGATGGTCGAACGGAAATATTGATCCTCGACGTAGATCAGCCATTTTGCAGCCGTTATGGCGCGCAGCCAAACGTCGACAATCCCCCGCTCTTCAAATGGCGCCGGCATCGTACGCACGACCTGCACGGCTGATCGTCCAGCAATCCCTTGGGCACGTGGCTCGGGCACGAACGTCTCTCGCTCCGCATTCGGCCCAGCTCGCTCGAGCAACCGATTCCACCTTTGCCGGAAGTTTTCTTCGAGATGCACGACGCTCGGACCTTCCAGTCGAGCCATGAAATCGTGCCGCGGAGGATGATCGGCCGATTCGAATCGATCAAAAACTAGTTTACGAAACACGCCTGGCCGGGAAAAACGACACCGTGCCGGATCGAAAATTCGATGCATTCGCGTATCCCAGTCGTTTTGTTTCAAGTTCATCCCACCGCAAAACCCAATTCGGCCATCACAAACTACTGTTTTTTGATGATACGACCCAATTTGAAGCTCCCCCAACAGCCAATTCGGAAATTCATGCTCGTCTCGGAATAGGCGTAATTCGGTCGGGTTTTTCTCGGACAATATCTCGAATCCGTCAGCGGTGGCGAAAGCCGCTTCGCGCGTTTCACGCGGCATTGGCAAAATCGGCGGATCCCATAACAAAAGCTGCACGAGCGCCCCTCGAGCCGCACGATCCGAAAGCAGCCTGTGAATCGTGTTCGCCTCGCGAATCGCTGGTTCGGCAAGCGGATCCCGACGCACCAGTTCCATGCGCGGATCGTACACCCACGTCGTGATACGAATCGAGTGCTGCGCCGCAGCAATAGCTTCCGCAACGCCGCCCCATCCTTCTTCACCATCCACGAGCAATTCGACTCGATTCCCCACCGTGGGAGGAAATCCTACGTGCGTGAACCATTTGTAATCGAGAACCACGTCAATCGCATGACGCCCCTGCTCTTGCTCAACGAAACGAGCCCTCGAAACTCCGCCTTCGAGCCCGCCAAGAACGGAAATGGATCGAAACGTTGCGGAAGAGGAATCGCCTGATAGCACACGCGCCCCTTGACCAGGCGAAAAAAATACCACAGTGCGAAATGGGCGAAAGTCGAACTTGTCCGCGCGCGCTTCGACGATGATTTCGTAATCACCTCGTTGCGGAAGGACGACACGCACGCAACCAGGTGAGATCTCGCGCCCCACGAGCGCCCCCGAAGGCCCGAGGACCCGGACACAAGCGCCCTGGACAGCCGCACCGTGTGGCGTCTTGACGCGCAACTCAATCTCTG
>CAZETM010000461.1:5685-7669 GCA_964514885.1 uncultured Polyangium sp. | reverse complement strand
GTGGGACCCGGGTCTCGGGAATGCCTCATCGGGCAGGCGCGGGCTTGACCCGGGTCAAGTCCACGTGCCCGCCGCTCGCGATGACGAAAAGCCGATGTTGTGCCGCCGGCGTCGATAACGTGGCCGGATCGTGGATTCGTTTCGCCACAGCCGGCGACGAGCGCGACTCCCGCGACTCCTGCGAGAATGGCAAGACTGCTACATTGAAAGCTTTTCATGGGTTTCCCCTCGAATCGTTCTTCAGCACGATTCACTGACAATGGCCCGCCTCATAATAATCGGCTGCAGATTGAACAGCCCTAAGCTCTCGTTCGAGCCAATGGTGCTCGAGGCGCGGCTTGGATTCCGGAAAACGATTCGTAGCGTTTTTTTGATCTAGTCAAAACGGACGAACTCGTTCATGATTCGCTCCCCATGACTCGAACTCTTGAACATCCTGCTGATCAGCAATTCATCCAGCGCAATTCCCCTCGTGCAATGAGCGGTGAGGCGCTTACGCGTGAGGATCTGCTTCCTCTTTTCGAGGCCGCGCGCTGGGCGCCATCGTGTGGCAACAGCCAGCCGTGGCGATTCGTCTACGCGCTTGCCGGAACGCCGGCATTCGATGCGCTTTTTGCGACGCTGGCCGAAGGCAATCAAACGTGGGTCAAGCGCGCTGGCGCTTTGGTGCTCGTTTGCGCAAACAAAAACATGCCCAATGGAAGCCCATCACCGACGCCCGCATTCGATACCGGTGCGGCGTGGATGAGTTTTGCGCTCCAAGCAAGCCTTTCGGGCCTGGTCGTTCACGGAATGGCGGGGTTTGATGCCGATCGAGCGCGAGCGACGGCGCGTGTGCCCGAAGATCACTTGGTGATCATGACGATTGCGGTGGGTAAGCCTGGCCGTGTCGAGGACCTTCCGGAATATTTGCGCGAGCGTGAAAGCCCGACGCCGCGGAATTCGGTGGAATCGTTCATCGTCGAAGGATCGTTCTGATCCCCGCAAAGTGACTGTTCACGACACTCCGTTTCGTGGATCAACCGCGAGCGGAGTGTCGGTGAAGGAGTAATGGCCATGAAGCTCGAATGCACCGAATGTGGCACGCCGATCGTCTCCCAGGACATCGACTTGCCCACGAAAATGGCAAAGTGCCGCGCTTGTAATGCGGTTTTTTCTTTTGCCGATCGGGTACTTCCAGCCGCCATGGAGCAGCGACCACGTATTCGCGCTCCGCGTCCCGAAGGCCTGGAGGTGCGCGAGACATTTTTCGAGCCGAACGAGCCTGGATATCGCGATGCTCCGCGCAGTAGGGGCACCGTCACCATCGTACGACGTTGGTTTGCGCCGCAGTTCATCTTTTTGCTCTTCTTTTGCATTGCTTGGGATGCGTTTCTCGTTTTTTGGTATACGAATGCGACCCAGGGGCCAGGCGCATTTGCCTGGATCGCGGCCATCTTCCCCATTGCACACGTGGCCGTGGGCGTAGGGTTGACGTATTACACGATTGCGGGATTCGTCAATCACACCACGATCAAGCTCGACGAGCATAACCTTTCGGTTCGCCACGCGCCATTGCCTTGGAAAGGCAACCATACGCTGGCGCGCGAAGAGATTCGGCAGCTCTATTGTGAGCATCAGGTATCGGAGGGCAAAAATGGTCCGAGCCACTCGTACCATTTGTCTGCCGTGCTCGCAGATGGTCGAAAAGTACGGCTCGCAGCAATGCCGGTCGAGCAGGGGAAGTACATCGAGGAGCTGCTCGAAGACAAGCTGGGTATCGAGAATATGGCCGTGCCGGGGGAAGTGGGCTGATTGTTATTTTCGTAACGCGCTCTTTTCGCACGGCTCTGTCGTAGGATCGTGAAATAGTCGCCCGTGACTGGATCGAGATATCGTGAACGCATCGATTTATTTGTTGCAAAGCGCGATCGAGCGCGATTACACTCGCCGCGACCAGGAGCTTAGCCCATGAACCTCGAACGCTTTTCCAACGCGCTGCGCC
>CAZETM010000461.1:0-5585 GCA_964514885.1 uncultured Polyangium sp. | reverse complement strand
CCGCGACCAGGAGCTTAGCCCATGAACCTCGAACGCTTTTCCAACGCGCTGCGCCTCGTGCTCGATGCGGACGACGTTTTCGACGTCCGAGAATTGTCAGTCCAAGACGGCTTGTCGCAGTTGTTTTCGGTTCGCGTCGTTGCCGTTTCGACCAACCCCGCAGTCGATTTCGAGGCGATTGTTGGCCGAGGCGCAACCGTTTCGATTGCAGTGGGGCAGACGATTCACGGCAGCGAGTCGCCTCCGCAGTGGACGGGCTTGGTTTCTGAAATTCATCAATTGCGCTGCGAGGAGACGGGGCTTTCGACGTACGAGCTGACGATCGTGCCTCGTTTATGGCTGCTGACCAGGCGCACGAATTGCCGCGTCTTTCAGCAACTGACGGACCTCGACGTGGCGCGTGCGATTTTGGCAGAATGGGGCATCGAGCCGGAAGTCCAAGTGGCGCGTCCTGGCAAAGCGCGGAAATACCGCGTACAATATCAAGAAACCGATCACTCATTTTTCTCTAGGCTGCTCGAAGCCGCTGGTATTACGTATTTCTTCAGGCGTGGCCCCGAAGGGTCGGTGCTGGTGTTGTCGGATGGGCCGGAGCGAGGCAATCGGCGTAGCGAGCCATTGGCGCACACGAATGAGCCGTTTGGACGAGATAGGTTGTGGGCTACGGGCCTATCGGCATCACGCGCCGTGCGCTCAGGAAAGCTCACGTTTGCCGATCATGATCACCGGCTCCAGAATATGCCGCTGCTCGCGCAGGCGGAAGCTCATCCCGCGGGTATCGAAGCGAATCTCGAACAATTCAAATATGTGCCTGGTGCATTTCGTTTTGGAAGCAAAGGGCCCAAAGATACACCCAACGCCGACGACCGCGGGCGTACTCGTACGGATCCGGATGAAGGAAAACGCATTGCCGACCAAGCAGCTTATGCATTGGTCGCGCGCACTCGACGGTTCGGATTCAGCTCGAATGCAATGGAGCTTGCCGCAGGCACGATCTTGCGAATTGTCGATCATCCGCTCGTCGAACGAGAAGGTGAACTGCTCGTCACGCAGGTGGCGATTACGGCATCCCACGAAACCGAGCCACGTGTTCAATGCACCGCGGTGAGCGCGAAGGTCCCGTATGCACCGGAAGCGGTGACGAGCGCGCCTGCCATTCACGGTGTCGAAATGGCGACCGTCGTAGGCCCGGCTGGTGAAACGATCCATTGCGACGAATTCGGCCGGGTTCGAGTGCAGTTCCATTGGGACCGTTATGGAAAAATGGACGAATACAGCTCGTGCTGGGTGCCCGTCAATCAGCCTTGGGCCGGTGACGGCCTAGGCGCAATGAATTTGCCGCGCATCGGGCAGGAAGTCATTGTGAGTTTTCTCGCGGGCAATCCCGAGGAGCCCGTGATCGTCGGGCGCGTGTTCACGAATTTGCTCAGGCCGCCCTTCCCGCTGCCGGCGAATAAAACGCAAAATGGTTTCAAGAGCGCCTCGGTACCGCAGACGGGCGGATACAACGAGCTAATGTTCGAGGACAAAGCGGGGTCCGAGCTTTTCCGAATGCGTGCCGAAAAGGACATGGCCACGCGCGTCAACAATGACCAGCAGAGTTCGGTCGGCAGACATCGCAAATCCACCGTCGAAGCCAATGACCAAGAAGAAGTCCATGGCAATCAGACCAAGAGCGTCGGTGGAGATAAAGCCCTGAGCGTCATTGGGCAGCTTTTGAATACCATCGGCAAAGACCAGCTCACGAGCGTGCTCGGCACGATTCTCAGCATGGCCGGTGGCGATCGTATTCAGCAAACCGTGGGCGCGGCAAGTCAAAATGCATTGTCGCATCAAATATCGAGCACCACCGGCACTACGATTACGTGTGGACAATCGATGATCCACATCGGTCCCGACTCGATCATCATTCAATCGCCCAAAGTATTGCTCAACCCGGGCGAAGACATTGCCGCGAGCACGGCGCTGGGCGACGGTATTGCCGGGCTCGGCAGTTGAGGAGCGTGACGTGAAAATTCTGCGAGCGACATTCTTGGGTATTCGCGGCGTTCCCGACGGCACGTACGATTTGTCGAATCCTGCGACCGGCGCGCCAAACTCCATCGTCCTGGTGACCGGACCGGAAGCGTCCGGTAAAACTCGTTTTCTCGAAGCCATTCTGGCGACGAAAGAAGCCATTGGTCCTTATGGTCCGATGAGCACTGGCGCGACGTGGTTGCATCCGGGCAGTCAGCTCGCCAAGATCATGCTCACGTTCGCGCTCGACGAAGAGGAACGCCAATACGTAGGGACGTCCGACGGGACCATTGATGGCGAAGCGACGTTTTTGCGCGACAGAGTGCGCCGTGATGCGGACGAAGGGCTCGTGGCTTTGCTTTCGCGTTACGAGCATGGGCCTGAGACGGGCAAAGTCGAATATTTCCCGTCGTCGCGGAGGCTTTCGCCGCTGGGCCCATTTCATGGCACAGGAGTCATCGAACAACGTTTGCAACGCGTGTCGAAAGAGCCCACCAAATACGGATTCGTCGTACGCTTTTTGCGCGAATTGTCCCAACGCCCGGCCGAACAGCGAGTCTTTGCCCGGTGCCTCGAAGGTTTGTCGCCGTCGTGTCGGTATGTCGCGACCGATGGCGAGCCCGGGTTGCCGCGATGTTTTTCCAGTCGCGGCGGGCCGGCAGCGAACGTGAGTGAATTGTCCGAAACAGAGCAGCAATCGGTGCTTTTCGCAGCGACAGCGACAGCCATTGGTTTGTCTCGGTCGCTCATTCTGATCGATCGTCCAGAGCTGTCGACAGCCCCGGCACGAGCGGCGGCGTTTGTCGAAGCTCTCGGGGCGCTCGGAGACGACAACCAAGTTCTGATGGCGTCATCGGCGCCCGAGTTTGTCGCGGCATTGCCAAAAGCCAACGTAATTCGGCTCGAAGGGGCGTGAGCAGATGGCTATCTATTTCACGAACGAAGGTGCTTTCGATTTGCCCGACGTCGGTTTCGTCGATCGGACGGTGCATCTTTTCGAGATGACCTTGGAAGACGGCAGCGATGTGGGTTTCATTGTTTGTCGGTCGAAAATGCCGGCAGGCAAGAGCTTGCGTGAGTTGGTCGAAGCGCACGTCACCCACGAAGCAAAAAAGCTCGGTGGATTCAAAGTACTCGAAGAGCGAGACGTCTCTTGGGCAGGCGTGCCCGCAATCGAGATTTGTTCGCGATGGCGCAGCGACGGCAAAGTCATTTACCAACGGCAGGCGCACCTTGCGGCGCCGGATACCTGGATACTTTTCGGAATGACCGGGCCGCTGAGCGAACGTGAAGGGTGTGATAAGCTGATGGATCACGTCTTATCGAGTTTTCGGTTGCACGAGGGTGGCTAATCAACGTGGGCTTCGGTCACGTCGTCGTCGTTTGCAGTTTTTTGCTAGCCGGGTTGGGCGGTGAGGAGCGAAGTATGGGATTGCGCGATTTTTTCAAGAAAGACAAACCTGCACCAGCAGCTCCGGCCAAAACTCCCGTCAAAGCCAAGCCGGGGAAATCCGCTCCGGCGAAAGGTGCCCCGGCCAAGCCAGCGGCAGCCAGCTCCAGCGGGAATGCCCGAAGCGCCGCGGTTTGTGGCGATGGTATTTCGATCGAGAACTTCGAAAAGTTATCGTACGCGCAATGGCAGAAGCAGGCTGGAAACGAAAAAAAGACCATACAAGAGTGGCGCGAAGCCGTCGTTGATTCGCTCGAGAATGCCAAGTCCGGTGATTCGACGCTCAAATACCAAGGCGTCAATACCATTACCAAAGAGCAGGCGGATCGATTCAACTCTGTAGCAAAATCGTTTCAAGATGCCAAAGGCAATACGACCTATACCAGCACCGCGCCGCTCGAAAATTTGCTCACGGGCAAAGTCAAGGGATTGCATCAATTCGGCAATGTGGACACAACTGGTAAATGGGTCAACTATTATCCACAATATCGCATGCGCATGTGGATGTACCTGAAGAAAAAAGGCCTCGCTTACGAAGGTTTCTGGCAACATGAAACCAAAGCCTCGTTCGTCAACAAGGGAAAAACCGTTTACGCCGATCCCACCGAAGTGCCGTATCTCGTGTCGAACGTCGCGCCCGTCGGCTCATTCGTGAAAATCAAGGCGCCGAATGGGAATACCACGTACGCTCGAATTCTCGAAAGCGGTACCGAAAAAGCCGAAGTCAGCCTGAAGACGTGGTGGAATCTCGGTTATCCGAATACGACGCCGGCTTCGGGCGCACCCGCCTCGACCTTGGAAGTGACGTCATTGGGTGTGGGAGCATTTCCCAAGGGCAGCAAAGCGTACGACGATTATTACATGAGCAGCGACGAGATTCAGCGGGCGGGAAAACTCCTCGACGACAAGAAGGCCAAAAATATCGTCTCGCGTAAGGATCTCGAGGCGGCAGAGAAAGCGAACAAGCCTGCGGAAGAGGCGAAACCGGCGGAGCCAAAGCAAGCTTCAGCGGATCCAGCGGTTTCGGCCGGCGGTGGAGGCCCGCGGCTCGAACACGGTTTTTCCACGGTAGCCATTGGCAACAATATGCGCCTCGTGGGATATGCGTGCGAGGATTGCTTGCACGAAGGTGGCGGACACGTCATGGAAGGCAGCGCCACGGTATATGTCGGCAAATACCCGTTTGCGCGGCTCGATGACGCGACCAGCGATGGTTTGGCCGTCGTCACGGGCGACGAAACGGTATTCGTTGGTGGCCCGCCCACTTCGGCCTTGCTCGTATGACGCAGCGTATTTCAGTCATTTCGCGCGGCCCATTTGCAGTCGCTTCCGTAGTTTTTCGGGACAACCTCGGGCAGCTCGTGGGCACCATCGTGGCGAAAGTCACCTATGCCCTGACCCCGGGAATCGTCACGCCGCACGAAGAACCGCTGCCCATTCAAGAAGAAGACGACCATTGGGACGATGATCCGGCTCGCAGCGTGCACATGCCGAGCGATCTGGCGCCCTTCAAAAAAGCGCCCGAAGTCGTCGTCGTCGGTTCGGCGTTTGCCCCGGCAGAGCGAACTGCGTCCAGCATCGTGGCGCGAGTCATCGTCGGCTCGGTCGATAAGTCAGTGGAAGCGTACGTGCCGCGTTTTTTGCGCGAAGGCGTTATCGAAGAAGCACCGCGGGCACGGCGTTTTCCATTGCGATATGAAGTTGCCGCCGGCGGTGCCGAAACGGAAAATCCCATTGGCATCGATATCAATCGTCCGGATGCTCGTGGGCGCCGTCCTGTGCCGCAATTGCTGCCCGTCGCTTGCGAAATCGGTCCGCATACGAATCATGTGCCCACGATTGGGCTGGGTCCCCTGCCGGTTTCGTTTCGCACCCGATCGGGTGAATTGAGCGCTGCCGATCGAGCATGGCTGGCGGCATTTTCTCGCGACCCGTTGCCGCACGGTTTCCACTCGAATTATTTTCAGTCCGCGCCAATGGATCAATGGCTGGTTCGACCTCTTGCAGCCAATGAGCGCATCGTGCTCGAGAATCTGCATCAGCGTCACGCGCGCTTGGTCATGACCCTTTCGGGGCTCGAACCACAAGCCGTGATGGTTGGTCATGCCGAACCCATTCG
>CAZETM010000460.1:0-7679 GCA_964514885.1 uncultured Polyangium sp. | reverse complement strand
GCCAGCGAGGCGAATCTGGGTGGATGTCGCGGGCCATGAAGAGCGCGGGGTCAAGCCAGAAGAGGTCGAGGCTATGCGTCAGGTATTAGAGGCATGGCGAGCATGGTCGGCGGTGAATCCGCGCAAGGATGGCAAGCGTTGGGAGGTGGCGTGTTTGTCGTTCTACAACAAGCAGGAGATTGCCATTCGGGATATGCTGCGCAAGTTGACGAGCCATCATGGCGGCGAAACGCGGTTCGAGCTTCCCAATACGCGATTGGTTTGCGCGACGGTGGATCGTTTCCAAGGTCGCGAGGCGGATCTGGTGCTGCTCAGCTTCCGTAACGTGAAGCGCCCGGGTCACGCGGATAGCCCAAATCGTCTCAATGTCGCCATTACGCGGGCGAGGTTTCAGCTTGTGTTGTTCGGAAACAAGAGCTACTTCGAGCGTTGTCCGTCGGACGAGCTATCGTCGTTTGCGACGGCAACGCCACTGGCCAAACCCATTTCGAGGAGCCGATGAAGACAACGTTGCGCGCCCCGGCCGAGCTTTTTGGCATCAGCGTGTTTGCCGAAGTGGCAGTGTGGGAGAAACGCCTCGAACTACAACGCCTCATTCGAGCCGGCGAGGCGGCGGGAAAAGTCGACGCTGCCATTGTTGCAGCGGCCCTGCCTGGGCTTTCTAATTCCGCATGCCGCAATGTGCTGAACACCATCGAGCACATGCGATTGATCGACGCGCATGGCTCGATTACGACGTTCGGCCAGAGATGCAGCAAAACCGGCGAGGCACCGGCGTGGGAGCTTGGGGTTTACAACTTTTTGGTAGCAAAACATGTCTGTTTCGGAGCCTGGCCCATTGCGTTTCGGAGAGAAAAACCCGACAACCAAGATCGCGATGTTGCTGATCTCGAGGTTCCCGCTTGGTTTTCCCAGACTCTACAGCGGACGTGGACATCGAGCTTCGAGGACAAACAGTCGTTCACCCTTGCGGGTTTTCCGAAGCAACCCGGCCAGAATGCATACTGCCGTATGGAGCGCATGCCACCTGCCGAGCTGTTATGGGACATTGACCTCATCACTGGGAAAAACCTGCTTCATCTGGAAGGCTCGGTCCCGGGATCCGGAGTGTTCCGATCCATGGACCTCGCGGTTTCTGAAGACGAAGCCCGCGGATACTTTGGTACGTGGGAACCTCGTTACGCTAAGGCTGCTGGCAGGGTGCTCCTCGCATACGACGGGGCGGCGGACAAGGACGGGCGTGACGACTTTCTTCGAACAATCCTCTATCCCCAAGTCACGGCCGGTCTGCGCGGCACGTTTGATTCCGTGAAAGTCGAAGCGATTCCCGTGGGACCTTCCGGAACGGCAGAAGCGAAGGTATGGGCGACCTCGCTGGCGCTGGCTCGCGTCAAAGCTGCCGATACTTATGTGGCGCCGAAGTCTTGGACCAAGGACTGGGACGCCACGAGCGCGGGAACGCCCCTTCAACCAGGGGCGGGTACTTGCCCCGAGGTATCCATGCTTCTCGAGCAGCAACGCTCGCTTTCGCCTCGACTCCGGTGGCTGCTTGCGGCGGGCACTGACCTCGCATTGGAATGATGAAAATGCTTAGTGGCCCGATTCATCCCCTGCCACGGACTCGCCCCGTCAACCGATCGGACGAGGCTTACGCACTTTGGGAGCAGAACCCAAAGCCAAACGCTGTCGAGCTTCCCTGGCCGAAAGCTTCTTCGTTCGACGCAGCCGCCGTAGCAGGCTTGATTGCCAATGCCAAGACCGTCATGCTCGGTGGCTCGCGCAGCCTGCTGTATGAACACGTCCTCGCGTCTTTGCGGCCAGGCATGCGCGTATATGCCTATGGTTCTCAAGCAATGGAAGGGAATCGATCGCTGACGCAAGCGATTGCGAAAGCGACCGACCGAATGCTCGTGCGCCTGGGTTATGAATTGCCCGCCAACTGGATCCTTGTGGATGGCGGACGCACGGGCGTATTGCTCGTCGGTTCACCTGGGGAAGAGCCTCAGTGGGCCATTCCGCTCGAGTCCGCTCAAGCTCGATCGCTCTTCGAAGCCTTTCGCGTATTGTTCTGGTTTCACGCGCGCCGCGAAGGGCTTCCGGATACTGGCGGGACTTTCGCATTTCGCCCGCCGCTCCAATCTCCTTACCGCGATCCTGGCAAGGACGTGCTGCTTCCCGCGGGTCGACTCGTCATCGATGGGCAGCTCCCCGATCCAGTGCCCGATGCTGAATTCCGCATCGTCCCCGATGGTATGAGCGTGGCTCGCGCTGCCACCGTGGTGATGCCGCCAGACCCGAGAGCATTCGCCCTTGCTCGACGCCTGACCACGTTGGGCACGCGGGTGGTCTGGACCGAAACGGGTCTGCCACGAACAACGATATCCAAGCAGCGGTTGGTGATGGATTTGATTGCTGGGCCCATTGCCATGCAACTCGAATGGGATACCGGCACCGCCGTGGATATGTTCCATCGCGTCAACAAAGCATGCGAAGCACCGAAATGGGCTTTCTACGCGCAACGACGATTGCGTGATATCGCGGGCTCAGTGCTGCTCGAAGGCGCATCCTCAGCGGCATCCGTCATCGCGAACGAACCGATCCCTCTGCCCGACTTGTGCGCTCCATTGGGGGCATTTGAAACGGCTGAGCCCAAGGATTTTCCAAAACCTTCGCCATTGGCGAAAAACGTCACCTATTCTTGGCGTACCGTGCCTGAAACAGTACCCGCAGGTGCTCGAAAAGCGCAAATCGTCAAGCAATGGGTGGCACTCGATGAATGGGCAAACCGCTCCGTGCAGGTCCTTCGGGAGCGGTTGTCGAGCATGGAAGGCGAAGAACGCAGCTTTCTTGGCCGACTGAAAGGGGTCTTGTCTGGGCAAAGCGCCGTACAGCAGGAGCGCGCACGCATTCGAGGTGCCCTCGCCGAAATTGGCGAGCAACCACCGAGCCAGCGGTCGGACGCAGCCCAAGTCGTGCAGAATTTGGTCGCGGAAGCCGACAAGATTCGCGGTTTGCTAGAGCGCTCGCATGCGGACAGGCAGCAAGCAGAAAATGCCGTGCAGGAGCGTGAACAACGCGAGGCGTGGCAGGCGCGTGTGCAGCAGGCGGAAAAAGATGTCGTCGCCAAGCGCAAAGCGTTTGCGGAGCTCGAAGGCAAGGAAAGCGCTGCAGACGCAGCGGTTCGCGATGCCGAGACCATGTCACTCACCAAAGACATCGAGCGCCTCGAGCGCACTGCGCGGGAGGAATTCGTCCCCAAACCGGGAACTCGTCTGCCAGCCGTAACGCTTCCAGACATCGCGCCAGCACCGACGGTCCCAACCGAAGGGCTGCCGGAAATTGGCGAGCTGTTCGAGTACCAGGATGCGCGTTTTCTTGCGGTAAGCACCTGGGAACAGGCGGCTCGTGCAACTCGCGTCGCGTCGAGGTTGTCTGCAAAGTTGGTAGCTTTTCCTGATTCGACTAAGTAGTCTGCCCGCTCGCAAAAGGAGACATTTCATGCCGAAGCTTCCCGGGGGGCCGCTAGCCACGCGGCCATTGCATTTCATCTTCGTCGCCGACTGCTCCGGCTCGATGAGCGGCGATAAGATTCAGTCGCTGAATCAGGCCATTCGCGAGGCGATTCCGCACATGCGCGAGGTGGCCAAAGGCAATCCCAACGCCGAAGTTCTCGTACGCTCCATCAAGTTCGAATCCGGTGCGCAATGGCATCAATCGCAACCGACGAACGTGGAGACCTTCGAGTGGAAGGACTTGAACACCGGTGGAATGACGAGCATGGGCGCGGCGCTCGCGCTGGTCGCAGACACGTTGAAAACGCCGCCAATGCCTGAACGCGCGCTGCCGCCGGTGCTCGTGTTGATCAGTGACGGGGAGCCGACGGATGATTTCGATGGTGGCTTGCGGACGCTGATGGCCGAACCCTGGGGAAAGAAGGCCGTCCGGCTCGCAATTGCTATCGGCGAAGGTGTTCGACTTGACGTGCTGCAAAGATTTATCGGCCACACGGAGATCCAGCCGCTCGTCGCGAAGAATTCCGACCAGCTCGTCAGGTACATCCGCTGGGCTTCGACCGCAGTGCTTCAGGCCGCATCCGCGCCCGCAAGCCAAACTCGTGCAGCCCCGCCTGGTGTGAATGTGCCGCTGCCGCCTCCGCCCACGGTCACCGCCCCGTTGGACCCCAATGACGTCTGGTAACCCCGAAGAAAGCCTCCAGCGGTCCCGCAACGTCTCCGCTGGGGGACACAAAGTCATCGGCGCCAAGCACGCTCGTGATGGTCGCCCTTGCCAAGACGACATCCGAATCGAGCGGGATGGCTCGACGATTGCTCTCGCCGTCGCGGACGGCCATGGTTCGAGCGTCCATGCGGAGATTGGCGCGCGAATCGCCGTGGAGGTGGCATCGAAGGCGCTTTTGGCCTTTGCGGCGAACCTTCGACCCGAGCATCGTCGCGATCGTCGAACGGTGCATGGTTTCGCTCAGGATCCATTCCGAAGATTGCTAGTCCGAGAATGGGTGCGTCGGGTCCAAGAGCACGCAGGAACTGAGAGCGTCGACCTGCAGGATTATGGAACCACGCTGCTCTTTGCACTGGTCACTTCCGAATTCGTTCTGCTGGGCCAGCTTGGGGATGGCGATATGTTGATGGTCGACGATGCCGCCAATGTATCTCGCCCGCTTCCCACAGATCCTGCGTGTTTCGCTGAGGAAACGCTGAGTCTTTGTTTGCCCGAGGCCGCCACGAGTCTTCGCGTCATTGCCATGCCTTTGCCGGAAAGGGAGACGCTTCTGCTCGTGAGCACCGACGGGTATGGCAAATCATACGCCACGGATGCGGATTTCGAGCGAATCGGTCCCGATTATCTCGAAATGGTTCGAGACATCGGGGTCGCTGGCGTGTCGCAGAACCTCGAAGAGTTTCTTACGGCGGTGACGACGGGCGGAAGCGGAGACGATATTGCACTCGGGCTCGTGCACATATCGGCCGATATTGCTGGTAAGCCGCAGACATCGGGAGAAGAGCAATGAGAGATTTCACAAGGTGCTCCGACGGCGCGATCGCGCACGGAAAAAAGCTTCTCGGCTCCGGTGGCCAAGGAGAAGTTTGGCACGCGTCGCTCGACGGGAAGGACGTGGCGATCAAGGTCTATCACCGGCACACGGCAACCTCCGAGCAGCGCGCCGTGATCGAACGGCTGGTCAAAGTAGGCCCGCCAGCTCGATACTTCCTGTGGCCGCTGTCGATTATTGAAGAAGAAAAGCGAGCGGGCACCTTCGGGTACGTCATGGAGCTGCGCGAATCTCGATTTCGCGGGTCCGAGGATTTCATGGCGCGCAGGGTCGAGCCGAGCTTTCGCGCGCTGCTTACGGCGGCCTGGCAGCTCGCGGACGGCTTCCTGCAATTGCATAGCCAGGGCCTTTGCTACCGCGACATTTCATTTGGCAACGTCTTTCTCGATCCGCGCTCTGGGGATATCCGCGTATGCGACAATGACAACGTCGACATCATTGGTGCACCCACGGGAGGAGTCCTTGGAACGCCGCGGTTCATGGCCCCGGAGGTCGTTCGACGGGAGGCTTCGCCGAGCGATCAGACCGACCGTTATTCCCTTGCAGTGCTCTTGTTTTACCTCTTGATGGGAGGTCATCCGCTTGATGGCGCGCGGGAGGCGAAGATCCGGTGCCTTGATGTGCCCGCTCTTGAGAAGCTATACGGATTTGACCCGCTGTACATTTTCGATCCGGCGGACGTTTCCAATGCACCGGTGCCAGGGATTCACGATAACCCGATCGCGTTTCGAGATCTCTATCCGTCTGCGATCCGGCGCTACTTCGAGCAGTCTTTCACGGACGGGCTGCATTACCCCAACAAACGAGTACGTGAATCGGAGTGGCGCAAGGTATTCGCGAGGGCTCGCGATAGCATTCTGTATTGTTCCGGCTGTCAGGCGGAGAATTTCTATGACGTCGATAGCTTGCGGGCGGGCGAAACTCACACATGTTGGAGCTGCCGCGGCGTGTTGACTTTGCCGCCGAGGATCCGCATCGGCGATAACGTTGTACTTTTGAACCGCGACGGTCGACTTTATGACCATCACGTCGGTCAAGCGGGCGTTGCTGAGGAAGTCATCGCCGAAGTCGTTCAGAACCCTCACAATCCGGGGCTCTTCGGCCTGCGGAACCTGATGAAGGAAGCGTGGACCATGACGAAACCCGATGGAACGATCGTGGACGTTCCGGCCGGTAAGGCTGCGCCTATCGTTCAGGGCAACAAGATCAACTTCGGGTCGGCGATTGGGGAGGTTAGAGCGTGAGCATCTGGTGTCGAGCTCGTTCGATGTGACAGGATCGCTAAAATGCACAAGAATCACCTTCCACTTCAGGAAATCCTTGCCGCCATTCATCCCAAACGCATTCAGCCCGAGCGCAAGCAAGCCATTGACGCATTTTCGCAAGAGGTGGCGCAATTCATCCAAAAACGTTTTCCTCTGCATTACGAACGCATCGCTGAGCCACGAAAGATAGGCAGCACGGAGCGAGGTACCGACGTCGCATTCAAGTACGACATCGACCTGCTCGTCCCCTTCAAGCATGGTTTCAAGACCGAACCCAAGGGGATGAAAAACGCCGTCTTTCAGGCGCTCAAGGAGCAATTTGACGCGCCTCCTCACACCAGCGTACGCATGCAGCGCGTAAGCGTCGGCGTCATCCGTACACGCAATGGTCAAACCATGCGCATCGATGTCGTTCCGGGCATGGAGCGTGATGTCAAGGCGTACGACGATGCCGGCACGAATGAGGACAACAAATACCTTGTGCTTTACGACATGAACGCCAACGTCGATCGGACGACGAACGTTCACCGCCACAGTCGCCTCATCAAGGAAAACGCGCTGAACTACCGGGATGTCGTGCGATTGCTCAAGGCTTGGCGCAACAAAGAGACGTCGATCAAGCTGGGCTCTTTCGCCCTGGAGTTGCTGGTCTACCGCGCCGCGACCATGAAGGGTGCGCCGACCGCCGGGGCCATCGACGACTTACTCCACTTCACCCTCGTACAGAGCATTCCCTTTCTGGATAAGGACGGCCCCTTGCAAGACATTGGTGCCAGTTATGCCTGGCCCGATTATCTCAACACGGGGAGCAAGCGTCAGCTCGCGGGCCTCTGGCGCAAGCTGCAAAATGCCCTCGAAACACCCGACGCCGACAAGCTGAAGAGCTTTTTCAAAGTCGATGCCTGATGAGCTCTCCGGAGAATTGACCGCTTTTCGCGCCGCGATGGCGGCTTGCCGAATCCTCGGCGAGCGCTTTCGCGGCAGGTGAGAGGACGTCCGGAAGGTTGGCAACGCCCTTGCGCGTGACGCAGCGACAGCCCCAGGTCGAGTCCTTGTTCTTTCGCAACGGGACCGAAGGGTTCCGACTCGGTGGACGCGCTACTTCTCGTCGTGCGTGCGTTAGGTCGATCCATGTGCAGCGTGGTTGCATCTTGGGTGGAGTGGATTCCGTGCCGTGGACAAGGCGTCGGCGCGGCGCGCTGTCGCCGTGAAGAAGATGTCGAACGAGGGCCGGACACCACGGCTGAACCTGATTGTGGTGGCGCTCTCTGTTGCCCCCGCTTGATTCTTTGCCCATCCGCGCTTGCTTTCTGTACACTGCGCCCGTCGTGGAAGTCCTTTCG
>CAZETM010000459.1:0-7719 GCA_964514885.1 uncultured Polyangium sp. | reverse complement strand
GAATGCCCGTCATGACCGCTCGCTCGAGGTGCTCGTTGTCCTTCAACCCGGCCAGGTAAAACGACCCGAAGAAGTCGATCGCCTCTTTATAAAAGCCGTTCAAATGGCTCGCGTGAATGCCAGCATCGTATTCGTCGATGAGCACGATCGGCCGTACGCCGTGCACCTGGTGTAGGTACTCCGTCAGGTTCTTGAGCGACGACTCGTAGGCGCTATCACTCGCTGTCCCGTTCAAGATGGCCTCGAAGTCCCTCTGGTTTGCGCCTTCGAGCTTTCCGTCGAGGTCGCTCCGATGCACTTCGTACATCTTTCGAATCGCCAGTCGGGCTTTTTCTTGACTCTTGGCGAAATCGTTTGCCTTGGTCTCCTTGAAACTGATGTGAATCACGGGATACTTCTGAAAGTGCGCCCGGTACTGTTCACCCGCTCGCGCGACGTGCAAATCCGCGAACAGATGCCACAGGTTCTCTGCACGCTTTTCGAAAAACCACTTCAACATCGACAGATTCATCGACTTGCCAAACCGGCGCGGGCGCGGGAGCAGGACGACCTTGATGTTGCGCCGATCGATGAACTCGGTGATGAGATTCGTCTTGTCGACGTACTCGAAGTTTTGCTCGCGAAGATCGCGGAAGTCGTTGATACCGATGGGAATGAGTTGAAGCATGGGGAGTCCGGGTTGATACAGCGGGGGCGAGCGTAGTCGACGCGAACTGAGGTGTCAACACGAGGCGCTGCCCGAGCGGCGCTGGTTGCGGAGCAGGACCTAACGCGTGCGGCGGAGACGCTGGCGCAGAGCAGAAAACGGCGGCGGAATTCCACGCGCGTGGTTGTGCACGAGCATCGCGCAAGATCCATCGAACGGCGGCGCTGCCGAAAGCATCTCGATTCAAAAGTCTTGTGTTCACACGCGAATGTTGATAGCATCCACCAACCGTGTCGGCTGCTTCAATTGCCAAATCGTTGGCGCTCATCGTCGCGAAGACAAACGAGAGGATGTCAACACGTGCGCATCGTCATCATTACGTCGACCTTCAAGCCCGAGCTTTCCGGAATCGCCGAGACCATCAACAAGCGCGTACGTGAAATCTCACGAATGGGCGGGCACGATATCCTGATTCTCGGCCCTGATTATGCTCCCGTGAAAAACTCCTTGCCCGATGTGCATCGTTGGGTAGGTGATATCTACGACCGAGTGCGCGTCGAGACGTACCCGAGCGACGCCTACGCGTACGAAGTTGACAAGGCAGACACACGGCGCATCGTACACTTCTGGCAGCATTCGCTCGATGAACAAATTCATCGTTTTGCACCCGATATCGTGCACGTGGACGAACCCGAGCGTTTGTTCGGTTTGCAAGGTTTCGACGGATACAACCGTCGTGTAGGCATTTCGTATGCACGACGGCATGGGATCCCCGTCACGAGCATGTGGCACACCAATTACATCAAGTATGCCGATGTGTACTTGACGCCTGCCAAGCGACGAATTGTCGTCCCAATCGCCCGGCGTCTTACCGCGTGGATCTACAACTCGTACGATGTCACCGTCTGTAACTCCGCGGATGCCTTGCGGCTCATGCGCGAGCTTGGCGTGCGCAATGCGCGCTTCGTCCGCTCGGTCGGCATTGATACGGAAAACTTTCGCCCGCTGAACCTGGCGCGGCAAAACGACGACCTCGAGCTTCTTTACGTTGGGCGGGTGACGCCCGAAAAAAGTCTTCCCGTCTTGTTCGAAGCATTTCGGATCCTTGAAAAACAGCACGCTCGAATTCACTTACGCGTCGTGGGAGATGGGCCAGCGCTCGAATCCCTACGAGCAAAGTATGCATCGCCACGCGTCATTTTCGACGGTCGAATCGAGAATGACCAACTGCCGGCGGTGTTCAATGCGGCGGACATCTTCATCAATCCCTCCCACACAGAGACATTCACACAAACAGCGCTGGAGGCTGCAGCGTGCGGCTTGCCCATCGTCGTTTCGGCCGGTGGCGGAAACTTTGAAACCGTGCGAGCGGGCGTCAATGGCGAGTTCTTCGAGCCGGAATCTGTCGATGGACTCGTCCAAAAGCTCGAGCTATTGATCACCGACCCCGACAAACGTCGAGCGTACGCGGCCAATTCGCCCGCATTGGCTGAGCCATTCAGCATTGCTGCGGTTGCGCGCATATTTATCGACTTGTGGACGGGCCTGGCGCCTCGTCCTCGGAGGTCGTGATGCCCGCCGACTTGCCCATTGCCGTGGTAGGAGCGGGTTTTTCCGGTGCAGTCATTGCCCGAGAAATTGCTGATTCGGGACGTCATCGGGTCGTCGTTTTCGACGAACGCGCGCATTTGGGGGGGAATTGTCACACGTCGCGCGACGAAGAAACGGGCATCATGGTACATCGGTACGGCCCGCACATTTTTCACACGTCCCGCGAGCACGTATGGAGGTACGTGCAGCGCTTCTCGACCTTCGAGCCCTTTACGAATCGGGTCAAAGCGGTCACGAAGCGAGGCGTATTTTCGCTGCCCATAAACTTGCTTACGATCAATCAATTTTTTGGCGCTCGATTTTCCCCAGCACAAGCAGCTCGATTCTTGTCCAGCATCGCTGACAAGTCCATCATCGAGCCACGCACATTCGAAGAACAAGCGCTCGCATTCGTCGGCCGTGACCTTTATGAGTGTTTCTTTCGTGATTACACCCGCAAACAATGGGGCGTCGAACCGACGGAATTACCCGCGTCGATCCTGAAACGCTTGCCCATTCGCTTCAACTACGACGACAATTATTATTCCGACCGTTGGCAAGCCATTCCAACCGACGGCTATACGGCCCTTATCGCACGGATGCTCGATCATCCCGCTATTTCGGTCCATCTATGCACCGGAGCAACTCCTGCGCTGACCAGCGAATTCGAGCACGTCTTTTGGTCCGGTCCAATCGATGCCTTTTACGGCCATGACCTCGGACGTCTGGGTTATCGAACGCTTGATTTCGACTGGTTTCGGGCCGATGGCGATTACCAGGGCAATGCCGTACTCAATTATTGCGAGCCTACCGTTGCTCATACGCGCGTGACCGAGCACAAGCATTTCGCGCCGTGGGAGCAGCACGAGCGCACGATTTGTTGTCGCGAAACGAGCCGTGACATGGCCCTTGGTGACGTCCCATTCTACCCGCGCCCGCTCGCGTCGGACCTCGCATTGCTCGAACTCTATAACGAACGTGCCCGGCGCGAGCACCGAGTGACGTTCGTCGGACGGCTTGGAACCTATCGTTATCTCGACATGGACGCCTGCATTGATCAATCGCTCCAGATTGCGGCTCAGTTTCTCGCCCAAATTCTCGCCCAAAACGAACCGAACGGCGACCCAAACCCATGACCATTTTCTACACTTGCCGTCGATTGGCGACCGGGGGAAGCCCGTAGGCACGCCCTATTGCTTTGCCATCCAAGCCTCCAAGAATGCCTGCTGATCGTTCTGAAATGGAAACCAATTCCGAGGCAAGTTTGCGCGCCATTCCAAAATTCGCTCGATCGCGGCTTTGGGCGTGAATCCGTGCCTTACCAAATGACATCCAATCACCGTGCTCGTTCGTCCGTGTCCACCCCAGCAATGCACGTAAACCGGATGCCGATCTTCAATCGACGCGTCAATGGCATTCAAAATCGCCATCATTTGCTCGAGTGTTGGCACTCCACCGTCAGGAAATCCCATTTGCAAACAATCGACTGTCCAACCTCGCTCGTGAGTTAATTTTTGCAGCTCGGCGTGATACGGCAGAAATGACTCGCCATTGCGCCCCGTTTCGCCTTCGGGGATCAAGTTGATCACGCGTCGAATGCCACACCGGACGAGACCTTCGAGTTTCGTACGACGAACATCTGCCGAGCGATCGCCTGGATAATGACCTGCGCAAAGCACTTGCGGATCGACCCAATAGCTCTGCGGAAACGGAATCGAAGGCATCATGCAGCCTCTATAGTGGGCTCAGGGGTAACATTCCAGGGGGAAAGGATGTTTGGTCAACGCGATGGCGATGATGGACCAGCGAGCGGGCGCTTGTCAACAGCCTGATGAGCGTGAATTGAATCTGCCGCGTCCACTGTTTTCGTTACCTCGTACATTCCCCTGGCTTACCTCCCCACATCTGATAGTTGTCGGGACATGCTGAGCTTCTTGCGTCGATGTCTCCCAATGGCCGTGGTCGTCACCTTGTCTGCATGCAATTCGAAGTCCGATCCCACGGGCATCGCGGCACCAGAAAAGAACGGTCCGGCGCCCACGAACGCACCGATCACCGCCAACCACGCCGGCCATGCCGATGTTGCCACTGCCCTTCGCGCTCTCGAAGACTGGGTCGCGGCGCAAAACCAAAATAAAATCGACGCATACTTGGCGCTGTATGATGCCGCTACGTTTCAGGGGGTAAAACGCACGACAGCCGGCACCGAGCAAAAAATGAGCTTCGAGGGCTGGAAACAGGAGCGATCGCGAATGTTCGGCACTGACGTCACCGTCGCCGCGGCCGCTCCGAATGCGATTTCGTGGATCGATAAGCCGTCACTTGGCCAGGGAATCATCGAGGTCCGGTTTACGCAGCGCTGGAAGAACCCGCGATATGCAGACCACGGTCCCAAGGTGCTTCGTTTTCGAGTGACCGACGGAGTGGCGCGCATCGTTTACGAGGAGCTCATTTCAAGCACGCCTGGATGGGAGGATGCTTCTGCCGCGACTGGCCTGACGAAGTTCGTCAGGGCACGCCCCGAGAGTGCGGATCGGAAAGGAATCGATGCCTGCGCGTATCTTGGCGGATTTGGTTTCGCGTGTCTTGACGCGCTCGTTGCCGAAAAGAATCCCGTCGTAAAACGCTATATGCGTCGGCTGAGCGATGCGGACGCGAGACAATCGTTCGATGAATCTCGGGCCAATAAGGGCGGCGGAGTTGCTCACGCCGAGTTTGGGATGCAATGTGCCGATAGCGGCCCTTGTGGCGCCACGCCGGACCATTCCGATGACGGCTACATGTGTTTGACTCGAGCCGAGAACGCGAGACAACAAAATAACGACGCTGAATCAAAGGCTGCGCATGTCCGGGCGTGCACGTGCGGCAGCGAGCGTGCGCAAATTCCGATTATGGGCGGTTACCTCGCTTGTAATGGTAAAACGACTGAAATACGTGGACAGAATTTGAGCACCGTCGAAGCCAAAGAAGTCCGCGATTGTGGCGAATGTGAAGCGCAAGCTGGAGCTGCTGCTTGTGCCAAGGAAATCGAACGGCTTTCCAAGAGCGATGCTGAACTGGCGAAATACATCGAGACCGTTCATGTTCCTCGATGCAGTCGCCAATGAGCGGTTTGTCGGGCTGATCAGGCCACTCAGCTCGCCATGGACGAGGGCATCGTGGCTCATTTGTCGCGTGAAGCGATGCCCCTCAAGGCTTTGCAACGAGTGTCCACCGTGCCGTCGATGATTCGGCAAGGGTGCGCTTTTCGCAAACGACAGCGGCAAGGCCGTTTGCGGCCGTTTGAATCTTGAAATGATCCACATCGCGATCGAATACCTCGAGATGAACCTTCGCACGTTCCCATGAACGCCGCGCATGCGTCCAGCGCGTCGCGGCTTCCCCCACGGGGACTTTCATGATTGCTGGGTTGCTCGACCCCTCGCGCGACAACTTGTCATTGCAGAATACTGTATAGACGACCACGCCTTCGATGCGAATGCCCACGACGCCCGCGATGGCCAACAAGCGAACGAGCGCCCATTCGAGCTGCTTCTGCACACGCTCCCATTCATCCTTGCCGATGGCTCGTTTGTGCTCGACGATGTGCGCCTCGAATTCGTCGTTATCGCGGGCCAGCAGCAATGCAAAGTCGGCACATTTGCCTTCTCGCAGGAACTGAATGTCGTCAGGCTTCAATCGAAGATGGATGCACTGCGTCGTCCCTTCCAGCGAACATTCGACACGAATGCCGGCATCCTCCATCAGGATCCGCTCATGGCCGGAATGCAGCCGGTACCGTGCGGGGCTCAACACGCCGAGCCGATTTTCCAGCGAGCCGGGAAGCTTCATACCGAGTCCGCTGAATGTTCGAGGTCCAGTGCTTCATCCGTGAGGTCGGCCAGCTCGCGATTAAACGTGGGCATGACGAGACCCGATTCGGTCTTTTTCATTTCGGACACGACCGTGGGACCGCCTGCGACATCGGCTTCGAATTGGTAGCCCGCGACATCGTCAAGGTCGAGGTAGTCGACGTCTTCATAACCATGCTGGCGCTGTTTTTCCGCGCGCTGAGGATGGGTGCCGAGCTTGATGAAGTTGTTGATTTGCTGGCAGAAGTTTTCGCTGTGCGTCGTGACCCAGACGTAAAGACCTTTGCGAATGAGCCGGACGATGGTTTGCGCCAACCGACGCTGCAACTTGGGATGCAAATGCGCCTCGGGCTCTTCGATGATGAGCACGTTACCCATCATCATCGAATGCCGAAGCGTCATGATGATCGGCGCCAGTTCCGTGACGAGCGACGAGGACAGGTTCATCGGCAGGGATTCGCCTTGAGCCGGTTGATAAACGATTTCATTCAGGCCGAGCCCCGAGCGCAACACGAATTGACCACCGACCGAACGTTCGAGAAATGCTGCTTCTTTGGCATGAGCGCCTGGGCTGTCCTTCAGACCGATGAGCAATTGCAGAAAATCGATGGTGGGCGCGGTAAGGTCCGGAATGGTGCGTTGGGGGGCCAGCGCTTTGGTCAGCGCGTCGCCGACGAGCTGCTGGGCGAGACTTCGATAAAGCAGAATGAATCCAGTTCGCGACGCGGGCAGAAACACGGGGCCATGGCGCACGCCACCGGGCAATGGAGACGGCGAAGTTGCCCGAGTTCCGGCGAGACTCCCGAACGTGCGCGTTCGTGCGATCATCTCAATGTTTTGCACATGATCGGCGCGATGCCTGGCAGGCATGCTGAGTGAGGTGGATCCGAGACCATATAGATGCGTGACAGACAGATGCGTGGACGAACCGCCTACGTCCGCCATTTGCTGCCATTCCCATGGAAGGACGTGCGCGGGCATTGCCACCTTGCGCAACTCGATCTTGCCTATCTTGAACTCGGCCTTGTTGAACGTCCGCGCGGCAAGCGCCGCCCCCTGATCGCGCAACGTGTCGTTCATGATCTGCACGAAATCTACATGCACCTCGGGCGGGACGGCAAACGTCGGCTCCTGTTCCCGACGCGCAAACCGTTCCTCCATCCACGCCAGGCACCGATGGAACGCTTCGCCTTGCGTCAGAGGTAATTCACCGCTCAGCGACAGGAGCCCCCACAGCAACGACGCGAGGTACGTCTTGCCGGTATTGTTCCCACCAACGAAAAGAAGCAGCGGTCGGGCCTCGATTTCCGCATGCCCGATACGACCAAGATCTTCAACGACGAGCTTCCACGGTGGCTGCATGGCTGCGAGCCTTTTGCCATGAGTGAAAACCGAACGCCAGATTGTGGCTACGATTCTCGGCGACGCCCGCTTCCCCACGGCGGTCAGTCCAGTCAAAGTCACCCTTGCAACCCCGACCTGTCGCCGTCGGAGCGAGCTGAGTGCCACAGGTCACGTTGACCGGCCGCCCTAAGTCTTCGCGTACCCCGTCACGTCGACTTGGTCCTTCGCCCTAAGTCCGCACTTACCCCCACATGTCACAGCAACCTGCCACACTCGGCTCGCCCTGAC
>CAZETM010000458.1:0-7731 GCA_964514885.1 uncultured Polyangium sp. | reverse complement strand
CCAGCCCGACATGCGCCAGATCGCCGCGCACCGGCAACCGCGCCCGGTCGATGCCTGCTCAGGGGGCGAAGAAGACATTCGCCGACGGTCGTCCAATGAAGAGCATGTGGCCGTATCTGTTCTATTGAGCCGATGGCTCGGCGGACAACGGGGAGTCAAAAGCGGGTGCAAGCGCCAACAAGGGACGTGGTGCATTTCGGCCAGCGCAGTGCAGCAAATGTGCGGGCGTTTGCAAATGCGCTTCATGAACGGCACCGGCAATGCTTGGAAGTGATCCCCATGCATTTGACGCTTGACTTTTTCCACGATTGCACCTATTTCGGTCTCCTTGCGCACGTCTCACTCCTATGGCTACGGCAACCCTGCAATCCCAACAACTATGTATAAAGACAACAACGTCACCATTACGGGCAAAGGTTCACAAGTCATGATGTTCGCCCACGGCTTCGGCTGTGATCAGAACATGTGGCGGCATCTGGTACCGAGCTTCGAGGCGTCCCATAAAGTCGTGCTCTTCGACCATGTAGGCGCCGGTCGCTCCAACCTCGCGGCGTTCAGCCCTCAGCGTTATGCCTCACTCCATGGATACGCCGATGATGTGTTGGATATCTGTGCCCACCTGGATGTGCGAGGCGGTATCTTCGTCGGTCATTCGGTCAGTGCGATGATCGGGGTTCTGGCCGCGATCAAGCAGCCAGCCTATTTTTCTAAATTGATCCTGATCGGTCCCTCACCCTGCTACATCAATCGAGAGGGATATCAGGGCGGATTCGATGCCTCCGATATCGAAGGACTGCTTGAAACCATGGAGGCGAACCACCTCGGATGGTCACGGAGTATGTCGCCCGTCATTATGGGGAATGCGGAACGGCCGGAGCTGGCAGAAGAGCTGGGCGATAGCTTTTGCCGCACAGATCCAGATATCGCGAGACATTTTGCTCGTACGACGTTCACTTCCGATAATCGTGACGATCTCGAGCGAGTGAAAACCCCAGCGCTCATTCTGCAATGCTCCCAGGACATGATTGCCCCGCCAGTGGTCGGCGAGTACGTTCATTCGAAGATCCAGGGCAGTGAGCTGGTTTGTCTCGATGCGACGGGGCATTGCCCGCATATGAGCGCTCCGCAGGAAGTCATTCGCGCGATGAAACAGTACCTGGACAATCACTCGAATTGAGTTGACTGTGAACGACGATGTTTATCAAGAGACCGAAGCCGAGCTCTACGAGCATGCGCCGTGCGGCTACGTCTCGACCCAGCCCAACGGGATCATCGTCAGGATCAACCAGACGCTTCTGTCGTGGATCGGAATGGAGCGGGAACAGCTTGTCGGAAAGCGGCATTTCCGTGAGCTGCTGACGATTCCTGGGCAGATCTACTATGAAAACCATTTCCACCCGATCCTGCTTTTGGAGTCACGGGTCAACGAGGTCGCACTCGATCTAAAAATCCCAGGGCGCCATCCCTTGCCGACTCTGGTCATCGGAATGCTCAAGCGCGATGCTTCCGGCGCACCAACAGTGATGCGATTTACCGTGTTCAATGCAACGGATCGCCGTGCTTACGAGCAGGACCTACTCAAGAAGACCAAAGAGCTGAATCTGCTCAATGCGCGGAAAAATGAACTCCTTGGGATGGCTGCGCATGATCTGAGAACGCCGCTGGGAGCGATTTCGACGTACAGCAATCTATTGGCTTCCGAACTCGGCAATACGCTCAGCCCTATCCACCGTGAATTCCTCGATACGATTCTCGACATGAGCGCATTCATGTCGGTACTGATTACCGACATTCTGGATGTGACGGCCATTGAATCTGGCAATCTACGCCTCGACTGCACATCGCAAGCGATCGAGCCAATTCTGCGGCGCGCCGTTGCTATCAACGGGGTCCTTTCGCGCAAGAAAGGCATTACCATCCAGAACGATATGCCCGAGGGTGAGACATTCTGTTCGATCGACCGTCGGAAAATTGATCAGGTGTTGAACAATCTGTTGGGCAACGCGATGAAGTATTCTCATGCGGGCACGACCATTAAAATGTCCCTGGGGATCGATTCGGATCAAGTGACGATTGCAATTCGCGATCAGGGTCAAGGAATTCCTGCGGAGGAGCTCGAGAGGATCTTCACTCCCTTCAAGTCGGGCAGTGTGGGTGCGACTGCGGGCGAGCATAGTACCGGCTTGGGCTTGGCGATCGTGAAAAGCATCATTGCCGGCCATGGGGGCAAGATCTGGGTGACGAGCACGGTCGGCGAGGGGTCGACGTTTTATTTCGCGTTATCGAGGAGCGCGGCGCCACAATCTATTGCGCAGAATCAGGGGGGCGAAAATCAGGGCGTATCTGGCAAGAGTGTCCCCGTCGTTCGGGTGCTCGTTGCGGAGGATAACGTCATCAATCAGAAGATTGTGCGGCTGATGCTCACCAAGTTGGGGGCGGAAACGCATATTGCGCAGAATGGTCGGGAGGTTCTGGCATTGCTCCAGCGTGCGGATCTGGATCTCGTGCTGATGGATTGCCAGATGCCGGAAATGGACGGATACGAGACGTCAGCGGCGATCCGTGCGCTCGAACGCGCAGGCGGTCGTCGACGTCTTCCCATCATTGCGCTGACCGCGAGCGATACCGACAGCGATCGCGAGCGGTGCCTTGCCGCGGGCATGGACGATTTTTTGCAGAAGCCGCCGAAGCTAACCGAGCTTGGGAAGATGTTGGAACGCTGGGCGCGAAAGGCATGAGCTAGCCTTCCCGAAATCGTGGTCGAATACCAATCGGTCAAGGCTTGACATCGTACATGATGTGCGCTTTGATGTCCGCGCTGACGAGCGCGGAAAGCCCCGAAAAGCAAAGGGGGCGCGATGATGGAACGCATGCAAACTCGCTTTGATACGCTGCAAATCGAGGGATTTCGACGACTCAAGCAATTGGACCTCGAGCTTCGCCCGTTCACTGTGCTCATTGGTGCCAATGGTGTGGGAAAGACGAGCCTGCTCGATGCCTGGACGCTGCTCGCGCGCTCCGCACGGGGGGAGCTTGTGCAAGCTGTCGCAGACCTTCATGGATTGGCCGCGTTGCGTTCTGGAGGCGAGGCGGAGACCATTTCCCTGAGGTCTTCCATGTCGGTCGCCGGCCGGGAACCCATCAATTATCGTCTTTCCCTTGCTGTCCAGGGCACCGGTTACGACATTGCCAATGAGGATCTTTCACAGGTTCAAAGGGGCCCCGGATTTCCTCCCTTCAAGTTCCTGACGGTCGATGGCGGCAACATTCGGTACAGCGATCCCAAAACCAAGAAGCTGACGAAACCGGATTGGGAAACGAAGCCAGGCCAAACCGCTTTGTCGCAAGTACCTCCGATGTACACCGAGCCCGAGCGGTATCGAAAAGCGCTCGCCTCATCGACTTTTTATCATGCGCTGGATGTCGGTCCCCGTGCGCCGGTGCGACTTCCGCAACCCATGCGTCCTGCGGAGCTGCCCGGGATCAACGGAGAGGATCTCATTTCGTGTTTATACTCGTTGCGCGAGTCTCATCGTGATCGCTACGAGGCCGTGGAGGATGCGCTCCGGGCGGGCTTTCCAGGCTTTGAGCGTCTCGAATTTCCCCCTGTCGCGGCGGGGACGTTGGCGCTCGCGTGGCGGGACAAAAACTTCCGTCACCCGCTTTATACCCATCAGCTTTCCGAAGGCACACTGAGATTTCTCTGGCTTATTACCTTGCTTCAATCGCCGGGGCTCACTGAAGTCACTCTCATTGATGAACCCGAAGTCAGTTTACATCCCGAGTTGTTGTCCCTGCTCGTCGACCTTCTACGCGAAGCCAGCTCACGCACACAAATCATCGTCGCCACCCATGCCGATCGCTTCGTGCGCTTTCTCGAGCCGCGCGAAGTCGTGGCGATGGATATCGATGAAGAGGGGTGGACGAAGGCTACCTGGGGGGACGACCTCGACCTCGAGAAATGGCTTGGCGAATACTCCCTCGATCAACTCTGGAGCATGGGTGATCTGGGAGGGCGGTCGTCATGAAAAAGTCGAGCGCCCCGACGAATTCGCCGATCAAAATTGTGCTCATGGTCGAAGGAGCCACGGAAAAAGCATTCAAGCCTGTTTTGGTGAGTTTCTTGAAGACGCGACTGGCTGGGCAAATGCCTGCATTGAGACCGCGGTCATTCAATGGCGGAGTTCCAACCGGAGAGCCATTACGACGCCACGTTCAGAATTATCTGTCGGGTAAAGATCCTGCCGATCACGTCATTTGGTTGACGGATGTTTATGTCGATCGACGAAATCCCGGTAAGGGGCTATGGCATACGGCACAAGAAGCGAAGGACAAAGCTCGGGAGTGGGTCGGGACAGAAACACGATTTCACGCTCACGTGGCATTGCATGACTTTGAAGCATGGCTGTTGCCGTATTGGGACCGAATCACGAAGCATGCCAAATGCAGTCGCAATCCGCCAAATGGCGCACCGGAAACAGTCAATCACCAAAAGCCGCCAGCGTATCATCTCAATGACGCGTACCAGACGGGCGCACATAAACGAAAGTACATAAAGACCAAAGATCCGCAGGCCATTCTGCGAGATCAAGATCTGATGGTCGCGATTCGGGCGTGTCCAGAGTTGAAGGCGCTCGTGAACACGATCCTCGGGCTGTCCGGTGGGAACGGCATCGACTGAGAAAACGATCCGACCATTCGACCACAGTTTTCCCTCGCGTTCGGCGGACGTTGCACATCGTTTGACCACATACGACCCGAGGTGAGCGCGGGTGATGCGCTCGTGATCGACGACGACCACGTGCAGATCGATCCGTTTGTCCCGGCGAACGTGGCAGAGGTCAAGACAAACTCTGCGGTAGAGATGCTTCGCTCGGTGGAAATTCACAGTCTCACTCCGCTCCACGCGCTCACGTTCGTCGCGAAGCGAAAGTCAATCTGTTGAGTGCCGACCTGCTCGAAACGTTCGAGCTGTATGGAATTGCGTCACTGACAGATGTTTGAGGCTCGCGACGTTCAGCCTGTTCGGCCCGTTCGTCGATATTTCGTCGCCACTGCATGACGTTCGCCTCGGATCAAGAGATCTTCTCACTTGATCAAAAAATCAGGTGCTTCCTGACCCCCGGCGTGCGGGAATGCCTGTCTGGCCGATCATGGATCTCCGTACCGACATCGCAGGGAAGCTCCGTAGCGAGACGCAAACCGAAGGGATTCCGGCCGTATTGCCGGGGTTTCTCGTCGAGGGTGTCGTCGGCGTTGGTGGGATGGCGATTGTGTACGCCGTCAGGAATTTCCTGACGGGACAACGTTTGGCGCTCAAAACAATTCGTGTCCGTGATGCCGCCGATGCGGGGATCGTTGGACGGTTTTGGCGCGAGGTGAGTTTCGCCCTGCGCGTCGTGCATCCGAACGTGGCACCTGTGATTGGGCATGGAGTACTCGTCGATGGGCGGCCGTATGCGCTCATGGATCTGTACACGGGCCGCACGCTTGGCGAGATGGTTCGTCAGGACGGACCTCTTGCCCTTGGTCGAGCGATCGACATCGTCGATCAGGTTCTTGCGGGGCTCGAGGCCGTGCACGCAGCGGGCATCGTGCATCGCGATCTCACTCCGGAGAACGTGTTCATCGAGCGCGATGCAAGTGGTCGTGATCGTGCCCTGGTGCTCGACTTCGGTTTCGCGCACGAGCCTGGTGTGGACACGGGTGACGGAGTGACCGAGGACAGTCGCGGAGCGCTCGTGGGGACGATGGGCTTCATGTCTCCGGAGCAGATGATGCGAGGTCGAGCGATCACGACGCGTAGTGATCTGTTCGTGGCGGCAGTGCTTTTGTATTACGCGCTCTGCGGCAAGCTCCCGTTTCGTGGCGATGCGGACGTCGATATCGCGGTGGCACTTCTGCGGCGCTCACCGATCCCGCTCAGGATGGAGCGGACGAACGTTCCACGTGCGCTCGAAACGTTACTAACGCGTGCATTGGCGAAGCATCCGGATGCGCGTTACGCGGATGCAGCCGAGATGCGTGTGGCGCTCGCGGGTGCAGGTCGTCCAGCGACGACGCGCGTCCGTGTTGGTCGAGAGCGTCGCGCTGCGGCTTGATCGGCCCGCTCTTTGCCATGGACGAGCCGCTGCGCTGTTTTCGCTCATGACCGTGTTTTCGGTACGCGGTGTGGGCGGAGCGGCCAGGGGAGGGCCCATGGATGCACTCGATCTTTTGGAGCAGCAACACCGTGACGTACGCGAACTTCTAGGGCGGCTTGCCGACCAGGAATGCGTGTCCGGTGTCGATACGACCATCGAAGCGGTACTGCGCGCTGTCGAGGCGCATGTGCGCATCGAAGAGGCGTACGTCTACGTTGCTTGCGCGAGCAAGTTGCGCGTTGAGGTGCGCGCGGGGCAAGCGATGGAGCAGCGGTTGGGCATTTTTTCCGCAGCGCGATTGTTAGCGCTCACGAGTCCTTTGGATCCACAGTTTCGCGAGCGTATCGCGACACTTTTGGAACGGTTCGAACGGCACGTCGATACTGAAGAGGACACGGTTTTTCCAAAGCTCAAGCGCTCGTTGACCGACGAGGCTTTGGATGTGCTCGGCAGTGAGCTCGAGCGAGCACACGTTCGATATCTCTTGGAGGACAAACCTTTTTCGCGTGAAGGTTCGATGTCGCTTCATCAAGAGGCGCGAGCTTCTCGTGAGCGTGCAAGACGGCAGAGTCCCGCCGTGCGCAGTGGGGTTCGTCAGAAAGTACGATCCTCGTCTCCGTAGCGTGCAGTTGCTTCTCTTTTGCGTGCTTGACTAAACAGCGACAGGACCGCCGAAGGCGCCGAGGAATCGAGCGATCCATACGGCGATCATTGCGCCCATGAGGACGATCGAACCGATGGTGATCATCCGGTTTCGAACGAATGCGAACGTGTACCAGCGGCCCCAGCGAACGTAGTTGTAGGTGCCGTGAAGCATCACGAGCGCGACGATGGGGACGATCGGGATCACCAGCGGATGCAGGTGCAAAGCCTCGTGAAGATCGCCTTGGAGGAGCGAGAAGCCAGCACGCGTCAAGCCGCATCCGGGACACGGATGACGCGTGATGATCGCGAAGGGGCAGATGGGAACGCGGAGAAGGTACATTAGGACAAACGCAGCCGCGACGATCGCCACGTTGAAAGCGCGGCGCAAAGCAGAGGTGTTCGTCGTGGTTGCGACTGCGTTTGTCGGGGGAGGGATCACCCGTCCGAGTTCGGATCCCAGACCTGGTTGAGGTCCTTCGCCAACGCGAACGGGAAGAGGAGCAGGTACATCACCAGGCCCGCAGACTGCTGATTGCGCGAGCCTGCCATTTGCTTCGCCCGCGTAACGATGTCCGGGAGCTTGAGAAGCAGGAGCAGGTTCAGGACTGGGATGAACATGTGCCACGGCTGCAGCGACTCGTCTTTGGTGTAGGCCTTCAGCTCGTTCAGCATGCCGTAGCCGCCGAGGATGTGGTAGAGGCCGCAGCAAAACAGAGTGCCGAGTAGAGCGGTCGTTGGATTGCGGGTTTGTCCTCGCGGACCCGCCAGACCACCACCGCCGCCTTGGCCGCCCATCATCATTTGGCCGCCCATGGGGGCGCCGTACTGGCCTTGTTGCTGCTGCATCATGCCGCCTTGGGGAGCGCTGTACTGGCCTCCTTGTTGAGGCGGAGCGCCGTATTGGCCGCCTTGAGGCTGACGCGGAGCGCCGTATTACCCGCCT
>CAZETM010000457.1:0-7762 GCA_964514885.1 uncultured Polyangium sp. | reverse complement strand
GTTTCGGGAAGCATGCCGATCGAGCCAAACACTTCGGCACCGATACGCAAACGGTCCTTCATGAGAGGCAAGTACGCACCGACGCCGTAGGTGAGTTCGCGACCGACGACGAACTCGTGAAGTTGTGCTCGCGGACGTAAAGAAAAACCCACGTTGGCGGTCACAAAAAACTTGCGGTGCGCGTATTCGGCCGCGACCGAAATGTTTCCACCGGCGCTCGTATCACCGGCGAAAGAGAACTCGTTTCCTGTCGGAAGAACAAACGAGCCACGAGCGGCGAGCTTGAAAGATTTCGATTCGTTTCGAAGGATGACCACGCGCCCGTCGAGACGCAGATCGCCAGGCGCGACCGCCTGCATGTCGACGTACTGGGGTAACCCAATCGCGTTGTTACCCGTGGAAAAACCCTGCTGATACACGACGAGCGGGAACGTGAGCTGAATGCTGGCACGCTCGAGAATGTCCGCACCGACCGTGAGGTACGTGCTGAGCTGACGAGCGACGGGAGGCCCCTCGAGCGTCTCGGCCTTCGTGAGATCATCGACGTGGTTGTCCGCGCGAAACGCGTTGTGCGAATAGCCAACGCCGAGCTGACTGTAGAAGCGCGACACGCCGACATCGGGGCGCCAAATCGCCACGCCATCCGTGGGACCACCGGCGATCTGGAGTCGGTCGAGGGAAAACGTCTTGATCTGCGCATGCGCGGTGGCAGGCGCAAGAAGGGACAAACCCAAACCGAGGCCGGCCAAAAGGGGCTTGGCGGTGCGCCTGCTGCAAAGCGGCAGAAAGGAGGTTCGTCGAAGCATCACGTTGAGCACCCTGTATCACTTTCAGCGGCCCGAACGCGAATTCCTAGCACTTCGCCGACTCGTGACCCTGGATCGATCGGGCTAGACGGAAGACGCGCGCGCTGCGGGCATACCCACAGCGCGCTCGCCATGGTCGATCATTTCGGAGCGGGTTCGACTTTGACTTCGTTGATGGGCTTGAAGCCTGCGCCCGCAGGATACGCGTAGGACACACGAAGCGTCTGCTGTGTCGTGCCCCAGCCCCAAACGGTCACGCCAAATGGCTCGTCACTGGACATCGTTTGCGGCCCGTTGGTGCATCCGCCGACGCCGATGAAATTGCCCGTGACCAAGTCCACGCGGGTCCATTCGTACTCACCGAGCGGCTGCCATCCGGTGATCTCACCACGGCACTTGAGGGTGACCGGGGCAAACTCCATGGTGGACTTTGACTTGACCCGCACGACAACCAAGCTGGTTTCCGGATACGTGGGATCGGTAAAGAGCACGTAGCGTCGCAAGAACTGCGGCGGCGGAACGACGTTGTGCCATTCCGGATCACCCACACCAGCAAGGTCAGGCATCTTCCCGTCGCCTCCCGTCATGTAGGCGCCCAGGTAAAACGGAAAGCTGGGATCCTGCGAGCGCACGACAAACGGTCCGGGATCCTCGAACTCGATGACCTCGCCAAGCTTGATCGTCGTCGGTGCATTGGGAGGTTTGACCGGGGACCAGGACAGTTGGGTGTCATTGACGACGCCGACCAAACGCCAGCGCGCCGGCTCCTCGACATTCGGAACACGGCTCTTGTGGCGCACGGCGACGTACTCGTTGCCCAAGGCGCCAACAGGGGGAAGCTGCTGCTGACCAGAATCGCAGTCCGTTTGGTTGGTCGGCACGTTCATACACGTCGATGCGCCGAATACCCCCACGGGTTTGTCCGACTTGAGCACGCTACCCGTGAGCTCTTCGGGCTGCGTGATTTGCAGAAATTGACCCGCCTTCAACGTGTAGTCGACGAGCGTTCCAGCAGCCGCGCCCACAACGCCCACGCCTGCGATGATGTTCACGTTCGGAGCGATGGTGACTTTCGTCGCGTCCGCTTTCGCGAGCACGACGAGCGAGGGATAGCCGTAGAAAGGGAACTGCGGCGCAGGAGGGTCCGGAATGGCCTTGTACGCGTTGACCGCGATGTAATTGTTGCCCCAAGCACTCGTGGGCAACAGCAGCGTGGCCGAGGTGACGGCCGCCGTGCCCCCACCGAAGGGGACCATCTGATACGCCGCAACGGGGTAGTCCGTGGTGATGTGGAAGGCTTTGCCCATGCCGGTACCGAAAAACCCGGTTTCGCTGCTGAGAGCAGCAGGCTTGGGACAATCCGGAACGCTCGAGCCAGTCGGGTATCGAGACAGAAACAGGACGGCGACTTGACCCGGAGTCAACCCGGCGATCGGGTCATAAGGGTTGTATGTGACGGCTCCTGTCCCATCGATGCTGGGAATGTAGATGAACGGCTGATTGAGCGTCGTGCCGTCGTACGAGACGTTGATGTGGACGTCTTTCTCCTCCCACGTGTTCGCCACGAACGCTGCAAAGCAGGCGCCATCTTGTTGCGGGCGAAGCGCCGTCTTGACGGCCCAGTAGTCGCACCCAGCCGAACTCTTGGCGGCTTCGGCTGCTTTGCACGGATCGGGAATGCATACAGCATTCAAGCAGCCTTCATCAGGCGTACATTCTTTGATGGGTTTGTCATCGCAGCTATTGCGGACCGACCGCAGATCGTTCGAGCAGATGGGCATGCAAACGGCCCCATCAACATCGAACATGACGTCGCCACCTTCGCCACCAATTCCACTGCCATTGCCATTGCCGCCCTTGCCCGCGCCTCCTCCCGAGTCGCCGCTACGATACGAATCGTCGCAACCGACATAAGCCACCCCGAAGATAAGCACAGAAAGCCCAAGCGGAATGCTCGTCAACCAGCTCAACCTGTTCACACGAACCTCCCTGTTACAATCATTCCCCAAGGCTACCACGACGGTCACCTTCAGGCGCTAAGTCAAACCCCGACACCTTCCGCCCAAGCTCCGACAAAGCCGAGCGAAGAAGCTCATTCATCTTCTGTTTTCGAGATCCGCTCAGTCGTTGATGGGCTCGAAATCCGCTTTCATCGCCCCGCAGTCCGGACAAATCCAGCTTTCAGGAAGGTCCTCGAAAGCCGTGCCCGCCGCAATTCCAGAACCCGGATCCCCTTCAGCGGGATCGTAGATGTGCTCACACACCATGCAACGATATTTCTTCATCATTTACCTCGACGATGGGCTCCTATATCTGGCTTCGGTCCAAAAGGATACTCTCATTCAGGCCCGCAGCACCGGAATCTCCGGCGCACGAATACCACGAGCGACAGTGGCTTGACGCCGAGAGCGCGCGGCGAAAGACATACCCGCTCAACCAAAGGCTTGCTGCATTCTGGGGTGCGATTCGAGGACGACCCGTCATTGCAGGGCGCCCAAAGAGCGAGCAAATTATTTACACGTCGGCGCGACCTGGCCGTCGGAGCCAGTATTCACATACGCATCCGACACGTAGCCATTGCCAATGTGGTCCCAAAGGCTGGTCGTGCCATACGTTCCCGTCACGGTCGAGCCATTGACTTGGCAAGTAATGGTGACTTTTTGGCCATCAGAAACCTTACCCACGATGGCTGCGCTGGTATTCGGCTCCGCCCGGACATTGAGCTCGATCCCGCTCGTGTTGATCGTCGCCGAAACGCCCGTCGTGCTTCCGCCGGTCGTTCCGCCACCATCGCATTTGTTTTTGCTGGTGTAATTACGGGTGCCGTAGAAAAACGCCGTCTGGCCATTGAAGACGGGCTTGATCGCTATACCATTTTTGCGCAACTCGTAATGCAAGTGCGCACCCGACGAGCCTCCGGTATTGCCCACGGTGCCGATCTTCTGACCCGCGCTCACGCTTTGGCCAACCGATACCGTTTGCGAATCGAGGTGCGCGTATCGCGTGCGAAAACCATTGCCATGGTCGATTTCGACCCACCGACCATAACTGGTATTCCCTTCGTTGCCGACGCGCGTGATCTTACCCGCCGCCGCAGCAGCGATAGTGTCGCCAATGTCATCGGATCGATTGAAGTCCAGCGAATTGACGGGGCTGTGATTCGTCCGGGTTTGTCCGGCCCAAACCTGACCGCAAGGAAATGGAAGCTGAAAAGCTGGCGCGCCACTCAGCCCACCTTCCACCGTACTCACGTCCTCGCTGACCGCTTCCTCACCATCCGGAGGTCCCTCGTCCGACCATTCCGTTCCGCCAAACTCCGCCGCCGGATCCTCGAGCGCCGTCGGAGGCTCACCCACGCAACCAGCAGCCAGGACAAACCCCACCAAGACGCACGGGGTCAAGATCCACGTCGAAGCCATGTTTCGCACCCTTCCTCGGCGGGCGATTCTCCATTCGCCGCGCTTTTCGGAAGAGTCTACTTGATGATGACGTCGCCCGCTGGCTGTCCGGCGCCTTCCGGCGCGCCTTTCTCGCGGTGCACACACAAACCTTGTTTGCAGTACGCGTCAGGCGCCTCCTTGCACTGCATAGGCGCTTCCTCGCACTCGCCCTGCTTGAATTTTGTCGCCATCGGACCGACCGCACCCGTCGTCTTGGCATTGACCGCGCGAGCACAACCGGGCCACGTGCTCTGAAAACAGTCCGCGTCGACGTTGCAGTGCTGCGCGGCATTGATGAGATCGAATGCTTCGCCGCGAATTTTATCGCACTCTTTTGGCTCCAGCTTCGAGCATCCGAGCAAGGAACCGAGTGCAAGAAGAACGACTGCTCCGAAACCGACAACTCGCGTGGCCACTGTTCGCCTCCCGTTGTGCAAGGCCCGCTCGTATCACGTCTCCAACCAAAACTCACCCTGCGAAAAGCACTTGCTGCTCGTTCGTGACGAGATCCGGGACGTACCTTCGCTACAAAACGAAACCCGCACGCGACGCTCACGCGCGAAGCATCGACGACATTTTCGTGCACGGTTTAGAGCTTGGTACGGGACGCGGAACACTGCTCCGCTGCGAGGTTGTCCTGACGAACTTGGACGGAGGCGTTGCGCCATCCGACCACTACGGGAAGGTCATTTGCCCCCAAACGAAGGCTCGCGCTTCTCCATCCAAGCCATGACGCCTTCCATGCAGTCGCCCGATTGCAGCAGCTTGGTTTGTCCCGCACGCTCACGATCGAGCGCAGCGTCAATCGTGCCACCAAGACTCGCCTGCACCGCCCGCTTGATTTCTGCATACGCAAGCGGCGGGCCCTTCGAGAGTTTTTCCGCCAGCTTCATCGTCTCGTGACGCAAGTCGGACGACGCAAACACATGATTGACCAAGCCGAGCGACAACGCGCGATCCGACGTGACGCGATCACCCGTGAGCATCAGTTCCATCGCGCGTCCTAAGCCGATCAAACGCGGCATCCAAAACGTTCCACCACCGTCGGGCATGAGTCCGATCTTGACGAACCGATGCTCGAAGTACGCGTCGGTCGAAACCAAACGCAGGTCACACGCGAGCGCTAGGTCGCATCCAAATCCGACGGCAGGTCCTTCGACCATGGCGACGTACGGTTTCGGTGTGTTCACGATGGCGCGAATGACTCCGTGATAACGGTCCATCGTCGCGCCGATGTTCGTAAACGCTTCGGGGTTGGACATCGCGGCCTTGAGATCCGCACCCGAGCAGAAAGCTCCACCAGCGCCCGTGAGGACGACCGTGCGCACCGAGTCATCATCGGACAGCTTGGGCAACGTCTCGAGCAACGCACTGAGCGTCGCCGTGTCCAGGGCATTCTTCGTATGCGGCCGGTTCAGCGTCACCACCGCAACCGCTCCATGACGCTCGACCAAAAGTACCTGTTCGCTCATTGCGCCTACTTATCAGATCGCTTCGATTCCTCCCAATACTCATCGAGCTGTTCGAGCGGTAGCGGGCCGCCCGATGCCGTATCCGGAAAGCCGCCGTGATTGTCGCGCACCCGCGCTTCGACATGAGCAAAGCGCGTCGTGAACTTATCAATCGTGCGACGCAAACCACCCTCGGCATCGATGTGTAGATGCCTCGCCAAGTTGACGAGCGCAAAAACCACATCGCCAAACTCGGCCTCGATCGCATCTTGATCGCCTTTGTCGATGGCTTCGTCGAGCTCACGCAGTTCCTCCGCCACTTTCGCTCGTGAGCCGGTAGCGTTTGGCCAATCAAACCCGACGCGCGAGACCTTTTCGCCAATGCGCTGAGCACGCACGAGCGCGGGTAAACTTCGCGGCACTCCTGAAAGCATGCTCTTGTCGGCTTGATTCGCTGCAGCTCGTTCCTGCGCCTTGATCGCTTCCCAATTGCGCAACACTTCATCGGCATCTTCGACCGACACATCAGCGAAGACGTGGGGATGTCGACGGACGAGCTTGTCGCAGATCGCGGCAATGACATCGTCCGGGCCAAACGCTTTCTCGGCCCGCCCAAGCTCGGCTTGAAACACGATTTGCAAGAGCAGATCACCCAGCTCGTCACGTAGCTCTTTGCGATCACCGGATTCGATGGCATCGATGACTTCGCAGGCTTCTTCGAGCACATATTTGCGCAGGGTGGGGAGCGTTTGCTTTCGGTCCCAAGGGCATCCATCGGGCGCGAGGAGGCGTTGCATGAGTTCGACGAGGCGAGGAAAAGTTTGTCCGTGTTGTTGTTCGAGCGGGGGAACGACGACGGGATCGAAAGGTTTCGGCATGGCGGGAGGGCTGTAGCATGGTTGCTAGTGCGCCGAGGACGAAGAAGCGCTTGGACAAACCGTGCCGAAGAAACCCATTCGGCTACCGGCTTTGCTGGGAGGCCAGGCCGTTCGCAAGTCTCTTCATTCGGTCGATTCGGATGTGCTACGAGACGGGCGCCGAGAAATATTCTTGGCCAATGCGAACGGTTGCATCGTGATCCGACAACTGACCATCAAAGACACCGGTCCGACTCGTTCGCTGGGGTTTGACTTCGCCCCGCGACTGAACGTGCTGACCGGTGACAACGGGCTCGGCAAGACGTTCGTTCTCGATGTGGTTTGGTGGGTTCTGACAACCACGTGGGCAGCAGAAAGGGCGTTTCCGTGGCGTCCACCGCAGCCCGCTATGGACTTTCTCGATGGCGTTGGAGACGGCACCGGTGACGGGCGAGGCACAGGAGCTGGGGCAGGCCATGGCGACGGCACCGGTGACGGGCGAGGCACAGGATCCGGTGCAGGTCGCGTTGACTGCACCGGTGACGGGCGCGGAATCGATGACCTTACGCCCACCATTGAAGCGCAACTCGAGCCGCATGATGCTCCCGTGGAAGCAAGCTCGACGGTGTACGGGGAATGGACCTGGGACACGCAGCAATGGGGGCAGCGGCGCATGCAAGAAGCGCCCCGCAGTTTGGTGGTCTATGCGCGCGCCGATGGGACGTATGCGATATGGGATGCCGCATATGCGAAAGGGGGATTGGCGACGTTTGGAGACGCCGCAATCGTCTTGCGCAATCATGAGGTTTGGGACGGCAAAGAAATTCCAGATTCCGGCGTTCAAGGGGGTAAGCGAACGGTTATTCGCGGGCTCATTGCGGATTGGGCAAGCTGGCAGGATCGGGCAAAATCGTCCGAGTTCGAGGCATTGCGGCGCGTACTGCACGTCTTGTCTTCGCCTGACGAACCGCTGGTGCTCGGCAAACCGCAGCTCATCCGCCTGGATGATCGGCGCGAGATTCCCACGCTGGTCACCGAGTTTGGCACCGTTCCGGTCACTCATGCCTCTGCGGGCGTGCGTCGAGTGCTCGCGTTCGCGTATTTGCTCGTATGGGCATTTTCGGAGCATCAGAAGGCGGCCAAAGCAATTCGGCAAAAACCTACCCAGGACATCGTCGTGCTCATTGACGAGCCGGAGCTACATCTGC
>CAZETM010000456.1:0-7769 GCA_964514885.1 uncultured Polyangium sp. | reverse complement strand
CGGACCAGCTAGCGCTGGACCAGTTTCGGTTTGTCCGCTTCGCGGTCAAACCGACGCGGATTTACTGTTCAACATGCTCTTGGATCAGAGAGCGATCTTCTTCCAGTTACCCCGCTTGAACTCGAGTGCCATGAGCACCGCGAGAGCCGCTGCGTACACAGCGCCGGCGATCCAAATCCCGATCAGACCCATGTTCAGCGTGATGCCGAGAACCCACGCGAGTGGCACGAGGCACAGGAAGTGGAGAATGAGTTCCACGATCATCACGTAGCGCGTGTTTCCCGCACCGAAGAGCGCCTGCGTGAGGATCATCCCGACGGCGATCATGGGGGTGCAAGCACCGGCCAAACGCATCGGGCCGAGGGCCGTCGCACGCACGATCTCGCTGTGTGAAACGAACGCGAGAACTTGTTCGGCGAAGAGCATCTCGCACACGCCGACGACACCGAAGATGAGCAGGCCGAGACGAACGGACGTCCAGCCAAACAGTTCGGCGCGATCCGGCCTCTTTTCACCGAGGGACTGCGCAACGAGCGTGGCCGTGGACGTGCCGAACGCGAGGCAGGCGGTGAAGGTGAGTTTGAGGACTCCAACGATGACCGTGGTGGCTGCACCGTTGACGGGCTCGGCCCTGCCGCCTGGGCACATGGCGGAGACGACACCGATGGGATTGACCTCATCGAGCTTGCCGGCGATCGCAGCGAAGAGAGCGAAGCCGGTCATCACGGCAATGGTGGCGATGCTGCTAGGAATCGACAGCTTGAGGATCGACCAGGTGAGTGCCTTGTCGAGTTTAGCCAAGACAAACGGTCGGTACGTCTTACGAAACTCGGCCTTGAGCGCGTAGCCGACCATGATGGCCAAGCCGACATAGGTCGAGACAAACCCGGCGATACCTGCGCCGGCAATGCCCATCTTGGAAACACCAAGCGTTTCGTTGCCGAAAATCAGCACGGAACAGAGGGCAATGTTGATCGCGTTCATCACCACGGCAGAGACGAGATGGACGTGGGTCTTGCCGATGCCGTCGAAGAAAGCTTTGAACGCAAACGTCGTGACCATGGAGGTAACGCCGAGCAGGCGCCACTTCAGGTACGACTCCGCAGCGAGCCGAGGTCCTTCGACTTTGATGAGCACCGAGAGAATCGCGGGCGTGACCAGGTAACCGATGATCGAAAAAACAACGCCCGCGAGGACGGAGAAGAAGACGGCATTGCCGAGAACCCCGCCGACTTCTTCATTGTTTTTCTGGGCAAACCTTCGTCCAACGAACGCTTGGGTGCCGACACTGATGGCACTTAGCGAGCCGCCGAAGAGCCACAAGATGATGAGTGACGGGAGCAGAGCCGCCTGCGCATTCGACGACTCGGGACATGGCAGCCGAGCGAAGAAAACGATGTCGATTTCGTTGACGACGCTCTGGGTGAGCATCGCTCCGACCGTAGGCAACGCGAGACGAAGAATCGCGCGATGCGGAGGGCCCGAGGTGACCTCATTGGAGCCGGTGGCTACAGGCGGAGCGATCTGGGCCATTTAATGTGCGGGCGGTATACAACGTGGGGGCAGTTGGGCGAGCAAAATGCGCCCGGAAGAGCGCGGTTTCTGCTCACGATTTACGGAGATTCGTAGGGCTACTTCTTGGTCACGCTTGCCGGCTTGGTCGTGGCAGCGGTTTCTGGTGCCTTCTGCGCCATGCGGGTTTTACGCTTGCGACGAAGACGAGCTTGTTCGTCTTTGTCCTTGCCGCCACTCGCTTTGGCGATCTTGGACTTGCCCGGTGACTTGGGCTCGGCCTTCGCCACCGCGCCAGGCGCAGACTCCGTGGACGCAGAAGGTTTGTCCGCGGACGGGCTGGCCGGTGGATCAACGAGAACCTGAGCCGTTTGCGTCACAGCATCGAGCGCTGCGGCAGGATCGATCACGACGGGCTTGTTCGAGTCTACGCTCGGCGTCGGAGCAGGATCGTCATCGATCGAGGCAATGATCGCTTCGGGATCGAGGCTGATGCCTTCTGCATCTTCTCCGGTTTCGGAGTTTGTCGCGGCCGATCGAGATCGTTCGGACTTGGACGACTTGGAGCGCGGTTTTACTGGTACGATCGTCGCTCCAGATTCCGAAATCTTCACGACTTCTGACGGCTCGTTCGCAGGTTTGTCGTTCGGTAACTCGGTCTCGATCACGAGCTCGAGATCGACAGGCGGAGTGGCTGATGCCGGCTGCTCGGTCGAGGCTGGAACCACGAGTGCCGGGACTTCAGCCACGGGCGACAACGAAAGGGACTGCGGCAAGAGGTGGCGGATCTCGTCGGCTTTGCCCGCAAACAGAACGGCTGCGAAGGCCATCACGGAAGCGAGCGCAGAGAAGCCCACGGCCCTACGACGGCTGCGTGCTCGCTCGGGTGCTCCAAGCGCATGCAACATGGCTTCACGCATTTCGTGTGCGGTTTGGAATCGCAAACCCGGGTGACGCGATAGCGCTTTCATGAGCAGCTCGTCGATCGCATCGGGAAGACGCTTGTTCGGCGCGCGATCTCGCGGATGCTCGGGGCTGCCTTTCATCTTCGCATCGACGATCGCCGCAGCGCTCGCACCCAAATACGGAAGTTGGCCGGTGACCATTTCGTAAAGCACGCAGCCGAGCGCATACAGATCAGCTCGACCGTCGACTCGACCACCCGCAGCTTGCTCGGGGGCCATGTATTCGGGCGTTCCAAACAGCGTGAAACCAGCCGCGACAGCATTCTCACCGTTGGGCGAGCCAAGCGCTGCTTCGCCAATGTCCTCGGGCGTGTGGGCAAGTCCGAAGTCGAGCACTTTGACTTGGCCTTCGCGGGTCAAGAAGATGTTCGCGGGCTTGACATCGCGATGAATGACTCCGGCGGTGTGCGCCGCTTCGAGCGTGCCGAGCACTCGAAGGCCAATGCGCATCGCAGCCTGCCAATCAACTTCGCGATCTCGCGCGAGAAGCGCTTCGACGGTCTCGCCCTGAAGCAGCTCCATGACGCAGAAGAATCGACCATCGCCGGCACGACCGAAGTCGTGAAGTTGCACGAGGCCGTCGTGGTTCAAACGCGACATGGCTCGAGCTTCGCGGCGGAAACGAGCGGCATACTCAGGCGAAGCACCATGCTCGGGCGCGAGGATCTTCACGGCAACGCGACGGCCAAGATCCACATGCTCGGCCTCGTGCACAACGCTGCTCGCGCCTCCGCCAATTTCGCGGATGAGCCGGAGCCTCGTACCGGGTAAAACGCCTTCGCCAACCGTGGGTGCGTCCGAAAGAACCGCAGGCTCATCCTTGGCGTTTGCCTGAGGAGCCGGCAGCGCAGCAGCAGCAGCTCGTGCCGCTGAAACAAGGCGTGCAAACTCGCGACGACACTTGCCAGGCTCCGACGGAAAAAGGTTCGCCATGACGTTCGCGGTGCGAGCGCGGACGCCACGTTCTCCTCCAGGCAACGCAGGTGCCGAAGCGAGAAGTTTGGCGAGATCACGCGCTGCAAGACGGGCCGCGGCATATCGTTCGTCGACATCGAATGCGGTGAGCTTGGCCAGCATGAGATCGATCTCGATCGGGGCACCGACATCGACGGCAATCGGAGGCAAGCTCATCGCGTTTTTCGCGACTGCCGCCATGTGCACGGCGGCATCACCTTGCAAGAAACGGCGCCCCGCGCACAGCTCCCAGAGCATCACGCCAAGCGCATACATGTCGACGCGTGCATCACCGGTATCGCCATTGGCGACCTCGGGTGCGACGTAGCCGGGTTTGGCAAAAACAACCCCACTGACGGTGCGACAACGACGGTTGAGGCCACGAGCCGTACCGAAGTCGATGATCTTCACGTCGCCGCCATAACTGACCATCACGTTTTGCGGCGACAGATCCCGGTGCACGATGGCCAAACCGCGCCCCGAAGGATCTTTGCGCTCGTGCACGTGCGCGAGGGCTTCGGCGATCATCGTGACGAGTGCAACGGCATCGGCCCAACCGATGCGATACCCAAGCGCGAGCGATCGGCTGCGCACGTCTCCAAGACTCTTGCCCTCGATGTGCTCGACAACGGCATATGGCTCGCCGCTGACGTCATCGATCGACGCTTCGATGACCTGCGCGACGCCGGAATGCTGAAGCTGCGCTTGAACGCGCGCTTCATCGAGGAACCTGGCGATGAAGCTTGGATCGGCCGAGTGATCGCGACGGATGACTTTGACGACGATGGGTCGTTCAGCACCTTCGATGCCCATGGTCGAAGCGAGAAAAACTTCGCCCATGCCGCCGCGAGCGAGTCTGCGGAGCAGAAGGTAGCGGCCGAGCGGTCGAGGAAGCTCGTCGCCCAAGGCGAGGCCGTGTTGTTCTTCAGGTTGCGAAGCTTTGCCGCTAGCGTCGGAAGAGGACGCTGCAGCTCGCGAAGAGCGGTCGGAATCGAGCGGGGCGGTGGCCATGGACGAACGGTACACATGTAGGATAAAGTGGGCCAAATATTTGGACACACATGTCGCACATTTGGATCCAAGCTCGACAAGTCGCCAGAAGTCCGACCCAGGTTAAGCTTGCTTTGCACCTTGAAATACAGATGTATCGCTAACTTGAGCCCAAGCCGACCCAGGTTGAACAATTAGGCAATCCGCACCACGCCGATTCCAACCCGAGCATCATTTTCTCACCCCACGTACCATCGTTGCACAATTCACAATTGCCGAGCAGACTCGAGTCGGGTATGGATCGACCGATGTTGCGGATCGCGCTGTTGCGTGCCCTGGCCATGGTGGCGTTTTTCGCCGCTACGTGGCTTTTGCCGCTCAGCGTTTACGCCGCCATCATCCCGGTCTGTGACGGCGACGCCGTGTCGGCCTTCGGTCCGGTCGTGCAGTCCTTGCGACAGACGGACGTTGTCGAATCGGAAGATTGTCGCGCCGGCTTGTCGGCATCCGACGACATCGATTCGCAGGTCGCGGCGATGTGTGATGCGCAAGCGGCCACGGTTCTCGCGCCTGGCCGTATTCATCCGATGTCGGATGGCCGCATCGATGCCGTGGTCTCGTGCGACGGCCTGCAGCATGGCCCTTTGGCCAGTGCGCCCGGTCCTGATCACAGCTCAGTGGGTTTGTCTTGGGTAAACATCGATCAAGCGATCCTCACTGAGCAGCTTTTGGTTCGTCCTCGGCTGTTCGTGGATCTGCCGCCGATGTTCGTCGTGATCGGTGCACCGCTCTCAGGGTTTGACCCCGAAGTTTACCATCCACCACGTGCGTGATTACGCTCCGGCCCCGCGTTTGACAGCGCTGGGGTTTGGAGTTGCCGCGTGGCGACTGCCGTCTTTGCCAACAAGTGCACGTTCGACCCTTCGCGCTCGGTGCGAAGTGAACGGGCTACTTACCAAGCATCGGCGGACGTCGTCAAACACCCGCTTCGACTGTGTATCGAAGTCCCGCCCGACCAGCACGTAGCTGCGCAGGCGAAGTGACGAACGAATCGGATCGATCTTCCACGGGCCACAAGGCTCGGAGAACCGCTCTGGACCGTGCGTCGAGAAAAACTTAGGCGTCGTTCGCGAGAACTACGCCACGTAAGAAAAGTTTCGTTCCGACAAACCAGTCGGGACCAGGCTTGTTTGCAGTACCAAGGGACAAACCCGCGGCTTTGCAGGCATCACAATGGGAAAGAGAGAACAAGAATCATGAACAAGGGAACTGCCATCGTCGGCTTCCTTCTGTGCTTCATGGCGGGCATGGCGCTGATGTGGGGCGTCGACCGTGGAGCTGGTGCTCGTGGTACCTCCTCGGCGGAGATCGCTCCTGAAGGCTCGAGCGCTGGTGCATGGGACGACTCGGATGCCGCCATCCCGATCTCGTCGAAGGACCCCACGTGGGGCTCGCGCTCGGCGCCTGTCACGCTGGTGCTTTTCAGCGACTTCGAGTGCCCCTTCTGCACGAAGGTCGAAACAACGCTCACGCAACTTCGCGAGCAGTACGGACCGCAGAAGCTGCGTATCGTTTGGAAGTCCAATCCGCTTCCGTTCCACAAGAACGCGCGCCCGGCATCCGTTGCAGCAGAAACGGTTTTCCGTCTCAAGGGCTCCGAAGCGTTCTGGAAGTTCCACGAGCTCGCGTTCCAGAATCAGCGCGCGCTGACGCCTGAGAACTTCGAGGTGTGGGCGGTTCAAGCTGGTGTCGACAAGGCCAAGTTCAAGGCGTCTTTCGACAAGCAAGAGTTCGCTGCGAAGGTCGATGCAGACCTCGCCACGGGCAAAGCTTCCGGCGTGTCGGGTACGCCCGCGTCGCTCATCAATGGCATTCTCTTGTCGGGCGCGCAGCCGATCGACAAGTTCAAGGCCGTCATCGATGAGCAGCTCGCAGCAGCAGCGAAGCTCGTCGCGAGCGGCACGAAGCCCGAGAAGGTCTACGCCAAGCTCTCGCAAGAGAACAAGGCGAAGGCGCCTCCCGCAGCGAAGCGTGAAGAGCCCGCAGAGGACAAGAGCGTTTGGAAGGTGCCCGTCGCCGGCTCGCCCGCCAAGGGCCCCGACACGGCGCTCGTGACCATCATCGAATGGTCCGATTTCCAGTGCCCCTTCTGCGTCCGCGTCGTCCCCACGATGGACGAAATCGTCAAGACGTACGGCGACAAGGTGCGGTTTGTCTGGAAGCACAACCCGCTCCCGATGCATCCCCGCGCCGAGCCCGCCTCGGAGTTGACCCTCGAAGCGCGTGCGCAAAAGGGTGATACCGGCTTCTGGTCCGCTTACGACCTGCTCTGGAAGAACAACCAGAAGCTCGCCGACGAAGATCTCCTCGGTTACGCCAAGGAACTCGGACTCGACGTCGACAAGGTCAAGGACGCGATCGTCAACAAGAAGTACGAGGCGCAGATCAAGGCAGATCAGGACCTCGCGGACGATCTGCAAGCGAGCGGCACACCGCACTTCTTCATCAACGGTCGCCGTCTCGTCGGTGCTCAACCGATCGAGAAGTTCAAGGCCATCATCGACGAGGAAATCAAGAAAGCTCAGGAGATGCTCGCCAAGGGCGTCGCGCCCAAGGAGCTGTACGACACCATCATCAAGGACGGCAAGACGCCCCCGCCGCCCGAGACGAAGACGGTCGACGTGCCGCCCGCCGAAGCAGCCTGGAAGGGCAGCGACAAGGCGAAGGTCATGATCCAGATCTTCAGCGACTTCGAGTGCCCGTACTGCAAGCGCGCAGAGGACACGGTTGGTCAGGTCGAGAAGGCGTTCGGCGACAAACTCAAGATCGTTTGGCGCCACAAACCCCTGCCCTTCCACAAGAACGCGATGCCTGCAGCTCTCGCGGCTGAAGAAGCCAAGAAGCAAAAGGGCAACGCGGGCTTCTGGGGCATGCACGACGCGCTCTTCAAGAGTGCCGGTACGCCCGAAGCCTTCACCCGTCCCACGATGGAGAAGGCAGCCGAGGAACTCGGCTTGAACCTCGACAAGTTCAAGAAGGCGCTCGACACGGAAGAGCACAAGAAGTTCATCGAGGCCGAGAGCGCCATCGCCGACAAGGCAGGCATCAGCGGCACGCCGGCCTTCTTGATCTCGGCCAACGGCTCGACGACGGGTTACTTCATCAGCGGCGCGCAGCCGTTCCCGAAGTTCAAGAAGATGATCGACATGGTCATGAAGGAAGCCGCGAAGAAGTAACAACTACTTCACGCGCGTAACATTCGAACCAAGTGACTACGAGGAGGCCTAAACGCCTCCTCGTAGCCTTTTGTGGAGTCTCAAGTCTCAAGTCTCAAGTCTCAAGTCTCAA
>CAZETM010000455.1:0-7777 GCA_964514885.1 uncultured Polyangium sp. | reverse complement strand
GTCGCAACTTTTCGCGCCGGCGTGCGCATCGTAGGGCGCTGTTTTCCTCGTTTTTTGCTCAGTTTCGCTTTGCTCGGCGCGTTCTTGGCATATTCCACGCAGCTCTTGCGCATCGATGACGGACACGAAATTCGCACGTGGAAATGATCGTCGTGAGGCAATCCGCCCGTCGGCTGCATCATCACCATCGCCGCGCGCACGTAGAGCGCATGCGCGATCCCGCGCGACCTCGCGTGTGCGAGAAGTGCGTGCTTGATCGGATCGGCGACGAAGATGTGGCTCACGCGAGCGTCACGATCGAGCAGTAGGTTTTGGATGAAGAGCCAGTTTCTTGCAACATCGAAGCGAGCGTCGGAAATGCTCTCCGCGTGCAGTTTGTCGTTGATCTTCACGAACGTTGGACGTGCAACGGATTTTCCTTGGCCATCGACCACGTAAAACCCGAGATCGGCGTCACGGCCGCTTTCATGCGAGTTGTGTCTGGCCAACTCGCCTCCGCCACGTTTCGACAAATCACCTACGCCGAGCGTGGCTCCGGAGTACTTCTTCGAAACGGCTTTGGCGGCGCGATCGATCGCGTGCACGAGAGCTGGCAGGCCCCAGCGCGTATCGAGTGCGTGATGTGTCGCGACTCCACGAAAGTACGGCTTCGACATGTCGAGTCGGATGCCTCCTTCGAGTCGCCCTTCGTTCGGCGGTCCGACAGAATCGGCGCGTATGGGCTTGGGCGCGGGCTTGGGCTCGGGTGCAGCTTTTATGGCTGCGCGCCCAGGGCGCGTGACTGCGGACGGCTCCGTCTTGGCTCGTCGTGCAGGATGGGTTGGCTTGTGGCTGGCGCGTGACGCGGGCCCCGCTGCTTCAGCGGAAAGCATCGGCGCACTGCACAGGGCCAGGGTGAGCGTCAAGGCGAGGAATCGAAGCGGGCTTCGCACGTTTCGGGTGATACGCGTGCCCGTAGGACGGGGCCAAGTTTCGAGCGACGTCATTCGTTCTGGCTACCTGCGCTCGGCTCTGGTAGCACTCGGGCCGTATGAACAAGGTCTACCAGAGCGCCCTTGATGCATGCCGGGACATCCCCGATGGCGCGACGATCCTTGCGGGCGGGTTTGGCCTTTGTGGCATCCCCGAAAACTGCATCGCGGCTCTTCGCGAGCTCGGCACGAAGGACCTCGTCGTCGTGTCGAACAACTGCGGAGTCGATGATTTCGGCTTGGGCATCTTGCTCAGGAACAAACAGATCCGAAAGATGATTTCGTCGTACGTCGGCGAAAACAAAGAGTTCGAGCGGCAATACTTGACTGGCGAGCTGGAAGTGGAGCTTACGCCGCAAGGAACGCTGGCCGAACGAATTCGAGCGGGTGGCGCGGGCATTCCAGCGTTCTACACGCCGACCGGAGCGCACACGGCGATCAGCGAAGGTGGTTTGCCGGTGCTTTACAACCCTGACGGGACGGTCAAAAAGTATTCGGACAAGAAAGAGATTCGCTCTTTCGACGGTCGCGATTACGTGCTCGAGCCAGCGATCAAAGGTGACTTTGCGCTGGTCAAGGCATGGAAGGCCGATCGCAGTGGAAACTTGATTTATCGTCGCACGGCGCGGAACTTCAATCCGATGATGGCCACGGCAGCGAAAATCACGATTGCCGAAGTCGAAGAAATCGTCGACGTGGGGCAGCTCGATCCGGACACCGTTCACACGCCGGGCATTTACGTGCATCGCCTGATCAAGGGCGAGAAATTCGAAAAGCGCATCGAGCGTCGGACGGTTCGAAAGCCTGCTGGGGCGGTATAAGGAGTAATCATGGGCCTTTCGCGAGAGCAGATTGCACGCCGCGCAGCAGCCGAGCTTCGTGACGGATATTATGTGAATCTCGGTATTGGTATGCCCACGCTCGTGGCCAACTACATTCCTCCGGGAATGAACGTGGTTTTGCAGAGCGAAAACGGGCTGCTTGGAATCGGGCCTTGGCCCGACGCCGGCTCGGAAGACGCCGATCTCATCAATGCCGGTAAAGAAACGGTCACGATGGTCGCGGGCGCTTCGACGTTTTCGAGTTCCGAGAGTTTCGAGATGATTCGAGGAGGCCATATCGACTTGGCCATTCTCGGGGCGCTCGAAGTATCGGAAAAGGGCGACCTGGCCAATTGGATGGTCCCTGGAAAAATGGTCAAAGGCATGGGGGGCGCGATGGACCTCGTGGCTTCGGCCAAGCGGGTCGTCGTGATCATGGATCATGCGGCCAAGAGTGGCGCGCCGAAGATATTGAAGGAATGCGCGCTTCCGCTCACCGGCCGTGGGGTCGTGCATCGGATCATCACGGACTTGGCGGTGATCGACATCATGCCCGAGGGTTTGGTGCTTCGCGAGCTTGCTCCTGGTATTAGTGCGCGCGAGATTCAAGAGAAGACCGAGCCGGCGCTTTTGATTCCGCACGACCTAAAAGAAATCGATATTGGCGGTTGACGATGGGATGGCCCGAAAAAACGCCACCGAGCGCTCATGAAAAACGCTCGATTGGCGCTGGCGTGTTTCGGCGTTGCGAAGGCTGCGCCGAGACCATCACTGCGGACGACCTCGCGGCTCACTTCGAGGTTTGTCCGCGGTGCGGCCATCACCACAAGCTCGGTGCGTCCGGGTTTCGCGAATTGCTCTGTGATGAAGGATTGCTCGAACGTTGGGACGAGCATTTGCTGCCTGGCGATCCATTGCATTTCAGTGATGGTCGGACCTACAAGGAACGGATCGCTGCGTCGCAGAAAAAAACGGGCGAGCTCGAGGCCATTGAAATAGGTCGCGCGAAGGTCAATGGGCACCTTATTGCCTATGGCGCTTTCGTGTTTGCCTTCATGGGCGGCAGCATGGGCAGCGTCGTGGGCGAGAAGATTACGCGCCTATTCGAGCGTGCGGCGGAAGAAGAATTGCCCGTCGTGCTGCTATCTGCTTCCGGTGGCGCAAGGATGCAAGAGGGCATTCTGTCGCTCATGCAAATGGCCAAAAGCGTTTCGGCGCTCGAACGGTTTCGCCAGCAAAACCTTCCGTTTTTATCGGTGTTGCTGCATCCGACGACGGGCGGCGTGGCGGCGAGCTTCGCATTCCTCGGAGATGTCAACCTGGCCGAGCCCAAAGCGCTCATTGGCTTCGCCGGGCCGCGCGTCATTGAAAACACGATTAGGCAAACCCTTCCACCGGGGTTTCAGCGGGCCGAGTTTTTGCTCGAGCACGGAATGATCGACATCATCGTTTCGCGTCTCGAAATGAAACAGACGATCGGCCTGTTGCTCGAACATATGCGTAATGGCAAACGCAAGCGGCGTGACCAGGTCCCGCCAGCGCATTCTTCTTCTCCTCGACGATGACTCCTCGACGATGACTTCGGCACGATTGCATTCGTTTATCGAGGCGCTTTCGCGGCGCGTACGATTTGGCATGTTCCTCGGGCTCGATCGGGTGCATGCGGCCTTGGGCAAACTAGGTGACCCGCACTTGGCCGTGCCGTATGTTCATATTGCCGGGACAAACGGGAAAGGCTCGACGAGCGCGATGGTTGCGTCGATCCTGCGTGCCGCGGGTTTGCGAACGGGCTTGTATACGTCGCCGCATTTGTGTCGGCTGGCCGAGCGTATGTGTATCGATGGTGAGCCGGCTTCAGATGAAACGCTCGCGGATGCGTTCGAGCGCGTGTATGCGGTGGTGGATGATCAGGCTACGTTTTTCGAGGTTTTGACGCTCGTGGCGTTTGTCCTGTTCCAATCGGAAGGCGTAGATATCGGCGTGCTCGAAGTGGGGCTTGGTGGGCGACTCGATGCGACGAACGTGATAACTCGGCCGCTGGCCACAGCGATAACGTCGATATCGTTTGATCACACGGCGGTCCTTGGAAATACGTTGGATGCGATAGCGCGTGAAAAAGCGGGCATCTTCAAGCCGGGCGTGCCCGTGGTGCTGGGGCCTTTGCCATCCGAAGCGTTGTCTGCCGCGCTCGAAGTTGCGGCGAACGTGGGAGCTTCGCCCGTGGTTCGAGTGGGTCAGGAAATCGCGGCGACGGCGGCGGGCTGTCGCGCCCAAATCGTTTTACCATCGAATCGTAATATTTCGACAAACCTATCTCTTGCCGGGGCGCATCAATTATCGAATGCGGCGATTGCGGCAAGTTTGTCCGAATTTGCTGCCTCCGTCTTCCCACAAATATTGCCGGCAATCGAAACGGGTTTGTCGTCGGCGAAGTGGCCGGGCAGGCTGGAACGAATCGAGTGCAATGGCGTGCAAGTGTTGCTTGATTGTGCGCACAATCCCGAGGGAGCGTCGATGCTCGCGGCGCACGTGAAATCGTTGGGATTATCTCCCGATCGCGTGGTGCTCATTTTCGGCGCGTTGGCGGACAAGTCGTGGTTGGCGATGCTGGATTTGCTTGGCCCGCTTGCGGATCGTCGCGTGTATGCGGCGCCGAAGGGTCGCGTGCCGGCGCCGCTCAAAGAAATGGTCGACCGGCAACCGGGCGATGTCGTAGCTGACCCGCGCGAGGCAATCAAGCGAGCGCTGGAGTTATCGCGGCCGGGCGATGTCGTGGTGGTGGCGGGATCGATTTTCCTGGTCGCGGAGATCCGTGCTGAGCTGTTGGGGCTGGAGTGCGATCCGATCGTAGCTCTCTGAAACTCCTTGTTTCGCACGCGAAGCGGACGAAACAATGCCTGGTCCAGGGCTGGCCCTGGCGCGGGTGCAGGGGCGCGGAGCCCCTGCTGGGTCTGGGTGAAACCCAGCGACTTGCGCGTGCGGGCATTGCACATGCGCGGACGTCAGCGTAACATTCGCGCCCATGAGTTCTCAAACGTTTGACGTCATAGTGATTGGCACGGGTCCTGGCGGGGAAGGGGCCGCGATGAAGTGTGCCAAGGAGGGCAAACGTGTTTGCGTGATCGACGAGCGGTCCGAGGTGGGCGGCGCGTGTACGCACACGGCGACGATTCCTTCGAAGGCATTACGTCATGCGATTCAGCGTCTCGTCGAGATGCGCGACGTTCCGGGAATGCGTGGGGCCGGATTGGCACAGCCTTCATTTGGTGATTTGTGCCGCACGGCGAGCAGCGTCATTGGCAAGCAGACGGGCATGCGCCAGACGTTTTACCAACGAAACGAAGTCGAAGTGGTCGAGGGCCATGCGCGATTCGTCGATGCGAACACGGTCGAGGTCGATCAGCCCAAAGGCGCGACTGATGTTTTGACGGCCAAGCATTTCATCATTGCGTGCGGCTCGCGCCCGTACCATCCGCCGGATGTCGATTTCGCTCATCCGCGCATTTACGATTCGGATCGCATTCTGACAATGAATGATACTCCGCAATCGATGATCGTCTACGGAGCGGGCGTCATTGGTTGTGAATACGCCAGCATGTTCCGAATGCTCGGGACCAAGCTCAACTTGATCAACACGCGGGATCGATTGTTATCGTTCTTGGACGATGAAATCGTCGATGCGCTGGCTTATCACTTGCGCGACATGGGCTGCTTGATTCGTCACAACGAAGAATACGAGCATGTCGAGGGGCAAGATGACGGCGTCGTATTGCACATGAAGAGCGGCAAGAAGATCAAGGCGGACGTTCTTTTATGGGCCAACGGACGGTCGGGCAATTCGAACAACATGGGCCTCGAAGCAATCGGTATCGTGCTCGATTCACGCGGCAGCATCAAGGTCAACGAGGCGTATCAGACAGCGTTGTCGCATATTTACGCGGTGGGGGACGTGGTCGGTTTTCCGTCGTTGGCAAGCGCGGCGTACGATCAGGGGCGGTTTGCCGCGACGCACATCGTCGAAGGAAGGCTCGAATTCGGTCTCGTGGCCGATATTCCGACGGGTATTTACACGTCACCCGAGATTTCGTCCGTCGGCAAAACCGAACGTGAATTGACGAAGGCGGGAGTGCCGTACGAAGTGGGGCAGGCGCATTTCAAGTCGCTGGCGCGAGCGCAGATCACCGGACGCACGGTGGGTATGCTCAAGATTCTTTTCCATAGGCAAACGCTGGAGCTACTTGGAGTGCATTGTTTTGGAGACAATGCGAGCGAGATCATTCACATCGGTCAGGCAATCATGTCGCAACAGGGCAAAGCGAACACGTTGTTGTATTTCGTGAATACGACGTTCAATTACCCGACGATGGCGGAGGCTTATCGAGTCGCAGCGCTGAATGGGCTCAATCGGGTGTTTTAGCTGGTGACGCGAACACGCGGGAGCATACGAAGTCACATCCCAGACGCCCAGAGGATTCCCAATCGGCGACTGGCGTTTACTTTGGCACGGGCAAGGGTGCCGTTTCGACTCCGACAGTTCCTCCATTGGCTATCCAGGAAAAACCATCGACGAGCACGGTGGAATCGAGCGCCGAATCGCCGGTGTCCCAAATGGCCCAACGAAGCGTGAACACTTCGCCGGCTTGGACCGGCGCGGTGCTCACGAGCCATCCGGTGGCGCCGCCGTCGGATGCCCAGCTATCGAATCCGGTGCCTTCGAGCTGCGCGACACCGAGCGGGCAATAAGGATCGGGCGGGGATGGGCACGTTCCGACGCAGTTGAATCCGTAATACATTTTGCTCGCGGGATCGCACACGTTGAAGAAGGCAAGGTTTACGCTGACGGGGTTTTTGTTGGAATCGAACGATATGTTTCCGTTGACCGATCCGGCCGGCGCGGGATTCATCAGCGCGATGAATTGGTCGTTGTACGCCGTGCAGACGAAACTCGGAAACTCGAACGAATAGAAGTCGAACAGGAATTGGTACCCCGTCGCATTCGTCGGTGCGCGAAGCTTCACCTCGAGCGCTACGTCGTCGTTGATGCCGGTATCGAGCGGACAGTTGGCGGAGGTTTGTGGGAATCCCGCGGGCGCCGTGGTTTGTCCCCCCGCGGCATTGCACGTGTTGCTTCCACATGGCGTCGGATCTCCGGGCCTGCGCGATCGTCCCGACGACAAGGCCAGCAACCGTTTGCCAATTTGCACGTGCGTGTTCGGTCCGAATCCATCAAAAATGCCGAATTGCTCGGGCTGCGGGGTTTCCACTCCATTGGCGCGGACATACTTTGCATCGAGCACGCCCCAGCGGCGATCGGTCGGGTTCGTGGCATCGATGAATTGACACAAATCCGCTGCTCGCGCACCATTCTTGGGATCGGGATCCGTGACGGCCAAAACATCGTCGCACGGCATTGCAACGTCGTCGATCGTGCCATTGCAATCTTCGTCGACCTTGGTTCCGCCATTGACGTCGAATACTTCGAGCGCACCGGGATTCACGTTCGGATCGCAATCATTGCAGTCGCCTTCATTCCCGGTAAAACCGTCTTTGTCGTCGTCCACGTTCGCATCGATGTTGGCGCAACCGCCTCCGCCGGCTTGCCCCCCCGATCCCACGGAAATGACGTCGCCGCCCGTGCCATTACCACCGCTTCCACCTGCACCGCCCGTGTTGTCGGTCGTCGACCCAGTTTTCCCCGAGGCTGCACAAGCACCCAGCGAAGTGACGAAAAGGACGGCAAGACCCTTGGACATCGAAATTTTCATGAACGAAGCTTCCTTTCGCGCGAGCGGCTTTCCTAGCCCGATACGCTCTTAGTGGGTAGCCACGTGTTTCTCAAGGTATTCCTTTCACTGACTGAAACGGCGCCGGCCTGGAGGGATGGCTGCCCGTGAGGTAGGTCATTCCCCGTCCGACCCTCGCCCAGGTGAGCTTGACGCGTTTTTCCCATCGGTGCATACGTGGCCTCGGGTCGGGTTGTCCGAC
>CAZETM010000454.1:0-7783 GCA_964514885.1 uncultured Polyangium sp. | reverse complement strand
GGCTCGATACAAGTGCACGTCCCCTGCTCGCGATGCTCGCCGCCCTCGCACGCGATCCGTTACTCATGGCCTCGGCAGCGGCGGTGCTCTCCCAGCCCGCGGGCGTCGAGATCCAGCGCGCACCCATTCGCGATGCTCTCCGCAAACACGTCGGCGAGCGCATGAACGACGCCACGCTCGACAAGGTTGTGCGCAATCTCAGCAGCTCGTGGACGCAGTCGGGGCACCTCCAGGGCCGCACCTTCAAATTTCGGCAGCGGGTGCAGGCTCCACCAACCGCACTTGCATTCGCGTTGTGGCTCGGCAACGCCGCAGGCTTTCGTGGCGAGGACCTGCTCACCACCGGCTGGATCACCGCGCTCGATTGCACCCCTTCATCGGCACGAGGGCTCGCTCTCGAGGCGAAGCGCGTGGGCCTCATTGATATGCGCACCGCGGGCGATGTAATGGAGTTTGGACTCGACCGGCTAGACCCGGGATTGGGCAGGACGTGACGAATGGCGCGACTCGAAGACCTCGCAGACGAGTATGGCCGACACATCTCGACGCCTTGGCAACGTACGGTAGCCGGCGCCCAGCGCGTCGTTATCGTCGTCTACGACAAGGAACTCGAACGGAGCCTTCGGGCCTGCAAGGGTGAGTTCGAGACGCGTACCAAGGCCGCAGGGCATGATTGGCACGAAGTCGACGTTACCACGGCATTCGCGAGTTGGCTCGCCGGCGACGACTATCGCGAAGCGTACTTTCAATCCCCCGAAGACCTACAAATGAAACTCGATGCTGAGTTTGCCGAATATGTCGCCGATCGGATTCGTTTGGTTCTCGCGCGTGCCGACGTGACGGAAACTTCCGTGGTTGCCGTGCTGGGCGTGGGGTCCCTGTTCGGTTTCACCCGCGTCTCGCAGGTGCTCAAATTCGTCGAAGGTGACGTGAAGGGCCGGCTCGTCGTGTTCTTCCCGGGCCAATTCGATCAAAATAATTACCAGCTTCTCGATGCCACGGACGGCTGGAACTACATGGCCGTGCCCATTTCAATTCATAGCGCGCAGGGTGCAACTTGAAAATCAAAGACTTCCTTCAAAGAGATCCTTCCACTCATCCCCTGGTCAACCAAGGGCAAGCGCGCATCGCCGACAAAGCCAATGAAAAGGTGTTGGAGGAGCTGCGTGGCGAGCTGTCGACGTTCGTATGCGAAGGCCAATATGCCGACGGGATCCAGCGGATATTGTCGTCGTATCTCGCGAACATCAATCAAACGAGTCAGAAGGCGGCCTGGGTCAGTGGCTTTTTTGGCAGCGGCAAGTCGCATCTTCTGAAGATGGCGTGCCACCTCTGGATTGACACGAAATTCCCCGATGGCGCGACCGCCCGCAGCCTCGTCCCATCGATGCCGGACGAGCTTCGTAGCCTGCTCCGCGAACTCGACACCGCGGGAAAACGTGCCGGTGGACGGCTCGCCGCTGCCGGTGCATTGCCCAGCGGAAACACCGAGCACGTCCGCATGACCATTCTCGCTGTGCTCCTGCGCGGCGTCGGGCTTCCAGATCAATATGCGCAGGCGCAGTTCTGTCTCTGGCTGCACGACCAGGGCTGGTTCGACAACGTTAAAAAGACCGTCGAGGATTCAGGCAAGCAATGGGCGTCCGAGCTCAACAACCTCTACGTCAGCGGCATCCTTGCTCGTGCCGTCATGGCTTGCGACCCGCACCTTGCCTCGACCGAGGCAGAAGCACACAACACGCTGAAAGCACAGTTTCCAACTCGTAACACCGATATCACGACCGAGCAGTTTCTTACCGCCTTCAAGCGCGTCCTAAAACTCGTGGGCCGCGATGGGCGTTTTCCCTGTACGATCCTCGTTCTCGACGAAGTCCAGCAGTACATCAGCGACTCGAATGACCGCTCCACACTCGTCACCGAAGTGACCGAGGCCCTCTCGAAGCAGCTCGATAGCCACGTCTTGGTCGTTGCCTCCGGACAGAGCGCACTCACCGCTACGCCAAAACTCCAGAAGCTCACCGACCGCTACACCATTCGCGTGCAGCTTTCCGACCAAGATGTCGAAGCTGTCATTCGTAAGGTGTTGCTGCAGAAAAAGCCCGCAACGATCGGGACCGTCCGTGACTTTTTGGAGAAACACGGCGGCGAGGTATCCCGACAACTGCAAGGCACTCGCATTGGAGAGATCGCTCAGGATCGCGAGGTCATCGTCCATGATTATCCGCTTTTGCCCGTGCATCGGCGATTCTGGGAGACGTGCTTTCGCTCCGTGGACGCAGCAGGCACCCAGAGCCAGCTCCGCTCGCAGCTCCAAATCATTCACGCCGCCATATCGCGCCGTTGCGACCGTGATCTGGGGGCCATCATTCCAGCGGACGAGCTTTATGAATCGCTCGCTCCCGAAATGGTCAATACCGGTGTGCTCCTGCGCGAGCTGAATGAACGCATCATCAATCTCTCTAAGGACGGCTCGGACGAGGGCAAACTCGCCCGACGTATTTGCGGACTCGTTTTCCTCATCAGCAGATTGCCGCGTGAGTCAGGCGCAGACATTGGCGTGCGCGCATCGAAAGACCACATTGCCGATTTGTTGGTCGATGATCTTCTTGCCGACAATGGCAAACTTCGCAGTTGCGTCGAAAACTCGCTCGAAAAGCTCGCCGCCAATGGCACGCTCATGAAGGTCGGCGACGAATACCGATTGCAAACCAAAGAGGGCGCCGAGTGGGACGCTGAATTTCGTCGCCGCCAAAGCAAGCTTGCCAATGATGACGCCGACATTCAGTTTCGGCGCGAGCATTTCGTTTACGCCGAGGCAGACAAGATCATCCGCTCGGTCAAGATCGTTCAGGGCGCAGCGAAAGAAGCCCGGCAAATCGCCATGTCGCGCGAGCAGAGCGCTCCGACGGTCAATGGCGAAAGCGTACCGCTTTGGATTCGCGATGGCTGGTCGTCCAGTGAAAACGAAATGCGCGATGCGGCTCGCACCGCCGGCACCGACAGCCCAACGGTTTACGTCTTTCTGCCACGCCAAGCTGCCGATGAGCTGAAAAAGCTAATCATCGATGCTGAATCAGCGCAGCAGACCATTGACGCCAAGGGCACGCCGACCACGCGCGAGGGCGAGGAGGCAAAACACAGCATGGAGAGCCGTCGGAATACGGCGGCTCGCCAGCGGGACGAGCTGGTCAAGCAGGTCGTCGCGTATGCGAAGGTGTTTCAAGGTGGCGGATCCGAATTGCTTCAGGGGACGCTGGAGGATCGCGTGCGCGAAGCGACGAACGCCGCGCTCGTTCGGCTGTTTCCGCGCTTCAAAGAAGCCGATTCGGCGGCATGGGGAACGGTCATCAAGCGGGCGAAGGAGGGCGCCGATCAGCCTTTCGCGCCGCTGGGCCATTCGGGGCCCACGGAGCAGCATCCGGTTTGTCAGGCGGTCACGTCGACCCTTGGATCAGGAAAGACCGGCGGCGAAGTTCGCAAAATACTGGGAACGAGCCCGTACGGCTGGCCCCAAGACGCCATTGATGCGGCACTCATTGCACTACATCGTTCGCAACATATCTCCGCCACGAGCTCGAGTGGCGGGGTGATTGCACTTGGCGAGCTGGAGCAAACCAAGATCTCGAAAGCGAACTTTCGCGTCGAAATGGTTACGCTCACGGTCACCCAGCGCATTGGCATTCGAAAGCTGTTCCAGGCGCTGAGCGTAAGTTGCAAGGCGGGCGAAGAACTGGCGAAGGCTCCCGTCTTTCTCGACCAGCTCGCGGCGCTTGGCCGCGCAACCGGAGGGTCATCGCCTCTTCCCGCGGCGCCGTCGGTCGTCGATATCGAAGACTTGCGCGCGCGCGTTGGCAATGACCAACTTGCCGGCATCCACGGCAAGGTTGCTGAATTCACCAAACGAATTGACGAGTGGACCAAAACAAAAACCCTCGTCGATGCACGTAAGCCGGTTTGGGACATCGTAGAGCGGCTCGCGAAACATGCGCAGACGATGCCTTCCGCGGCGGACGTGCTGAATCAAGTGGACGCGATACGGGCGCAACGGCTGCTGCTCGAATCGACCGACCCCGTCTCGCCCTTGCGATCAGCGCTTGCGGACGCATTGCGCAAGGCTGTGCTGGAGGCGCATGGTGCCCTGAATGCAGCTTATGCCGAAGGGATCGCGTCGCTGGAGGCGAATTCTTTGTGGCCGCGCCTGACAGACGCCAACCGCAGGGACATTCTTGCGGTGGTGGGCTTGTCGCCGGTGGGACCGCTCGAGCTGTCGACAGACGTCGCGCTTTTGTCGGCGCTCGATGCGCGGTCGATCTCGGCTCGGCACGCGGAAACCGATGCCGTTCCTGGCCGGGTGCAGAAGGCCCTCGAAAGGGCGGCAAGGCTTCTGGAGCCGAAGGTGCGGCCCGTGTCGATCGAGCGATCGACGCTCACGACGCCAGCGGACGTGGATGCGTGGGTGGAGCGGCAGAAGAAGGCGCTTGTGGAAGCGATCAAAGATGGTCCGGTTTTGGTGAGCTGAAAGGACGCAACGATGTTGATCGAAACGCTGCGCGCCGACGGTCTGCTTTCCTTTGCGCCGGGATCGAACGAGATTGCCCTGCGCCCCCTCAATGTGATCATTGGGCCGAACGGTTCTGGCAAGTCGAACTTTATCGAAGCAATCGAGCTCTTGCGGGCGGCACCGACGGGGTTTGCTGCGGCAATTCGTGAGGGTGGCGGCGTTCGTGAGTGGCTGTGGAAAGGCGACGACGCAGCGGCAACCCCCGCAACGCTCGACGCTCGTTTGGCGCGACAAGGCCAATCCTCACTTCGCTACAAGCTGGCTTTCGCCGCTTCCGGCACACGCACGGAAGTCGTCGACGAAGTCATCGAGGAAGCAGAAAAGGACAAACCAACTGCGAAAGACGTACAATTTTATTATCGTTTTCTGGATGGTCATCCAGTCCTGAACGTGCACGAAGCTGGGAGTGGAAAACGAAAACAGCGTAAACTGAAACGTGAGAGTCTTGCGCCCGACGAATCGGTGCTGTCACAACGCAAAGATCCCGATCTTTATCCCGAGCTAACATGGTGCTCGAATCAATTCGCACGGATTCAAACGTTTCGCGAATGGGGTTTTGGTCGCTACACGCCGTTGCGCCAAGCACAACCAACGGATCTCCCGACGGATGTATTGCTGCCGGATGCACGAAATTTGGGCCTTATCCTCAATCACTTAGAGCACAGCGACGTCGGCGCTGAGCTGAATCGATTGATGCGCCAATTCCTTCCCCGGTTTCAACGGGTGAGCACACTCGTGCAGGCGGGAACCGTGCAGTTTTTCCTGCACGAAGAGGGACTCAAAGCCCCAGTGCCCGCAACACGGCTATCTGACGGGACCATGCGTTTCCTCGCCATGATATCGCAGCTTCTGAGCCCGACGCCGCCACCGCTGGTGTGTATCGAAGAGCCTGAACTCGGTCTGCACCCAGACGCGCTTTCCTTGGTCGCGGATTTGCTCGTGACAGCGAGTGCGCGTATGCAACTGATCGTCACGACGCACTCCGACGTCTTGGTTTCTGCACTTACCCAGCACATCGATTCGGTTCTGGTCTGCGAACATCTTGGTGGTACGCAATTGGTCCGTTTGGACGCGGAACGACTGCGCCATTGGCTCGACAAGTACCCGCTCGGGGACCTGTGGCGCATTGGGGTGCTCGGAGGAAATCCATGACGCGTTTTGCCATTTATATCGAAGGGGGCGGCGATAACGCCAGCACCAAAGGGCTACTGCGCCAGGGTTTCGATGAATTGCTGACCCCCCAAAAGAATGCGGCACGGAAAAAATTGATTGGGTGGAAGTTGGTTCTTTGTGGCAGTCGAAATGCGACATTCGATGCGTTCCAGCGCGCCACCAGATCAGGTGCAGCGGAAATCGTCGTGCTGCTCGTCGACGCCGAGGGGCCAGTGGCGACAACGACACCCGCGGGACGCGTGAGACATCTCGTGATGCGTGACAAATGGGAGCTAAAAGGGGTGGCCGCGGAGCGTGTCCATCTCATGACACAATGCATGGAGGCGTGGATCGTGGCCGATCCCGCGGCGCTGGTGGAGTATTACGGGAAAAACTTCAATCCCAAGGCACTGCCACAACGCACGGTGCTGGACGGCGAAGCGAAGCAGGACATCTACGCTGCACTCGACGCGGCTACCAACGCGACTCAGAAAGGCAGCTACGGGAAGATCACGCACGCCTGTGATTTGCTGAAACGTCTCGATCCAACGACGATCGCGAAACGCTGCACATCGTTTCGACAATTCACGCAATGGCTTGACTCCGCAATTGCAGGTGCCCCATGACCTCTCTCGATCGTAATCTTCGCCGCGACCTCGAAAACGCCGTCAAAAAGGCCCGCCGCATTGCCGAAACCGGTGCGCGCCAGGTCCTCGAACAGCTCGCCGTCAACCAGGCCGAGCCCTGGAGTGCGCTCACCCCGGACCAGTGCAAACTCAGAAATCGCCTCCGTGCCCACGGGCGGCAGCTTGGTGATCGCCTCGACAAGGACACCGTGAAGCTCAACGACCAACCTGTCACCGCAGGGCTCATCGGCGTGCACCGGCCCATCGATCCGGGCAAGCACACGGTCGGCGCATTCGTGACCGGGCGCAGCCCAGTGACACAAGAAATCTCACTTGGAGACGCCGAGAAGAAGGAAGTCGAGCTGACGGTCGAAACGCCGCAAGCTCTTCCAGACATGTCGGAACAGACGCCGGACAAACCGCCTCCGCCACCGCCTGCGAAAGGCATGAGCCCGCTTCGCCTTGCAGGCATCGCCGGCATGGGCGTTGGTGCTGCGGGGTTGATCGTGGGAGGCGTGTTCCTTGGTCTTCGCGCATCGAAACAAGGCGACGCGAATGCCAAGTTCGACACCTGCAAAGAACGCGCGGGCGGTTGTAATGCTGCGGAAAAGTCAGAGATCGGCGAACTCGATGCGGACGTCGCGACGTTCGGAACGGCTGGCGTCGTAAGCCTCGTGGCTGGCGGAGTGCTTGGCGGTGCAGGCGTCGCGCTCTTCTTGCTTGGCGGGCCTAAGAAGCCGCAGCCAGCAGCCGGCTACGTTTTGCCGTTCGTCACTCCAAACGGTGGCGGCATCTTCGGTACGTTCTGATCGTTTGGTGGTGAATCAACGGTGAATCAACGTCGTCGCGAGCGTGCCGAAACGCGCTCGCGTGTTGATCGTCAGTAGCCGAGATCTACGCCGCCGCCGCCGGGGTTCTTCGTCTTGTTTGTCCCGGTGCCCGTCTTGGTACCGGTGCCCGTCTTCGTCGTCGCCGTGGACGCACCGAGTGGGGCAGAACCAGCAGTCGCAGGCGCTGTCGTCGTCGGCGAGGGCGGGGGTTCGTCCAGAGCAACCTCACGCGCTGAGGGGTCCGCGGATGGCTCTGCCGACGGAGCAACCGTCGCGGCAGGCTCGACTGTTGCGGGAGGCGCAGTCGGTGCGTTTGTCGCAGGAGGGTTTGTTACGGCAACCGCAAGCGATCGCGTCGGTTCCGCGTCTTTCTTGCCGAACACGAAGTAGCCGGCCACGCCCAGACCACCGAGCATCACGACCGTGATCAGCAAGCCTAGTACCGCGCCGGCGCGTGAAGATGTTTGCTGTACAGGAACCGATCCGGAGGCGTTGCCCCACGAGTTCCCAGTCAGGTGCGAGCCATCGGGCACTCCCTGGGTTTGTCCAGGGATCGACGGCATCATGACGCCGGAAATCATTCCAGGAGGAGGGGTTTGTCCGGGATGAAAGCC
>CAZETM010000453.1:5791-7797 GCA_964514885.1 uncultured Polyangium sp. | reverse complement strand
GAATGATTTCGACATATACCGCGTCTTTCGGCAACATGGCCTGCACGGTGTCCACCGTCGCCCGCTTATTTTCAATGCGATAGGTCGCACTTCGATCGCCCACCACATCTTCGAGCTTCTGCACTTCCTTTTGCAAGTCTTCGAGAGCCGCTCGATATGCGTTCGGATCGCCACCTGACGCGCCACGCATGGTCAATGCCGCCAACCTCTTTTGAGCCTCGCGAAGCTTGTTGTAAACGTCCTGATCCTCGGGCGACAAGCGCCGTCGCAGCGCGCTCATACTTCCCGCCACGGCATCCAGCGCTCGTCCTTTGCGACGAAGCGTGGCATCGAGCGCCAAACGCGCCGCTTCCCGCTCATTCGGCTCGCTCCGCAAATGATGCTCCACGGTCAGCGTCCACAATGGCTCGAGCGTAGAAAGCCACGCGAGCTTCTCTCTTTCCGAGCCGCCAGCAAGCATCAAATTGGTTTGTCGTTCTGCAATGTCTCCTGCGCGCACGAGCGCCTTGCGAGCCCCTACGAGGTCCCCTTTGTTCGTGTGGAGCACTGCCATGCTCTTGAGCGGCGCCACGATCTCTGGATGCATCGGGCCAAACGATTTTTCGAGCACTTCAATGGCCCGCGTGTGCGACTTTTCGGCGCGATCGAATTCTTTTTTTTCCTGTTGCAAAATACCAATGGCCTGCAAAATATTGAACAGTAGCGGGTGATTCGGGCCGACACTTTTTTCTTGAATGGATAGCGCTCGATTGAAGTGCACCTCGGCCTCTTTTAGGTTGCCCTGGTCGAGCCGCGCGGATCCCAAATTGATGAGCGGCGGCACCAGGCGCGGATGGTTTGGCCCGAGCGCTTTTTCACGCAAACCGAGCGCTTTTACTAGGTAAGGAACGCTTTCGTCGAGACGACCGATCCGCAAGAGCGCCTCTCCAACGTTCGTCAAAGGAGTCACCAGCTCCGGATCATCACCTCCGAAATGCTTTTCCTGAATCTCGAGCGACCTCAGCAAAAGCGGAAGCGCCTCGGTCGAGTCACCACGATCGAGACGTACCGAACCCAAATTGCCAATGACCCGCCCAAGCTGTCGCGGATGAGCTGCTGGGTCATTTTCATAGACGGCAACCACCCGCTCGTAAAGCGCTTCGGCTTTCGCATAATCGCCGCGTTGATACGCGACTTCGGCCATGTTGTTGAGAATGACGGCGACGTCTTTATCGCTGACCTTGCCCTCCTTTTTGCGAATTTCGAGCGCGTGCTCGAGCAGCGCTTGCGCCTCCTCATACCGGCCGGCATGCATTTCGCTAATGGCATAATCGAGAAGCGTATCCACCAGCACCGGCTCGTAATGGCCATACTTGGCCTCGACCACCCGCACCCACCGAGCAAAGTAGGGTTGCGCTTCGTCATAACGCCCCGCGGCCATGAGACATTTGGCCAAACCCAAAACCTCGACTAACGTGTAATGATGTTCCGGCAAGAACGCCCGCTCGTAAAGCTCGATCGCCAATTTTCGGCCATAGATCTCCCCCTCGATTTGCCCGCGTGCAGTAAAAATCTTGCCCAATCGCACGTAGGATTGTCCCATTGTGAATGGGTCCGCGTTGATGTCCTTGCGAAGCAGTTTCATCGCTCGGTTAACGTGCTTTTCGGCCACGTCGAGATTACCGCGCAGCGTTTCCATTTCCGTCAGCCGGTTCAAGGTTTCGCCGAGCACGTAATGGTCGTCGCCAAATTTCTTCTCCATAATGGCGAGCGCCTGCTGAAAATAATCAACGGCTTCGGAGAACTTGCCCGCTCGGCCCTGTTCAAAGCCTTTCTTGATCAGCGCTTCGGCTTCGGCCGGAACCTTGGGCTCGACGGTCGGCGCCGCGGCCGGTTTCTTCGCTGGAGGTGCCGCGAAAGACGGATGGGAAGCGAAAAGCGTGACGACAGTGGCGAGCGAAATAGCGGCACGACGCAGGGACATGCCGGGACAATGGCCCAATTTCGAGGCGGATGGCAAGGAGATT
>CAZETM010000453.1:0-5691 GCA_964514885.1 uncultured Polyangium sp. | reverse complement strand
ACGCAGGGACATGCCGGGACAATGGCCCAATTTCGAGGCGGATGGCAAGGAGATTTTCGCGTAACTTAACGCCTCTTTTCGGCGACCATTTCGATCCCACCTTTCGGCCCCATCGTCAGCCCCCGCTGCGTGTACTTCACGGGCGCATCTTTCACCAACCGAAACCGATAACGGCGCAGAAGCGTCGCCAGGGCAATTTTCATTTCGTACATCGCGAACGCAGCACCGATACAGCGCCTTGGACCGCCTCCAAAGGGAATGAACTCGTACGGCGAAAACTTGCGCTCCAAAAATCGCTCGGGCCGGAACGTGCGTGGCTCGGGATACAGCTTTTCGTTTTCGTGAAGCATCATGATCGACGCCGCCAAGACGGTGCCTTCCGCAACGGTGTTTCCAAGCAAATTGAACGGTTTTTGCAATAGCCGTGCAACGTTTGGAGCGACTGGATGAATACGCAACGTTTCCTGGCAGAATGCATCGAGGTACGGCAAACCGACGATCGTTTCGGGTTCCGGGTTGTCCCCCAGCGCATCGATTTCGGCCATGAGTTTTTCCCGCTCGATCGGTTGCCGACAAACCCAATAAAATGCCCAGGCAAGCGCAGTCGATGTCGTGTCGTGACCCGCGAAGAGCAGCAAATGAAGCTGATCCCGCAGCTCCTTTTCGGTCATTCCTTCCCCGTCGTCGTACCGCGCATCCATCATCAGGCTCAATACGTCTTCGCGCCCTGCCGTGTTGCCTCTGCGTTTCTTCATTTCTTCGTAAAGCAGAACATCGAGCGCTTCATCTGCGCGCCGAAAACGAGCCCAGGGGCCGAATCCACCAAAATCGCGCCGAGTGAATTCGAACACCGCGATGATCGGTGTGGACATGGCCGTCGCCAATTCAACCACTGCCTCGCGAAAAACATCTCGCCGCGCCTCGTCATCGACCCCGAACACCGCTCGTAAGATGACTTCGAGCGTAATGGATTGGGTCAGCTCCAGCATGGGGAATGTTTTTCCAGGAATCAGCTTTCCAGCCTGGCTCAGCGATATATCGACGATTGTTTTCCCATACGCACGCATACGCGCACCATGAAAAGGCGGCGCCAAAAGTTTACGATCCTGCCGATGACGCGCCCCGGGCGTCATGATCAGGGATTTCACGCCAAAGAATGGCCCGAGCTGCTTCACGAAAGGAATGGCGAACTGGTCGTGGTCCGACGTGAATATCGCCCGAACGGCTTCCGGATCGCCCGTCATCACCATCGGTCCCGTTGGTGACGGCACCTCCAAGGTCTCACCGTATTCGCGCATGGCGCTCGCCACGATTCCTTGTGGATCGATGATGCCACGGATCTGGTCCACAATGTTGAACTTGATGCGCGGGATCGCTTTTACCGCAGCAGCGCCACCCTCGTGTCCCCCACCCGCCTCTGCGCTTGATTGGCTCATGATCGAGCATTCGACCACGACTGCACCGCAATTGCAATGAGCGATCGCGTCTGGTCCAGCGACAAACCCCGCTCACGCGCCAAACGAGGGCTTGCAGGCGGCCACAGTTCGTGACAGACATCGCTCGCTACGAGCGCGCCATGACTCCCGCCCCCTCCAACCTTCGCCTTTCCTTTCATGGCGGCACCGTTCGCTTCGAAGGAACGTGTGAAACGGACGCGACAAACGTTCCGCCCGCATGCACGTGGGACGCGCGAGAAAACTGCTTCCGCCTGCCCGCCTCGGCTTACGCCGATACCATTCGTTGGCTCAGGGCGCGCAAGCTCGCGTACACCGACGACGCTCGAGCCTACAACGTGCTCGACATGGTTCCCACGGCCCGGCACGAACCATTTCCCTACCAGAGCGAAGCTTTGGATGCGTGGGCCGCTGCTCGTTTCCGTGGAGTCGTGGTTTTACCCACTGGCGCAGGAAAAACCTATGTGGCCACCATGGCCATTGCCAGCAGGCAACGCAGTACGCTGGTCGTCGTCCCGACGCTCGATTTACTCAACCAATGGTACGACATTCTCGCGGCCGCGTTCAGCCGTCCCATCGGGATCATTGGCGGCGGGTATTACGAGCCGCTCGACATCACCGTCACGACATACGATTCTGCGCACTTGCACATGGATCGTCTTGGCAATCGGTTTGGCTTGGTCGTTTTCGATGAATGTCACCATTTGCCCAGCCCATCGTATCAGCTTGCCGCGCACATGTGCCTGGCGCCTTATCGTCTGGGCCTCACGGCCACACCCGAACGAAATGACGGGCGCGGATATGACGAGCTGATTGGCCCCGTCGTCTACCGCAAAGACATTACCGAGTTATCGGGCGAATACCTTGCATCTTACGAAACCGAACGAATCACGGTTCCTCTTTCTCCCGACGAGCGCGAAGCTTATGACGCTGCGCGCGCTGAATATGTGAATTTCATTCGCAGTGAAAACATTCGCATGTCCGCACCTGACGGATGGAGCCGTTTTCTGTATTTGAGTTCCCGCAGTGAAGAGGGCCGCAGGGCATTTCTCGCTTATCGCAAACAACGCGCCCTGACCCTCGCGGCGCCCGGCAAGCTCGAGGTTCTGGCGCGCCTGCTGCACAATCATCGCCACGACCGGACCATCGTGTTTACCGAAGACAATGCTACGGTCTATGCCATTTCGAGGCGATTTTTGCTTCCATCGATTACTCATCAAACTCGCATCAAAGAACGCAGCGCGACCTTGGCATCATTTAATGCAGGGGAATTCACGGCCGTCGTCACTTCCAAAGTGCTCAATGAAGGAGTGAACGTTCCCGAGGCGAACGTAGCCATCGTGTTGAGCGGCAATTCCTCGGTCCGGGAACACGTGCAGCGGCTCGGCCGTATTTTGCGCAAAACCCAGGAAAAACGTGCGCGTCTTTATGAGCTCGTCGCGGAGAACACTTCCGAGCAACGCGTCAGCGACCGCAGGCGCGAACACGAAGCGTACAAGTAGACTGTGGAATCCGTCCTGGCAAAATGTCTGTCAAAAATTTGCGCTACCGTACACGGCAAGGCTTTGGAGTGCTTGCTGATGCAGTCCTGCTTCACAACTGTTTGATTAACGAGAGAGGGCGTACGGAACGGAAAAACATGTCTTGAGGCCCAAACTAGATGGTAGTAAGATGCTGGATCGCAGTGGCGTGAATACGCGCGCTTGATATAAATTGCGCGTACAATCGCCCGGAGCAGTGTATGAACGAATCAACCGGCCTGCATGGTGCGGGCAATCTAGATCCTATTTTCGTGGCGTGCGTTGGCGCGTCGGCTGGCGGAGTCGAGGCTTTACAGCGCTTGTTCTCGGAACTACCCACGGAGCTGGGCATCGGGTTTGTCGTTCTGCAACACCTTTCTCCGGACCATGAAAGCCTGTTGCCCGAGGTGCTGAGGCGTTCCAGCACGCTCCCGGTGGAGGAAGCAACCGAAGAAACGCCAGTGCTACGGGATCGGGTTTATGTGATTCCGCCGAACAGCTTGGCGACGTTTGCCCACGGCGTACTGCGTCTCGAAAAAGCGAAGCAGACGCACGGATTGCACCAAATTGACGAATTCATGGCCTCGCTCGCGCAAGATGTGCAAGGCCGTGCCATTGGAATCGTCTTGTCTGGAACCGGCGCGGATGGAACCGAAGGGCTTCGAGCCATCAAGGCCAGTGGCGGGCTGGCGATCGCGCAGGATCCTAAAGATGCGAAATTTGAAGGAATGCCCCAGAGCGCGGCCACGTCGGGAAATGTTGATTATATTCTCCCCATTGGAGGCATCGTCGACACGCTGACCAAGTATGCGCGACGCGTCCCTGAAGTGCCGGCGGGTGGGGCGCCTGCCGAATCTACCGCCATTGACGAAGGACTACTCGAGCGCGTTTTCGTTCGGTTGCTGGCGCGGACGGGGCACGACTTCAGTCAATACAAGCGCAGCACGGTGGTGCGTCGTGTGCGCAGGCAAATGGAATTTCATCAAATCGCTGACGTGACGGCCTATGTGACGACTATCGAGCAAAACGATCGCGAGGCCGACCAGCTCGCCAAAGATTTGCTCATTGGAGTGACGCGGTTTTTTCGGGATAAAGACGTATTCGTCGGGCTCGAGCAACGAATTGCCTTGCTGGTAACGCGCCTGCCGAAAAAGCCTGCGGACGGCATACGCGTGTGGGTAGTTGGTTGTGCGTCGGGCGAGGAAGCGTATTCCATTGCGATGTTGCTTCGGGATCTCCTCGCGAGCGCATCGTGCTCTTCAACGGCGCAAATATTTGCCACCGACATCGACGACCAGGCGTTGGAGACGGCGCGGCGCGGAGTTTATCCCGCAAAAATCTTCGACGATGTGGGTGAAGAACGTATCGAGCGTTATTTCACGAAAACGGACGATGGTAATTATCGCGTCACGAAAGAATTGCGCGAAATGTGCGTGTTCTCGTTGCACGATATTCTACGCGACCCGCCATTTTCACGCCTCGACCTGATTTCTTGCCGCAATGTTTTCATTTATTTCGACATCGATGCGCAACGAAAGATCATCCCCACATTTCATTACGCTCTACGTCGGTCGGGTATTTTGCTGCTCGGACCGTCCGAAGGCGTGAACAATCGTGCGGATCTGTTCGCCCCGGTCGACAAAAAAAGCCGCATTTTCGAGCGCAACGACGTAGTTTCCACCCCGATCGTGCTGCCCTCTGCAGGCAGCGGAATGGGAATGGCTCTCCGAAGCTTTGAGCGAGCCAGGCAGCTTCTCCCAGCCGCCGCAATACACCAGCAACTCGGCAACTCCTTCCACCGCGTGTTGCTCGACGAATTTTCCCCAGCAGCAGCGCTGGTGACCGAACAGGGAGAAATTCTCCACGTGTCCGGTCGAACCGGAAAATACCTCGAGCTCGTCTCCGGCCCCTTCGAAAACAACGTCATTGCCATGGCCCATCAATCGCTGCGCCTCGAATTGCGCACGGCGCTGTACAAGGCCATTCACTCGAGCGAAGCGGCGGCCACGCACGCAATCCCCCTGCACCGCGACAATGAAGTCATCGATGTACGCCTCATCGTTCGCCCCTTGCAGCAGCCGCATATTTCGCAGCGTTTATTCGTCGTCGTCTTCGAGGAAATGGGACGTCGGCCGCCCGCCCCGGAAGCACTCGTATCGCTTAATACCGAAGATGCCGTGCCCGGAGCGCTCCTGCACGAGCTAGAAAGCGAATTGCGCCAGACTCGCGAACAGCTCGAAGCCACCATTGCCGAGCTCGAGGCTTCGAATGACGAATTGAAGTCATCGAATGAAGAGCTCATGTCGATGAACGAGGAGATGCAATCGGCGAACGAGGAAATGCAATCGACGAATGAGGAAATGCAGACGTCGAAGGAAGAGCTGCAATCCGTAAACGAAGAATTGCAGACCGTCAATACCGAGCTCGGAAGGCGCATCGAGGAAATCAATCGCGTGAATGATGACCTGCAGAACCTGATTCGCAGCACGCAAATCGCCACGCTCTTCCTCGACAGCAATTTGTGCATCAAACGCTACACGCCCGCCACGGTACAGATCTTCCACCTCATCGATACTGATATTGGCCGCCCCATCACCGACATTTCCTCACCTTTCGAGGATTCCGCTTGGATGGAGGACGTGCGTCAGGTTGCGAACACGCTCGTTCCGCGCGAACGCCCACTACGCATCGGGGGCGGCCGAGCTTGGTACATGATG
>CAZETM010000452.1:0-7817 GCA_964514885.1 uncultured Polyangium sp. | reverse complement strand
GGGAGCTGCTCGGTCCACAATCGTGGCATTGAGCGCGAGTGCGCCAAGCAATGAACGCAGGTCGTGGCTCACCGTTCCGAGAAACTCGTTTCGGGCAGCTATCGCCTTGTCAGCGTCAGCTCGCTCGTCACTCAGATGCTCGTCCGTCGCCTCGCGTTCGGACGTCAGGAACTCAGCAAGGAATTGCTTGCGCTTCGTACGCTCGTCGTCAAGCGCGGCGTCCTCTCGGACTCGCTCTTTCTCGAGCCGAGCGTCCTCGCTGATACGCGCGCGTATGCAGCTTGGAGGCGTCGCCGACTCGGACCGTGAATCCGCGCTTTCTCGCGCCACTTGCACGACCTTGTCCGCACGCTCTCGCGCGCCACGCACCACCTCGTCTGCGTGCTGTTCGCTCGCGTCAAGCTTCTTCATGGCGTGCGCGTCGGTTCCTGTCCGCTCGACCCTGAAGCACTCGTCAGTCTGATTGCGGCTGTCTTTATTCGTGCCTGACATTCCCTGGAGATCCCTCGTTGATACTTCGCCGTTCTTGATTCCCGCCGCGGGAGCACGTCCGTCCGCTGAAACGGTGGCTTGGAACGCAACCCAGTTGTTAGCACGTGAACGCCCGATGCCCATACTGTGCTGAACGATTGTCTTTCGCGGGTTGATTTCTCCCATTGCCAAGAGCGTTCTGGCCATGATACTGTGCGCGTCATGGCGAGCTGGAGATCGAATCCGACAGTAGGGATGTTAGCGCCGTCCGCATCGTACGGCGGCGCGGCGCTGAAGCTGCCAGGTCAGTCGCGGCCGCATGTGCATGTGGATGAGCACATCGTCACGCCGGAAACGACGCGCGAAGAGATGGTTCGTGGCGAGCGTTTGGTTGCTCTGCCCGCGCTTGCGCCTCACGGTGACCAGCACTTTTCGCTCGATTATGTGCTCGGCGCGCATGTGGCTGAAGACTATGTCGGCTCGACGGATCTCCTCACGCGCGCGGCCCATAACTCGGACTTCGCGAGCGACACCTGCGTACGTCGACAAGGCATCGACCCGACGACGGGACATCGTTATCTCGAAGAGCTTGCGTTCGAGGTCGTGTTCACGCAGACCGCACGGGCCGCCATCGAACGCGCTGAAGACCTATCGCGCCGAGGTGTCCGCAGAGTAGTGGCCATCTTCGTCGTCACGAGTGAAGTCAAGGAGTGGGATCCGCAGCTCAACGCGTTTCGTACGTTGGATCTGGACAGCTCGATCGTGGACGCTTCGCTCATGCATCCGCTTTCGGTGAGGGCCATTCTCGATAAAGCCGTCGCTGACGACGCCGTAGCGCGGGCGCTAGAGAGCAAGGGCAATCCGGTCATCGCCAAGCTCAAGCACGAGAGCGAGGCGCGTGGCGAAGCACGTGGCGAAGCGCGGGCGATGGCAGTTTCCGTGTTGAAGGTGCTCGCCATGAGAGGGGTAGAGATACCCACGCGCGAGCGAGCAATCATCGAACAGACCACCCATCTCGAGCGTCTCCAGCTCTGGTTGGAGCGAGCTCTCACAGCAGCAAAAGCGGCGGACGTGATCCGCAGCGACGAGGCTACGTCTTCGTAATCCGATCCCATTCGGCAAATGCTTCGCGCGCGACCGCCATGGAAATCGTTGGCGACTTGAAAAATTGTTGAAATAAACAGCGAGCCTCTGACGAATAGGCGCGTCATGCATTCGAGTACGGCGGAGAGCCGTCAACAGTAATCCATTCTTCGGAACGTACCCGTTTCGATCGGACATTTTGTGTCCTGCTCACGAGCCATTCCCGTGGCTTTATTCGCTCTTTCAGGTTAAATTAGCCGCCACTCGTCGGACGAAAAGGAATCGTCGTCTCGAGTGAGCGTACTTCAACGGACCAGTTGAACGACCTGGGGTCAGGTGTTGCGCATTCACTGGCGCAGTTCGATTCGTCCGAAGCATGAGGAGGCATTTGTGACGCTAGCGATGTTGCACGTCGATTGCGCTCGAACCCGCATGCCGCTGGTATGTACCGTCATTTCATTGCTTGTCTTGACGGTGTTCGTAGCGCTTTGTTTCACGTCGTGGTTGCTCGAGACAAACACTTCGGCCCTTGATTTGCAAGGTGCGAAGTCGGTGCATGTTCCGCAGTCGAATACGTCGGCAACGAGCGTGTCGTCGGCGGAGCCACCGGATCCGTATGCAACGGAATCGTGGGTCCGATACGGGCGTGAATTCTGATCTTCAACCTTTTCCGCGGGTGCAGTGAGCCTGAAATGGCCCTGCCCCCGCGCTTGGTCGAACGCGCGCGGGATCTACGGCGCGGCATTCAATTCGGACGGCGTTGGCTTGCACGCTATGAGCTCGCCAATGCCATTCGGCAAGCGGCAATAACTCTGTCCGTCGAGCACGGCATTGGCAGGGTAGGGGACCGTATCTACAACTTCATCCGTCGCGGACAACAAAAAGATTTGATCCCCGTTCGATCCACTGATTCCCCACGTTCCCTGATAACACGTCGCAGGACCTCCCGACGCGAGGCATTTATCTTGTTGCCCGGTTCCTGCCGTGGCCAGATTCGTGACGACGAGCAGGTATTCGCCCGGAACCAGTTTCGCTCCTTCAATGAAACGCACTGCTTCCGCAAGCTTGGGCACGCCCTCGGACTCCATGTCCGACAAACCCATTCCAGACAGATCCGCGACTGCATCGCCGATGTTCACGATTTCGACCCAATCCTCGCCCGTCGCTTGAATCTCGTTGATGACCAATTTCGCCGTCCCCGCAGAACCACCTTGTCCGGACGAACCACCCGAAGACGACGCGCCCGACCCACTCCCGGTGCTGCTCGATCCGGTGTCCGTTCCGCCAGTCGGAGCCGGAGTCGTCGAAGATTCCGCGCACCCGAACGAAGACGCTACGAACGGTGCGGCCAGCAGCATTGCATTGAAAATCCAGTGCCATCGTTTCATGATCGTTCCTCCGCTACAATACGATTCGGCTCACGAGCCGAAATTCCCAAAAGTCCGACCCTACGAGCGCCGATTGCGCCACCACGCTCGGCAGTTGCCTCGTAATCGCCAGATGCGTTTCGAGCGGCCGAGCCACGCGATATCCCAGCGATCCCGTTACATTGACCAGCGTATCAGGTTCGGCGCCCTCGGTATCACGATTCCAATACGACCCGCGAAGCCCAATCATCAGCCGATCCACCGGCTCGATACGCGCAAATGCATCGAGGAGCATTGAACGGCGCGCGCCGTCGTCGACCAAGCCCCACCCATACGTCATTCCCGCACCAGCGCGAAGCCGCACGCCTTGCCATAACAGCGATGTGGTGAGCCGATCCGCACGTGCCGAGCCCGTACCGGTCGAGCCAATCACGTACGAGCCGAAAATCGCGAGCGGTCGAGCAGGCCCATTGGCCAAGGGATGCACCGCGCCCGCAAGCTCCACGGTTTTCCCTCGATTCAGCTCGCGCCGCGTATACCCTTCACCGTTGTAGACGCCTGCCGCGACATAACCGTAGTTTTTCGGGAAATTGAATCGCCCGGTCATTCCCAAATCCGCGGGTGACAACATCCCCGTTTGCTCGATCGGCGCAGGCCCCACGACTCGCAGCCGCCACGTTCCTTCCAGCTCCGGCACCGTCAACGTCGGTACGACGCCCATTGCGGCGGAAAACCATTCCTTGTACCGATATCCTCCCCAGGCTTCACGCAACCGCAAAACCAAACTATCGCCCGCCACGCCGATCAACGCGCCTTCGCTCGCGGATCGCACGCCTTCCAGCACGATGCGACCCGTGGCTCCACCGAATTCCCCCGTCAATGCCGCGTGCACCCGTGGCACGTCGAATACGTGAAACCACGGCGCTTGCCCATCCAACGTCGCGGTTCGTCGTAAACTATATTGCGCGAATACCTCGACCCCCGGAGTCACCTTCAGCCCCGTCGTCCCCGCAGCAGTCGGAGGCGCGGCTTTCCCATCGGGGCCGGAAAGCGCATCTTCTTGCGTGATTGGCGGCTTTTCCGCAGGCGTCTCGGCAGACGCTGAAATGCGCGCGCCCAAGAGCATACCGACGAAAGTAAACGTGGAAAGCCAGCGTTTGGGTTTGTTCACGTATTGCATTGTCAATTATGGTGCTTGGTCATCGGCGTAAATGGCCGCCAAATCAGGGGAAGGGAGGTCGCTCGTTTCGTGGGGCAATCCAAGGCGCGGACCACTTTCTTCGAGAAGCGCGCGAAAGAACTCGTGATCCGCAAGCACTTGTTGCGCATACGTTTCGCCCACGTCGGCTTGCTCGTCAGCAAATCGAACCGGGTCTCGTCCAATCACCGCCGATATCTCTCTAGCTACCCACGCTGCATTCTTCGGCGTCGCAGAATGAGTACGCGCCACGACTCGACCCAAGTGCCGAGACAAACTTTCGAGCGCTTCGGGTGTGCCGCGGTCTTTGCTCATCCGCCGTACCCGAATGGTCTTCTGTCCGTCACTTTCCCGTTTGATTTGGCAGGGAAAACCCACCCACTCGCTCGTGCCCCAGAGCGGCTCTGCATCCGGCTTCGCCCAAGCTGCACGCGAACTCAGACGAATTCGCTCGTCCACGGTGTCATAACGAACGAACGGCGGATAATGCCCAGCCAAACCACTGTCGTTCAATTCTTTCAGTTCCAGCATTACATCGTCAGCAGGATCATCCGTCGGCCCGCGCACGAGCAACACCACGCGCACTCGCGCCCAGCTTGCAACTCCGCTGCCTACGGCTCGCGCCGCATCCAGCAATTCGAAGAATGCGGGATCCGGCGGATTCTGCAACGTTTGTTGATAACGAGCTAACGTTGCGGGTAACGCTGCTACCGCCCAAGCAGGCAATTCGAGGTATTGTTCGGCCGGGTCTGCCGGATCGAGCACTCCGCGACGCAATAGCCGTCGCCCATTTTCGAGCGTCGTCAGCTCTACAAGCTCCGTTCGTGCGGTCAAATCCTCGGCCGAGCGCGTGAACAAGTCTTCCAAGTTCGGATCGCCATCACCGCTCGTGACCTGCGCCCGAGGGCTCCCCGTCGATAACGCGGTAATCGCTTGCGCGTACGCTTCCGCGGCCGCTCGAGCGATGACTCGTGACTTCTGCGCCGTCGCGTCCCGAGCCACCGGATCCTCCGCATTGGTCAACCGAGCCGAAAGAGCCATTCCTGCCACGAGCCGCCGCAAGTCCCACAAATACGGAGCGAAGTCTGCACTGTCGAAATCGTTCGGCTCGAGCGCCAATGTGCCGTCAGGTCCCAACAACGTCCCGAAGTTTTCGGGATGCGGATCGCCAAGTACCGGCGCAAGCGGCCCGTCCAAGGCAAAGTCGCTCGTTCCGAAGCCGAAGTTGTTTTGGCGGTAATCGTGCAACGAAAGCGGCACCGTCCCACGAAAGAAATCGTAAGGGCTGGCCGCCATTCGAGCATACTTGCCCGCAATGAGTGCGGGGCGGGACCGAATGAGTGGCTCGTCCGCAGAAGCGATCACGCTAGCAATTTCTGCTTTACGTGCCTCCTCGGATGTCGGACCGCCGCAGGCGATCGCGCCAAGAGCTAGAGCGAGGTTCAAAAAGGCGAGCCGATGCACGGGCGTCGACAATAGTCAGGTTCGCAAGGCTATCAACACGAATCTGACGTCGTCACCGGTTTGCCACGGAGTTGACGCGAATATTTATTGAAGGATGAAGCTCAAGGCGTTTCGCAATACCCGTAGCTGCACGCGGGAGCGCTTGCCGGGCATTCGGCTGCTTGGACGCAAGCCTGGCAGGATGTGGTGCCGTTGACCGTCTTTTCGAAGAAGCAATCGCACCGAGAGTCGGTGGTGTAGGTCTTGAGCGGGCCCATTTCACTCGAACGATCCACATGCATCGAGCACTTCGGCACGAAGAACTTCTTCGCAATGGTTTCCACCAGCGACGTCGACAACTTGGCGGCAGCGAATTGCGTCACGAGCGCACCGGCGGCTGCGGAGGGAATGCCACCGGTCACGCGCGTATAGAAGTGCACCGGTCCCCAAAGCGGGTAATGACCATCGCGAACGTTTTTCTTGTCCGTGAGAAACGGCGTGGAATCCGGGTAGTAGGCACAATTCTGTCCGTAGGATTGGAGCGCGAGAATGCGCATCGTGTCGCGATTGGCATCGGCCGTGTCCGTCGACAGAATGCCGATCGCTTTTTCCGCGAGCGATTGGTCGAGCAGCACCTTGATGCCATTGACCACACCGCTCGATCCTCCGCGATCTTTGCCCCACCACTTTTCGGCTGGAACGTTGATGGCGCGAGCCACCATTTGTTGCGTACCGGAGCTTGCATTGCGCACGAAAAAGTACGTGGGATCGATCCAAGGGGCCGAGGCGCTATTGTTCCCGCCCGTGCCAAATGCCATGTAGGCCGCTTCTGCACTGATCGATTTCTGCGTGGAAAGTGCAGGCACGACGAAAACCATCGGCTGAATGGGGCCAAGGTAATCCGCGATTTGCACGCCCATTGGAGGTGCGTCGTACGCGCACGACGCCGCATATACGTCGGACGCGCCCACGTCCACCGTGTTGCCCATGGGATCGAGGAAACATTGCTCGGAAGTGCCATCCGCGTTGTAGAACGTGGCGTAGTTCGTCGTAATGTCCTTCATGACCCGCTTGGTGGGATCATCCGAATAGACCGCCGCGACGCCCGTGCAAGAGCCTTGCGCCTGGTAGACGACGGTATACGACGGGCTGGATGCAGCGAGTTGGGCCGCGACCACGCCTAGAAACGTGCGTACGGCCGTCGAGCCGGCCACATAGATGACGTTCGGTCTATCGACCGCGTCATAACAGTTTTTCGTGGGAATAGCAGACGCATCGACCGTCGCGAGCATCGTTGCAGCGCTCATAGCGACGGAAATGCCCACGCGGTAGAAGAAACTCGTTTTCACGGATTGAAGCTCGTTCATGACCATGCCTCGGATACGTTCTCAAGGAGTCGGAGGATCGACGAGTGGGGGCAAGGCCGCACCTTCACAAAGCCCAAGACGTGCGCAGTTGTCGAATTCGACACACGTCGCCTCGGTGCATTGATTGAAGAAATCGACGTCTTTCGTAGGCGTTCCAGAAAAACATGTCGGGCCTCCGCCACCCATGCCACCGGCACCGCCCATTCCACCCATACCACCCATACCACCGCCACCCATTCCACCGGCGCCGCCCATGCCGCTACTGCTGCTCGAACTGCTGCCGCCGGCAACGCAAACGCCGTTGGCACAGACGGATCCATTGTTGAATATTTTGCAATCCGTGTCGCTGGTGCATTGATCCGTCGCACTTTCGACCACGAGATTGCACGCGCCAATGGACGTCGCAATCGCGGCAAGCGCCAGCATTGCGAGCACCCAATGGGATGTTTTGCGTCGTTTTGACTGGTTGCTCTTCATGACTCGATTTCGCACTCTTCAGAAGCTTCCATTGATCCAAACGCTTCCAGGCCCCACGGCTACTTTCACCGGGCCAAACGCGCCCGTCTTCGCCGGAGCCTTGGAGCCCGACGTCACCGTCAGGATAATCGACGTCACCGCACCAGCGGCAGTGAGCCCGAGCAGCACGTCCGTCGCAATCGCCATGTTTTTCATGCTGCCATACGATTCATCGAGATCTGCGCGCGTCGTCCCGAACGTATCCAACTTGGCGCGATAATCCGAACTCGCGCTCATCGCCAAGCCGCCTGCAATGCCAGCACCCACCGCAAATGCACCCGTGAGCACCCAGGGAACCACCGGAATGCTGCGCTTGCCGCCTTGATCGCCTCACGCCGCGCGTCCAGCTGATCGTCGAGCACGCGGACACGC
>CAZETM010000451.1:0-7858 GCA_964514885.1 uncultured Polyangium sp. | reverse complement strand
GTGTCCTCGATCCGCAGGATGTTGATCCCCTTCTCATGCCCGGCATGGAGATGCGTGTCGGTCGAGATGGCGCGAGCTGCCAGATCGTGATCAACGAGCCGCGGGTCAGTGGCAACCATGCGGTGATCAAGTTCGAGAGCGGTCAAGTCTACGTACGTGACGAGAACTCGAACAACGGCACCAACATCAACGCCAACCGTATTCCCCCGCTAGTTTGGACCGTTGTTTCGCCTGGTTCCGTTCTTCGTTTCGGTCCCATCGAGTTCAACGTTCGGTTGGAGTAGCCTGACGGGCACTCGCTGCGCCGCGTGCCCTTTCCTCTTCTTCCTCTTCGCCCATGCAAAACCCTCAGGCCTCCGGTACACGCGTCCGCATCGAATACGCCGAAGCGACCGATCCCGGGCGTGATCCAAGCAAGCAAATCAACGAGGATTCCTGCGGGTATCGCGAAACGCGTTTCGGCCATCTCGCCGTTCTCTGTGACGGCATGGGTGGTCATTACGGCGGGCGTGAAGCGAGTCGCACGGCAATCGCCACGATCTTCGAACAGATTGATCAAGCTCCGCAGGGCTCGACTGCAGCCGCAGCGATCAAAGCAGCCGTCGAAGAAGCTGGACGTCGCGTCTTCCAATTAGGCGGACCCGTCGACAACCGCGGCAGACCTGGATCCACGATCGTTGCTTTGCTTCTCAGCGATCGTGGGCTCGACGTCGCGCACGTTGGTGACAGCCGCGCGTACTGCATGCGTGCAGGTCAGATCTATCCGCTCACTCGCGATCACTCCGTCGTCCAAAGCATGATCGACTCCGGCATGATCTCGGAAGCCGAAGCCATTGGTCATCCCGAGGCCAACAAGATCACGCGTGCCCTCGGCATGGGCTCCGAAGTCGAAGTCGAAGTTCGACCCGAGCCGATGGAGCTGTTTCCGGGCGACATTTTTTTGCAAGCAAGCGACGGCCTTACCGACCTCGTTTTGGGCGCAGACATCCTTCGTTCGGTTCGACAAACCCTCACGCACGGACCCATCGCGCACTCATGTAGACAGCTCGTCGAGCTTGCCAACGATCGCGGCGGACACGACAACATCACCGTGCAGATGATCCGCGTCATCGACACGCCTGTCCGCGCATCTCAGACGATCCCCGAAGGCCCCGCGCTGGGTGGATCGCCGCTCGCTGCGCGGCCCCAGCCTCCGCAAGAAACGCGTCCCATGACGGCGGTGGATCCGCACCCGCAAACGAAGCTCGGTCTGGCTCCGCCACCAGTCGCATCCACGTTGCATTCGCCCGGTGCGCCGCCGCCACCTCCAGGAGCATCACCAGCGAACTGGGCACCCATCGCGCCGACATCCGTCGATCGTCCGCTCGGGCCTTCACCGACGGTGTCTGAAACGCATTCAGCGCATGCACTGGGTCATCACGCAGCATCGCCTGCGCGTCTTGCGCCGACGGTTTCGCAACATCCGCCACCGCCAGCATCGACACGTCCCGTGCCCGTACAGCCCACCCAAATTCAATCGACCGAGCCGCTGTCGATGCAGCCGTCCAACTCGTTGATTCCCGCATCGAGCACGCAAGCAGGACGCCCTTCGCAATCGGGCATCTTGTACGTGTTCATCGGCATGTCTGCGGTGATCGCTGTGCTGCTTCTCTTGCTCATCTGGGCGCTTTGGCTGCGCTAGTTTCCAGCGCCCTTCCGCTCACCGTGCTTGTTGCTCTCTGTGTTTTTGTTCGTGTTGAAAGGTAGCCCGCATGGTTCCCGGCTTTGGCAAACAGATCGTCACCATCGGCAGCGCACCCTCGTGCGATGTCGTCATCCCTGATGGCTCCGTTCTTCCCGAGCATGCGCGCATCGTTCACCAAGGCGGCGGCAGGCTCGTCTTCATCGGTGGACCTGCCCCATCGATGGCGAACGGCAGACCCATCGCTGCGGGTGAAGAAGTTCTCTTCGACTTCCGCACGCAGTTTGTCGTGGGAAACTCCCCCGTCCCGCTCAGCCATCCCGCCATCATCTTGGCCATCATGGCCACGGGCAGTGTCGCTGCACCTCCCGGGCACATCATCATCGGTCGCGATCCCGCGCGTGCATCGCTCGTCATTCAACACCCGAGCGTCTCCAGCCAACATGCCACCGTGATGCTCGATCGCATGAGCGTCCTCGATCATGGATCGACCAGCGGCACATATGTTGGAGCTCAAAAGATTGCTCCCACGCAACCGATGCCGCTCGATCCCAACGGCATCGTCGCCTTCGGTCCCGTGCCGGTCCCCGTCGAGCTGCTCATGCGTCTTGCGCAAGCATCACGCGGATCGAATCCGAGCATCCAGCAGCCGATGCCGCCGATGCCTTCGCAGCCTTCGCCCGCGCCCATGCAATCGATGCAGCAGCCGGCTGTTTCCGGAGCTGGTGCAGCACCGTCCGGAGCGCCTGGCCGCAAAAACAAAACCGTCCTCGGACAGCTCGACTTCAGCGCCAACAAGTCGCCGGTCAAAACCATCGGCCGCACGCCCGACAACGACATCGTCATTCAGCACCCTCAGGCGTCGAGTCGTCACGCACTCGTACACAACCAAGGCGGACAGCTCTTCGTCGAGGATCGCGGCAGCGCCAACGGCACCTACGTACGCGGCCATCGCATCCCACCGGGTCAACGAGTCGCCATTCAGAGCGGTGAAAAGTTCTTCATCGGCCCCATGCCGTTGCAGATCGATCTCGGTGCATCGGGCGCCGTCGAAGTCGTTCAAGAGGAGTACTCGGCCGATCGCTGGGCCGGTAAACCTTTGTACGAGATCGAAGCATGGTCGTTGGTGCTCGAAGTACCTGACCGCGACAACCCGAGCGAGATGAAACGCCTGCTCGACGACGTCTCGTTCAAGGCGCTGCCTGGCGACATGATCGCGCTCATGGGTCCGTCGGGCGCCGGTAAGACCACGCTCCTGCTCGCCCTCAACGGCTACTTGCCGCCCACGAGCGGCGTCGTCCGCATCAACGGCGAAGACCTCTACAACATCTACGACAACCTCCGCGGCTCGATCGGCTACGTCCCCCAAGACGATCTCGTCCATCCCGAACTCACCGTCTTCGAAGCGGTCAAGTACAGCGCCAAGTTCCGACTTCCGCCCGACTACTCCGAAGCCGAGATCGATGCCCGTGTCGAACAGACGATCAAAGACCTCGGTCTCGACACCGTGCAAAATCTTCAGATCGGTAAACCCGAAAAGAAGATCCTCTCCGGCGGTCAACGCAAACGCGTCAACATCGCTCTCGAGCTCGTCACTGATCCCGTCATCTTGTTCCTGGACGAACCCACGTCTGGTCTCGCTGCGGACGACACCACTGCGCTCATCACGCTCCTGTCCGACCTCACCAAGGCCACCGGCAAGACGATCATCATGACGATCCATCAGCCGGCCAAGGACGAGTTCGAGAAGTTCACGCACTGCTTCGTCATGGGCTTCGGCGGTGTGCCCATGTTTTTCGGGCCAAACAAGCCCGACGCGTATCGCTTCTTCGGCTCGTGGAAAGAACGTCAGCGCCAACCGAACGACATCGACAACCCTCGCGACATGTTCGAAATGATCGCGCAGCGCGAGCGCTCCGTGTTCGACGCCATGAAGATGCGCGATCCGAACACACCTCGCGGACACGCACGCAAGACCGCTGCAACCGAATGGCGCCAGGAGTACTTCAGCAACAACAACTCCACGTACGCCAAGATGTACTCGGGCCGCCGCGAGATCGGCACCGGACAAGGCCAACGCGGAGTTCCCGAAAGACGACCAACGACATCTGGTCAGCTCGGGCTTCTTCTGTCGCGTTACTTCAAAACGAAACTTCGCGACACGAGCGGCACGGCCATCATGCTCGCGCAAGCACCGATCATCGGCGTGCTTCTCGCGGTGGTCTTCGGCTGGCAGGAGAAAGCGATCCCTGCGTGGTGTCTCGGCGCGCTCTCCGAACTCAACAAGAAATTCGGCGGCACAGCGAGCGGCGACATCATGAAGAAGATGACCGCCACGAGTGACAACACTGGCGCGGTCTTCTTCTTGGTCGTGGCAGCCGTATGGTTTGGAACGTCAAACGCAGCTCGTGAGATCGTCGCTGAACGATCCATCTACATGCGCGAGCGCATGGTCAATCTTGGCCTGCTCAACTACGTGCTCTCGAAGTACATCTTGCTCGCGTTCTTCTGCATCATTCAGTGCACCGTCCTGCTCGCGATCGTCTTTTTCACGCTCGGTTTCCAGGGCGGTCCAGCCGCATTCTTGCTCCAGCTCGCGTCGCTCGTTGCCACGTCACTTTCAGCCGTCGCGCTTGGCTTGCTCTTGTCGACCATCGTCACGTCGTCTGAAGCGGCCATGGCGCTCACCCCGATCGCGCTCATTCCACAGGTCGTTCTTGGTGGGCTCATGGTCCCCATGACGACCGTTCCCCACTTGAAACCCCTCATGATGCTCGTCCCCGCGCGTTGGGGTTTCGAGGGCGCGATCGTTCCGCAGCGCAACGCATTGCAGGAGGATCCCGCGTGGATCGTCGATCTCGGCCGCACAGAAAGCTCACCCGCGGACTTCATCGAAGCTGGGAAGTTCAAGTGCGCCGTCGCCCAAATGGCATCGGATAACCTTGCCGGTGGCTGGGGATTCACACATTACGACATGACGTTCCTACCTTTCGCCGTCATGGGCGGCAGCACGCTCGTGCTTCTTGTCCTGCTTTGCGTCATCTTGAAGCGTCGTGACCCGGTTTGAAGCGTCGTGACCCAATTCGAGAACACGTGAAACTGCTTCGTTTGCCATTCCGGTCCTTCTCCTCGCTTTGCCTCGTCGCCGTCTTTGCTGGGCCGGCTCCTGCGTTCGCGCAACAGCCGGCGCCTAGCCAGGCAGAGCCACGGCCACAATCAGCGATGCCGAGACCGCTCAATTACGCGCGTCCGGCATATCCGCCCGAAGCCGAAAAAGCAGGGCTCGAAGCTACGGTAACGCTGCAGCTCGACATCGATCGTGAAGGTCGAGTCACGAGCGCGGTGGTTATCGAGGCGGCTGGAAATGGCTTCGACGAAGCGGCGATCGAAGCGGCGAAGAAGCTGCAGTTCGAGCCGATACGCAGGGCTGACGGAACAGCAGCCCCTGCACGTTTTTTTTACCGTTACTCGTGGACCTCGCAAAAAGCTCCACCTCCTTCCGAAACAGGCGCGGCAACCACCACGCAAGCAGCAAAGCTGGATGCGCTGCGCGGATTCGTGCTTGCCAGCGGCGGCGATGTTCCGCTCGTCGGCTCGACGATTGTCGTGACAAACGAGACAGGCACCGCGCTCGAAGCCAAAGCCGAAGGTGATGGTTCATTTGGTTTCCCCGAGTTAACCCCGGGTCGTTATCGCGTCGTCATCAGCGCACCAGGATTCGATACGCTCGACGTATTCGAAGACGTTGCTGCTGGCGAAGCGCTCGAGGTCAAATACCGGCTCGTCGCAACGGCCGAGGGCCTCGAAGTCGTCGTGCGTGGAGCGCGTTCGCCGCGTGAAGTCACCAAGCGAACGCTCGAGCAGCGCGAGCTGAGTCGCATTCCGGGTACGAACGGCGATGCATTACGTGGTTTGCAGAACTTGCCTGGTGTCGCCAGGCCTCCGGGGCTGGCGGGTCTTTTGCTCGTCCGCGGTTCGGCGCCTCAGGACACGCAGACGTTCGTCGACGGCACGCAGATACCGCTGATTTACCATTTCGGTGGTTTGTCCTCGGTCGTGCCGACGGAAATGCTCGATAAGATCGATTTTTATCCGGGCAATTTCAGCACGCAATATGGTCGCGTGATGGGCGGTATCGTCGACGTATCGATTCGCGCCCCAAAGAAAGACGGCAAGTATCACGGCTTGGCGCAAGCGGATTTCGTCGATGCGCGCGTATTGGCCGAAGGCCCGGTTCCTGGCACGAAGAACAAGCTGCATTTCATTGCCGGTGCACGTCGCAGTTACATCGACACGTGGCTCGGACCGGTATTGGAAAATGCGGGAGCGGGTGTCACCCAAGCTCCTGTCTATTGGGATTATCAGGCAGCCCTCGAATACAATCCCACGGCTGACTCCAGCGTTCGCCTGTCCGCGTTCGGTTCGGACGACTCGTTCGCCATCATTTCGGAAGACTCTCCTCCAGGCGAGCCGGCCATCAGCGGCAATCTCGGGTTTCGCACCGCATTTCACCGTATTCAGCTTCGTTACGACAACGATATCGACGAAAAGAATCGGTTTTCCGCAGTCCTTGCGTTTGGCAAAGACGAACTCGATTTCGGAGCGGGACCGTTCTTTTTCAAGCTGGAGAACTACACCATCAGCCAGCGTGCCGAATACACGCGTCGTATCAGCAAAGGCATCACCTTCAATACGGGTTTGGATGTCCTGACTTCTTTCGCCAGTACCCGTTTTCGCGGCCCATCGCCTCCCCGAGCCGGCGAGCCTTCAAATGGTCCGTTCTCTACACGTCCGCTCATCGAATCGGAGTTTTCCGATTGGATTTGTAATCCGGCGGTTTATGCCGAGCTTGAGATCGCTCCCACGGGTCGCGCGAAACTCGTCCCCGGTGTACGCGTCGAGTCCTATAGTTTGACGGAAGGCGTCGACGTTTCTCCGCGCGTCAATGGCCGTGTCGACATCAGGCCTGGGTTTCCGCGCACCACGGTCAAAGGTGGTTTGGGCGCATTTACGCAGCCGCCTCAGCCTCAAGAAGGCATTCCGCCATTTGGCAGCACCGGCCTGCGCTCCAACCGCGCGTTGCATTATGCCCTCGGTGCCGAGCAGGAATTCACGCGCAACATCGAGCTCAGCGTCGAAGGCTTTTACAAGCAGCTCGATCGACTCGTATCACCTGTTCCGAAGGACATCGGCGGCGGATCGGAATATTTCAACATTGGCAAAGGCCGCATTTACGGTGCCGAGTTCTTGTTGAAATACAAGGCCGATTCCAACTTCTTCGGTTGGGTTGCGTATACCTTGTCCCGCAGCTTGCGCACTCCAACGCCTGCCGTGGAAGAACGACCGGTCAATTTCGACCAAACGCACATTCTCACCGCGCTCGGCAGTTATCGATTGGGAGGCGGCTTCGAGTTCGGCGCTCGTTTCCGCCTTGTTTCCGGCAATCTCACCACGCCCAACGTCTGCAACTTCGAGCAAGCAGGCTGCATTCCCAATCGCGCCAATGCCATGTACAACGCCGCGGCGGGTACTTATGTAGCCATTCCGTTCAGCAATCCGGGCAGCGAGCGGCTTCCCATGTTCCACCAGCTCGATCTGCGCCTCGACAAACGTTGGCGCTTCAAGACCTGGCAATTCTCCATGTATCTCGACGTCCAAAACGTTTACAACAGCCAAAACGTCGAGGGCATCGATTACAACTACAACTTCACTGCCAGGCAATACGTGACCGGATTGCCCATTCTGCCCAGCGTCGGCTTCCGCGGCGACTTCTGAGGATACTTGGCTTTGCGATCACCGGAGGTTTTACCTATGAAACGCCAGCGACCTTCCCGTCGATTGCTTCTTTCGGCTCTCACCTCGGCACTCATTGCCGCGCCCATTCTCGCGACCAATGCGTGTTCCCCGGGCTATTTGCCCTCGGACCTCGTCGTGGGACTGCGGGTCATTTCCGTCCAAGCGGACAAACCTTATCTCGCTCCCGGCGAAAGCGTCACGTTCGAGCTGCAGCTTCGCGATACTCATCCCGACGGACCGCGCCCGGTCAATGTCTTGTGGATCGGTGGATGCACCAATCCCCCCGGGGATCTCTATTACGCGTGCTTTTTGCAATTCGCCGAAATCTTCCAAGCACTCGGAAGCGGTGGCCTTGGCCCGCCTCAACCCGGACAGCCTCCA
>CAZETM010000450.1:0-7881 GCA_964514885.1 uncultured Polyangium sp. | reverse complement strand
CGGACGCGCGGGCTCGAGATCGCGCGCCAAGCGATTGCGTTGGATCCCGGCTTCCCTCCTGGCTGGAACAGCCTTGGAATCCTGCACGGCACTACAGCATCGACGATGCTCGAGCGAGGCCAATCGCCACAGGAGCACGTCGAGCAGGCATTGCGGGCCTGCGCGGAATTCGCACGATTGTCCCCCGGCTTTTTTGGCCCTCACCTCAACGCTGCATCCCAGCATAGGAAGATGGCTGAGTACGAAGTGCTCAAGGGACAGGATCCAGATGCGTCGCTCCAACACGCAAGCGATGCCATCGAGAAAGCGAAGCAACGTGGAGGTGGAAGTTACCTCCGGCATACCGCAGGTTCAATGCACCTCGTAGGCGCTCTCCACGTGTTGCAACAGGGTGGAGACCCGACACGGCATCTCGATGAAGCGCGCGCTGCCTTACGTGATGCCGCGAAAGAAGCGCCCTGGAACGTCGAGTATGCATTGGATCGCACCCGCACCGAAATCGTCGCCCTTCGCTGGGGCATGACGCAGCAAAAAGCAACGGCCGCCATGTTCGACGCGGCGCTCGCTCCATTGCAATCGGTGCTCAACGACGAAATCGCCAATCCGAACGTGTGGGTCGCGCTCGCCGACGTGTACGCCTTACGTGCCGAATGGCTGGCCCAATCCAAGAAAAACCCTGCCGACGACTTGCAAAAGGGATTCGCCATGGCCGACAAAGCGCTCGTCATCAATCCGCGCAACGGCCAAGCGCTCGCCGCAAAAGGTCAGCTATTCCTCGTGAAGGCTCGATCGGCCGACGATACGCCCGGAAAAACCGACGCCGCCAAACGTGCGAAAGAACTATTCGAACAATCATTCAAGGAAAACCCACTGCTCGCGCGGGAACATGACGCCGCGTTACGCGAGGAAGCGCGCGTCCAACATCCCTGACGCACCCAACGACAACAGTGTCACGTAAGAATGACACTGACACGTCAGCGTGACGCGTCATCTCCGGTCACTGTCACAATCGCGTGACACCGCCGACCCAAGTTGCGTATTTCCCGTTGAAAACCCCAATTCGGACTCTGGCACGGACGATGCAAAGACATCTTCACGTCCACCAAGGCAGGAGTCAATACGATGAACACGAATAACATTTCCGCCGTCCTTCTCGCTTCGCTCGCTTGCTTGTCCGTCGCTTGTGGGAATACGTCGCCTACCAATGAGACAGCCACCGACGCGCTGACCCTCGATGCTCCGTCGGATTCGCACGACGATGACGATAAGGAGAGCCAATCCGATGTGCACTCCAAACCCTTGTCGCCCGCAGACAAACTCGTGGTTGCACTCAGCGATTCACCGTTTGGCGCCACGTACGAGGACTGGGCCGCTGCCTATTGGCAATGGGCCATGTCCATCCCGGCGGATACCAATCCGATTCTCGACGGGGCGTGTGACCAGAACCAAAGTGGTGATGTCTTCTTTCTCGCTGGCGCCATGGGTGGCGGACACCATCGCTCGTGCACGATTCCACGCGGCAAAGGCATCTTCATCCCCATTCTGAGCAATGTGGTCCGCAGTTGTCCGGAAGTGGTCGAAACTGAGAATGCTTGCCAAGATGCACTCACCGACGAGATGATTTGCAAGGTCGCCACGAACAATATGGACATGGCCAATCCATCATTGACGCTCACGATCGATGGTCACGTCGTCCACGATCTAAACCAATTCCGTGTGCAATCGGGTTTGTTCAAGGATACGTCGCCCAAAGATCCGGCCGACCGGCTCTTCACCACGTGCAGTGGCTCGATCGAAGCCAACCTCTGCGGAATGACCGAAGGTGATTCGCGGCCGGCCGTCACTGATGGCTACTTCGTCATGCTGCAACATTTGACCGATGGCCCGCACCAGATTCACATTGCAGCAAACGTCAGCCCGGATTCACCCGAGCCCGCATTCGAAGTGACGTACAATATCTTCGTTTCCTGGACCGGGCCGACGAATCCCACCTATTGACGCCACCACGTATTCTCCCAGGAGCCTTGTCCATTGCGTCCTCCTCCAGGGGCGTAAAGGTCGAGGCTCCGCGTCTTTTCCGCGTCCTTTGTCGGACCCATTCATGAGCGTGTCTTGTCGGGCTGGCCTTGGCGCCTGTAATGGCGCCAAACTTTCGCGAGTTACGTAATGGAGGGCGAAATGTGATTCAGGATTGGTCGCGAATCACTTGCAGGCCGGGTTTGTCCCGAGTGGCGGGAACGTGTCACCCGGGCTCCAATCGAGCACGCATTGCAAGAGCACCGGATCGCATTTCGTGAGAAAGTCCGGATGAATGCCAGAACCGAACGGTCTTCCCGCCGCGGGATTCGCAACCGCACAACAAAGCGTGTCGTCGGGCATTCCCGTGCCTTGACCCATATCGTCCATCTTTTCGCACCCGACGGGTGGGAACAATCCGCTCGCGATATACGTCACCGTGCATGCTTCGGAATTGCCCGTCGCAGGATCCGTGATTTCCTGCGTCATGGTCACTTCCCCCGTCGCCGCACTCCCAGGCGCGGCAAACGTCATGTACAGTTGCACCTGCTTCCATTCGTGTACCAGTCGCGTCTTCGGAAATACCGCGGGATTCCCCTCACTATCCGTATACGACGTTTCGGGAATGTCTTGTTCCGCAGCAATCAGATTCGATGCGAAGCACAAGTCGTTCGCGTCCGGTCGTGCCGTATAATCGCCAAACGAATACTGGTTATGTGTCGGATCCGTATCCTTGACGTTCGCCTTGCCCAGCGCATCATCGGCGAGCGTTCCCATTGAGTTGTTCTGGATCGCAATGGTTGCCCGCGTCGCGTCGATTTCTCGGTCGTCTCCTTTGGGAGGATTGTACATGGACATCCCCACGAACTCGCCGGCGATCCCCAGGCAATCGTTGGCCGGGTCTTTCGGGAAATACTTCATCGCATACGGGCCGCTCGCCACTTCGCATAGAATGGGCGGTTGTTCGCATGACGTACCGAACATGGCTGTAAACAGCGATGCACAGATCCCGAGCGTCAGTGACAGACGATGGCTTTGTCGTTTCATGGTTGGGTCTCCTTTGCGACGATTAGAATGTCAACCGGACGCCCATGCGGACTGTTCTCGGGTTTTGGTATGACGTAGGGTTTCCGTAGTTGGGATTTCGGTCGGCAGGGTCGAACGGCGACCCGTCCTCGTATTTGACGAGTTTGTATCGACAATCTCCAGCCCCCGAGCACGCGGCTTCTCCTTTGGCCGGCAGATCGGATGCGGTTCCGCCCTCGAGAGGCGTTACGTTCGCGCGCGTGTACACCTCGTCGCGACTGCTTTCGGTTTGCAGATTGAACAAGTTGAACACGTCCAGGCTCAGCGACAGCGTGCTGTTTTTGCTGATCTTGTAGCCTACCGCGACGTTCGAATCGACGCTATGGATCCACGGCAAGTTGCCAACCGAACCGAGCGGCAGAATGAGCACGGAGCCTTGGCCATAATAAGGATGCGAGCCGTACGCATTGAGCGGGGCGCCCGACGTGCCGGTGTAGCTTGCGCCCAAGTTGACGCGAATGTTTTTCGGCAAAACAAATTCCTTGGCGCCGAATAGTTTTACCGAATGCCGTCGATCCCCGGGGAGCGCACCGTCGTTATTGATCGTGCGCGAGAGCAGATCGACACCCAATAAGCCGCTCCCGCCACCGCTGGTGTTTCCACGAAGGTACGACGCCGTATAGCTGGCCTGGGCCAACCATCCTTGCGAAAACGACTTCTGGAAAAACAGCGTCAAGGCGTCGTAGTCGCGCCGAGATTTGGGAAAATCGGCCGCCGCGCCATAACCCGGATTTCCTATGAAATACGAATTCCCCTCGTCACGCGACATCGGCGCGATGAGCTGGTCCAAGGAACGGTGAGTGTAGTTGACTCCGACTCGTGCGTCACCGAAGATTTCGTATTCGCCGCCCGCTACGATTTCGCTCATCGATTGCGCCTCGAGCTCCGGATCCACCGGCGCCCGATCGCCATAATAAAAGCCCCATTGCCGATTCGGCGAATACGGTGCCCCGATGGGTAGTCCGTTTTTCGCATCCGCGCAGGCAGCGAGCGTGGCGGGATCCTCCGGATTGCATATCGTCTTCGGTACCACCGACACGGTAAATGGCCTTTGCGTGAATAGCCAGTTGGCCAAACTGAGCGGTATGTTTTGGTAATACCGCGAGTAACTTGCAAACACCTTCGACCGGCCTTGGCCCGTGGGGTCGTAAATCGCACCAATACGCGGCGACCATTGACTCGGCAATACCATGCCCACGCCTTCGCTGCTCGACATCGTTTGCCCGTCGTACCTCAATCCGGCGTTGATGGTGACCCGATCGAGGAACGTGAAGCTGTCCTGCACGAATGCGCCAAACACCGTCGCGTAGGACGTTGCGGATTGCAACTTCGGAACGTACACCTCGTTCGGACTCGTCAATGTTCCAATACGCCAAACGTTCCACGAGTCACCCGCGTATGTTTCTTGAAACCACACGTCGCCTGAATTCGCTCGCGCATAAGTGCTGTCCGAAACTTCCAGGTCGATTCCCGCTTTGATCACGTGTTGTCCAAGAGCTTTTGCCAGATACGTCAAGACGGCGCGTCCCTGCCAACGATTCTGCGTCGTTTCGTTGATATTTCCGGGTCCGCCCGTGAGATATCCCCGCACAGGGCAATAATTGACCGTGGTCGCCCCTTTTGGCTCGCAGCCGCTGCCTGCGGGAAGGTTCTCGAAGTCAGAAATGGTGTGCGGCGGAGCGCCCCGCGTCCACGAGATCCCGGGCAATCTCTCGAGCCCTTGGCCGCTGCCAATACCAACTCCGTCGGTAGGCAACATGTTAGAGAAATGTTGATGATACCCGACCGTGGCATCGAGCAGGAGTTTTTTGTCCAGGAACGATGACGACAACTTCAACGAAGCGGTATTCATCACCGCCGATTCTTTTCTCGCAAAGGCTTGGTATTGCCCTTCGAGCAATTCAGTATTGGCCGTCGTCATCGAGCCTGTGGATTCCCAAATCGATATTCGCCCCTGGCCTCCAGACCACCACGGCGAGCCAATCACCGACAACGTCAACGTGTGCGAAGGATTGATGAGCCACGTGAGTTTGCCAATGTATTGCAGCGTCTCTTTCGACGCGATATAGCGCTGAGATTGCCCAGGAATGGGGTCGGATTGCAAAAATCCGTATTCGTCCCGGAGACGGATGGGATTGCCGCTCCCATCCAACACCAGAGTGCCGTCAGGGTTCGTCTCGTACTTCAACCGGTTGAGCGAACGGTTGACGTCGATATCTTGCATTGCTATGTTGAGCCCCGCAAAGAACCACAGTTTGTCCTTCTTGATGGGCCCGCCGACCTCGAAACCAAAATCGCGCAAAGCTCCGAGTTTTTGATCCACGGCAACCACCGTGCCCTCTGCACGCACTGGGCTTCGTCGTCCCTCGAACGTGCCTGGCGTGAAGGTACCGAACACCGAACCGTGAAATTCATTGCCACCCGATTTCGTCACCACGTCGAATACGCCGCCCGTCGCTCGGCCATATTCGGGCATGTATGCACCCGTCGCGATATTGACTTCCTTGACGAACTCCAAGGAGAGCTGCATATCGTTGTTACCGTACGTCGCGCTTCCGACGGAAATTCCATCGATTTGAAAACGATTCTCGCCCGTTGTCGACCCGCTGAATGCCACGCCGGTGGCATCGGCGTGCGCGCCAGGTGCCAGCGCTCCCAGGCTTTCAAAGGATCGGACGGCGGATGCGCGGGTTCCTGCCGGAGCCACCGCGAGACGATGCGACATCTCCGTATCGACGATCAAGCCCGTCGTTGCTGAGCCAATGTCGACCGTAGGCGGCTTGGCGGCCACTTCGACCTCCATGACCAAGTTATCGGGCATCACCGCGAGATTGAGACGAATGGTGCTATTCGTCCGCAATGTCAGGCCCGAGCGCGATAGTGGTTGGTGCGCGCCGTCGTCCACGCGCACCGTGTATTCGCCAGGCGGCAATTGCATTGCGCGATAATTGCCGACGGCGTCCGTCACGACAATCTGTTCACCTTGCAGCGCTGGTGAAGTAATCGTGACGACGGCATTGGCCACCGGCACTCGCGAAGCAGCGTCGATAATCGTGCCAGTGAGCACCGAATTTCCTGCGGCGAGCGCGGTAGAAGCGAAAAGCATTCCCGCGCAGGCTGACGCCAGGAAAAACCATCGGGCGGATCTCGGAACCAATCTCATGACATTCCTCGGGGGTTTGTGTCGCAGTGCAATTAGGGTTTGGAGTTGGCGAGTAACCGATCCACTTCTTTTCGAGCGGCTTCGGTTTCTCGGGCGAGGTATTTGTTGAGGCGCAGGGCTTCGTCGAACGATTCTTTTGCCAGTTGCGCGGCTTCTTTGCTTGCTTTGGCAGATTTCGCAGCGTGCGCTTGCGTCAGGTACAAATTGCCTCGGGTGACGAAGGCTGGAGGGAAGCGCGGATTGCGCTTCAATGTTTCGGCAGCCATGCCAAAAGCTTTTGTTAATGCGTCGGACGGGTCTTTGTGTTGGTCGAGAAGCCATGCAGCGTGGCGTTCGTGAATGGCGGCGGCGACTTGGAAAGGTTCGGGATCTATTCTTTCTTCGGTGAGTATTGAACCTAATACTTCGAGTGGTTCGTCGAACATTCGCGCCGTCGGTTTTCCGTGCTTTATCGCCCATTGAATGCTCATGAGGCGTGCTGTCGCGTATGCGGTTGGAATGCTCGTGAAACACGTGGCCATGTAAATGTAGGGCTTTCCGTGTCGCTGGTTCGCAAAGGCGCGCAAATGCTCAATCGCGAGTTCGACCTGTTCGTCGGGTGATTCACTGCGTGCAAGTTTTACGCGAGCTGCGTACCAACTCTTTACGGCTTTTTCGTAACTGGTCATGCCATCGTACACGAGGGCTTGTGCACGGTCCATGAATGGCTTAGCATCGTTGCCCGTGCGTATTGCGAACTCCGCCTGAAGGTACAGCAACTCCATACAACCGCAGCGAAACGCCGTATCATCCGTTTGCAGTGTGGGAGAACCGCAAATGGCGTCGGCGTCGGGGAACGTGGCAGATGGATCAATCCCGCGTTCGAGTTGAAAGATGGCGAGTTGGGTGATGACGCGGGTCAGGTTGTTGTTGAACGCATTTCCTGGCGTGAGTTGTCTCGAAAGCGCATCGAAAGCGATTGCGCGCTTCATATATGGAACGGGATCCTCTCCACGGAAATGGGAATAATGTGCGCGCATGCCGAGCACGTGATGAAGCTCGTTCGCTGGCCACGACATGGTCGGGTCACGTTGCAAGGCGCTCTCATACGCGACGATGGCCCGATCTAGGGCGTCTGACGCATTAAATCCGCTCGTGTGTAGGTCCTGCGCCTGCAGAGAATACGTCGCTCCAAGGAGCCAACGTGTATACGCGTTGTCTGCACGTTCAACGGCATTCCTTCCCAATTCAATCAAGGGCGGCCAGTCCGTTTTTGCGGCACCGATGGTTTCCGCGACTTGCAACATGAGGCGATTGGCATGGCCAGACCATCTTTGGGGATCGGACTGAATCGCGCGTTCACACTCGACATTGCCTTCGTACGAGTACGCTTTGAATTTGTCTCCGTGTGTGACACTTCCAAGCATGGCTTGCGCATAGAGCTTGCAGGCCCCCTCATGTACCGCCGAATCGCTCGATCCCATCACTGCCGCTCGTCGATATGCGTCCATCGCTGGCGTGAAATGCGCCGTCATCTTATCGTAATCGAATGCGGCGTCGTGCTTGAACTTCGCGCCCATCGCATAATGCGCCTCGGCTTCCAGCACCGTGGCCTCGTAAAACCATGGCGCCTCGTC
>CAZETM010000449.1:0-7911 GCA_964514885.1 uncultured Polyangium sp. | reverse complement strand
GTTGCTGCGACGATAAAGCTCCCAAAGCATGCTCATCGATGCGCCCTGAAAAATATTTTTCGCAACGGTCGGGTCCACGGCGAGCGCAGAAAGCGCAGCACCTTGGAAGTCCGGTTTGAGCAAGCTCAAAAAGCGCATTTGGTGCGTGGAGACACCTGGATTCAAGATTTTCTTCACCAGGACCGATCCGGGGGCAAATTTATAATGCTTGCCTCCGGCGCTAAGCTGCGCGTAGTCGATTCGATTCCAATCATCATTTTGCTCGCCATGCGTGACGAGCACGCGGGTGCCTCCCACATCGAGGACCGCGGGTTCATCGCCATTGCTGAACACGAGGGCTGCGGCGACATCGTTGGGTTGTCCGAGGGCCCCTCGAAAAACTTGTTGCACTTCGGGCAAAAATAACTCGACATCATGGTTTCCCATGCGAATCGTGACGGCACCCCCTAATCCGAGCACTCGGCCAAAAGCGGCGAGCACTGCGGCGCTTGCAGGATAGGAGGCGATCGCGCGGGCTTGCGTGACAGCTCGGGCCGGGTCGAGTTCCAGCGGGTCGTCATTCATCAGAAAATCGACGGCATCACCGTTGACAATGACGTGCAGTGTACTCTTTGAGCACAAATGATCGATCAATGCCGGCAGGGCAGATCCACCCTCGAAGACGTCGTAGGGGCCGCCGTTGCCCAAGTGTAGATCGCTGACGATGAGCGTGCGCATGGAATTCCTCTCGTTTGTTGGATGAGCTTCGCACTCGCAGTGGGCGCCCGTCCATATCTTTGTTGACGTTGCACTCGATCCCCGCCACGCTCGCGCGGCAACGATGACCACCGACAATTTGACAAACCCGACCCCGCCGCAGCCTGCCAAGTATCCTCGGCAGATCCCGTTCATCATCGGCAACGAAGCGTGTGAGCGCTTCAGCTTCTACGGGATGCGCAACATTCTCACGCAGTTTCTCGTGGGGTATTTGTTGCTGGACTTGGCCGAGGGCGACCGGGCAGGCGCCGCCAAAGAGGTATTTCACATCTTCGTGATGGGTGTCTACTTCTTTCCGCTGCTCGGAGGATGGCTGGCCGACCGAGTCTTGGGAAAGTACCGGACGATATTCTGGCTGTCGCTGCTGTACTGTGTCGGGCACGCGTGTCTGGCCCTGTTCGAATCGAATAAACCCGGATTCTATGTCGGCCTGTTCTTCATCGCGCTGGGGTCGGGCGGAATCAAACCGTGTGTGTCGTCGTTCGTCGGAGATCAGTTCGATCAGTCGAACAAGCACTTGGCGCGGGTCGTATTCGACGCATTTTATTGGATCGTCAACTTCGGATCGTTCTTCGCCTCGTTGTCGATCCCCAAGACGCTCAAGTATTGGGGGCCCGCCGTCGCCTTCGGCATTCCCGGCGTGCTCATGTTCATTGCCACGATCATCTTCTGGGCCGGGCGAAATCATTACGTGGTCGTGCCTCCGTCCGCAGGAGATCCTCATTCTTTCGGAAATGTTGCGTGGACAGCATTGCGGCGCGGAACCGGAACCGGCCGGATCTTGTCGATGATTGGATTGTTGGGTTTTCTCGCATCGTTCGCGCTCATTCCGAAAATCGGCTTCGTCGCCTCGATGTGTTTGGCCATCGTGGTGCTTTTTGCATTCGCTGGCCCTGGCGTGTACCGATCGCTCGATGCCGCCCGAGGCAAACATCCCGATGAAGACGTGGAAGCCGTACGCACGGTGTTGCGTGTGCTCATTCTGTTTTTCCTGATGACTCCATTTTGGTCGCTCTTCGATCAAAAAGCTTCGACGTGGATTCTTCAGGCGCGGGCCATGAGCTTGCCGGGGGGACGGATCATCGAAAGTGCATCCGAGATGCAATCGATCAATCCGCTGCTGGTGATGCTGCTCATTCCCTTCAACAACGTCGTGCTTTATCCATTCTTGGCCAAACTTGGCTGGACGCCCACGCCCCTGCGCCGAATGACGGCAGGCATTATGTTCGCCAGTTTGTCCTGGATACCTGTAGGCATTCTGCAAGTGATGATCGACCAGGGAGCCAAGCTGCCGATTCTTTGGCAAATCGTGCCGTATGTGATTCTAACGTTCGGCGAGGTGCTCGTGAGCACGACGGGGCTCGAATTTGCCTACAGCCAAGCGCCCGTAAAAATGAAGGGGACGCTGATGAGCTTCTGGTCGCTCACGGTGACCATCGGCGGCCTATGGGTGCTGCTCATGAATGCGGCGGTGAAAAATGAAACGGTGCTTAGCGCGATCACGACGCGCACCGGCCTATCGTCGACCGCGTTCCAGATGTTCTTCTTCGTAGGCTTTGGGCTGCTGGCAGCGATTGCGTTCGGCACCGTGGCGAAGAAGTACAAGATGGTGGAGCATTACCGGAAGGATTGATGCCTACTCCATCAAAAACATTTTGCGATCAATCGTATCGCGTAGCGCCACGAGGCGCGGATCAGCATCGACATGGTCGAGCAATCCACGAGCCGCCGATCGGTATTCATCCATGTCGATATCGCCGCGGCACATGAGCACACGGAGCAAAATGGCCGCTTCCGACGCGACATCCGATAGGTTGTAATCGCGCACCGCCGTACGCCCATTCTCGCCGCTGTCCCAAAGCCCTTGGACATCCGACCCATCCACGCCGACTTTGCCGGGCCAACCCGCGAGGCACGCAAATGCAGCCATACGCGCGGGGCGTCCTGCTCCGCGTAAACTGACGGCATCTTGCAAGTCGAGGTGACTCGAGCCTCGATAACGATCCTCGAAATCGCGATCCCATAACCAAGGAGCCACGATTCCGTGGCGTATGCAGCGGGCAATGACCAGCGGCAAGTCGAATCCACGACCATTCCACGAAACGAGCACGGGGCGTTTCTCCCGCGGACGCGCTCCGATGATGTTGTTGAAATCGTTCAGAATAGGCGGCTCGCCGAATTCAGGCCCGCCAAGAAGCCTCGGAGGTTGCACTCGAGTCCTGGGGCCATCCAGCACGAGCGCGACGATTGCACCAGATACAATCTCGAGGTGCGGGACTGCGGGTACTTTGTCCGGATCCGACCCTTCAGGGAGCGGATTACCTCGGTCAATCACGGCTTCGAAGTCATATACGACGTATGCAGTCATGAGAGCAGCGTCCGGCTCGTTTCGTTTTGATGAATTCTGACGATTTCTTCCAGGTCGCGCGTTTCTTCCTCCCAATAGGCTTCCGAGCCGAATTGAGGAAACGTGCGGGGAAAAATGGGATCGTGCCAGCGTCGAGCTATCCAGGCAGCATAATGAATGCGGCGCAGTCCTCGAAGCGGCTCGATCAGCGACAAACTCTTGCGATCGAACTTGCGGAGCTGCTCGTAACCTTCCAAAAACACTTCGCGCTGCATGCGCGATTCGACGTCTCGGCCGGGGATGACCATCCAAAGGTCTTGGACCGGGGGACCGACGACCATATCGTCGAAGTCAATCACGCAAAGAACATCGTCACGTAGCAGCAGATTGCCGTGATGCAAGTCACCATGAATGCGATGTTGATCGGTAGACGCCAATTGCGCTTCCAACGCTCGAGCTATGTCATTCGCGGCGCGCTCGTAACGAGGTAAAACTCTGGGCGGAATGGCGTTTCTTTCGCGGAATAGCTCGATGTTTTTCCGGATGAACTGATCGGGATCGAGGTGCAAGCGATGCTCGGCTGCTCTTCCGGCGCCGACGTTGTGCATTCGCGCGGTGAGCATTCCGAGACGCAAAAGCAATTCGTCATCGGGCTCGTCGGGTGCGCGACCGCCTTTTCTGGGAAAAATACAATAAAGAATGCCCTCGATTTCTCCAAGCGTTCCGCCACTGGGTAAAACCAAAGGAGGACAAACCGGTACTTCGGCCTCGACGAGATCCGACAAGAATTGATGTTCTTCGAGAATTTGCGCGGCGGTCCAGCGGCCCGGACGATAAAACTTGGCAACGATACGCGTGCGATCCTCGAGTTCGACCTCGTACACCCGGTTCTCGAACGAGTTGAGCGGGTAACAGAGGGGATTGCAAACGTATCCGGCCCTCTCGACGGCCTCGAGCACTTTGTGAGGCGTGAGAGAAAAAAAGAGGTCGGTCGTGGTCATGCGGTTCCCGGTTCTCGACGCAGAGGGCGATCGTATAACACGACGCAGCGGTGTCGCGAGCATGCAGGACGAATGAGCAGCCGCCGCGGCGAAACGTCGATCAGAGTTGCCGCTCGCCGCAGAGACGAGTAGCCCTCGGGATATGAGTGAATCGACCTCGGCGAAGCCTGCAGCAGGCCACGGTCAAGGCGGCCATGGCGAATCGATCGACGTGCGAGAACACGGAGCGCCGAAGGATGGACAACCGCAAGTGCTCAACAAGCGCTTGTTCATGCAACTGCTGGTCATCGAGGATAAAGCGGGACCGGGCGGCGTGGCGCAAGGACGCGTGCGTGAGTCGATCGAGCGGCGAGGAGTCGGCGTCGTTCTTTACGAAGACGTGCAGGATCCGTGGAGCTTCGGCGTGCTGACGTGGAGCGAAGATCCGGCAGCGTTCACCGAAGTCGTTCGTCCCGCGATGCTCGAACATCGCTCGTTTCGCTTGCGTTCGGACATGTCGATGTTCGGACGAACGTACTCGACAGGTTACGAACAGGACCTCGAATATTGGATGCTGAAGCGGCCGATCGAGACCGTGACAAACCAGGCGTGGCCGTGGGCGGTGTGGTATCCGCTGCGTCGATCGGGAGCGTTTGCGAAGCTGGAACCGCGTGAGCAAGGTGCGATCCTGCGCGAGCATGGGACGATCGGTCGAGCCTACGGGACGCAAGATCTGGCGCACGACATTCGCTTGGCGTGTCACGGGCTCGATACGCACGACAACGACTTCGTGATCGGGCTCATCGGAGCGAATCTGCATCCGCTGTCGCACGTGGTGCAATCGATGCGCAAGACGCGTCAGACGAGCGAGTTCATCACGCAGATGGGACCGTTCTTCTTGGGAAGAATGATGCGGTGAGAAGTCAGAACGAGATGTCCATCTCGACGACGACCGTCTGAATGCCGTCCGTCGCGCTGTCTCGGCGCGTGGGATACACGGAGCACGACGCGTTTTTTCGCGCGACGAACTGCACAAGCGTCGAGGTGTAACCACCCAACATCGGACCGAACCACGGAGCGGCCCACCCCGGAATGCCTCGCGCAACGAAGGTGATCGTGCCGGGTGAGAACGAGTTCGCTTCCCATTCTCCGAAGTCGTAATAACGGCCAGCGATGAGCTTGCAGCGCGAAGGAAAGTCGTCGATCGATCTGCCTTGCACGAAGGCTTTGTACGCGTGTTCAGCGTCGTATTTGGCCTGCGCGCGTCCCTGATTCTGCGCAAACGTTTCGAGTGGGACGTTCGCGAGAGTTGCTGCCGCGGCACTGGCTGAAACAAGTGGAAGCGCGTCGTAAAACGTTGACGCAAGAAATGTCTGGGTGACGTAGTCGCGTAGTTGTGCGTCGCGCATGCTCGCGGCAAGCACACCGATGCCGCCGTCGATCTTCGTCGTGACGAAATGCAAAAGGCCCTTGTAGGCAAGTCCTTTGACGTGAAACGGACTACGCCCAGGCGCGCGCGGGAGCCGTTCGTACCAGCGTCGATCGCTCGGCGGGGGGATCGTTCCTGGCGACGAAACACTCGAGGGAGGCATCACCGAGCCGCGGTTCAAGGTCGACATTCTGCTCGGCGGAGGAACGCTCGCAGGCGGAGGAGGAACGCTGTCTCGCCACGATCCACGAGGCTCTGGAGGCGGCGACGAGGGACGCTCTGCATACCGATCCGTCAGGTCGCGGAGCGATGAAACGCCCATCATGGTCGGAGCCATCGCGAGCGTTGCATCCTGCTGAGAATTAGGCGGAAAAGCCATGAAAGAGTCCGCAGCCGAAGGCATGCGACGACGCACGGACATGGGCTGCGGCTCGATGGACTTGAGCGATCCAAGTGCGTCGAGACCTGCGACGACAGCAGTTCCGTCAGCAAAACGCAGCATGGGCTCGCGCGCGAGCATACGCGCGACAAAAAACTCGAGTGCTTCGGGTGCGTCGGGACGAACCGCACGCAAAAGCGGAGCATCCTGGGACAAAAGCTTCATGATCACCGCCATCGCATGGGGACCATGGTAGGGAGTTTGTCCGGTCAAACATTCAAAAAGGACGCATCCGAGAGAGAAGACATCCGCGCGAGGGTCGACGTAGCGTTTGTCTCCGCGCGCTTGTTCGGGTGACATGTACCCCGGTGTTCCGAGGACGTTGCCGGTGCGCGTGAGATTGCCGTTCCCGTCGTCGAGACGGGCGATGCCGAAGTCGAGCAGGCGGACTTTTTCCAAGGCGTTGTCGACGAGCAAAACGTTGCTGGGTTTGACGTCGCGATGCACGATGCCTCGCGTGTGAGCAGCACCGAGGGCGGAGGCGATTCGACGCGCAAGGTCGAGACTTTCATCGATCCCCAAACGCTCACGGGCAAGTCGTTTGTCAAGGCTCTCGCCCTCGAGCCACTCCATGACGAGATACGGTTCGCCATCGTTGAAAATGCCGTGGGTGACATAACGGACGATGTGCGGATGTTCGAGGCCAGCAAGCGCTCGGGCTTCAGTCAGAAAGCGAGCCTGCGCGGTTGCATTGGGCACGTGCAGAACTTTGACGGCAACGAGGATGTTGGTTTGCCGATCGAGCGCGCGGTAGACGGAGCCAACACCGCCAACGCCAGCACGCTCCAAAATGGCGTAGCGGCCATCGACGATGTCTCCCGAACGCATGGGGGGGATGATGCACGAAGCAGGCTCGTTTCATCAAGTGTGCTCGTCACTGGGGACAGAATGAGCGCTGATGCGTACGAAAGACAACCGGGGAGGATGATTCAAGGTAGGTGAAATGTGAAGGTTTCTCCTGTCGGGGCGTGTTTACACACGTGGCGATGGCTCGTATTCTGGGCAGATATGGATCTCGAGAAGATGCTGCAGAGATGCGAGCGGGATCAATGGCGCGTGGGGGACCTGGATTGGAGCCGGAAACCACGGGAGATGTCGCGCGCAGACGAGACGGCGATCGTGCAGCTCTTCACGGACATGGCGGGAATCGAGCGTTTGGCGGGTGCGCTTTTCTTGGAGCAAGAGCGGCGAGTGGAGGATCCGACGCTGAAGGCGATCTTTGCATCGTTCGTGAAAGACGAAGTACGTCATTCGCACGCGGCGCAAATGTTGGCCGATTTTTACGATGTGCATCATTATCACCAATATCGGCAAAGCTCGAACCTGACGGCGTTCACTCCGCATTTCATGGATGCGATTCAGTATTTGTCCGACGATGTGGCAAATGCATACATCACGATGGGTGAGCTGATTTTGGACATCGCTCTTTTGCGGTCGATCAACGATTACGTGCACGATGAGATGAGCGCCGAGGCAATGGCGCTGATCAATCGGGACGAATCTCGTCACATCGCGATTGATTTCCACATGTGTGGTTATTACGCATCAGACGAATACGATCGGAAAATGGCGGAGCGTAATTCGAGCACGCCACTCGAAAAACAAGCTCGGGCGGCGTGGACATTTGCGAACATGCTCTACCACGCACAACCGTTCTTCCAGGATGTGTTTTTCGAGCCAATGGAGCTGGTGGATCCGCAGGGAAGGCGATTCAAAGAGGCGTTCAAGCGGATGCAGCTTTTGGGTCGGAAGGAAGAGCGGACACGGCGTCCATTTACGAAGTTTTTGCGGTTTTTGCAGGATGGGATCAATCATCCCGTGGCGGGGAAAGTGGTGGGGGGCGCATTCAGCCGAGTGCTCGGGGTGAAAAAGGAATTCGTGCAGATTCTATTCGACGAAGCAGAGCTTCGGCGGGCGAAGGGAATGACGTACGACGAGATGGCGGAGGAGGCGGTAAGGG
>CAZETM010000448.1:0-7928 GCA_964514885.1 uncultured Polyangium sp. | reverse complement strand
CCTTCAATGCATCATCAATCGCCTGATCCACCTTGAGCAACGTGCCCAAATGATCCACCCCCGCCAATCCCTTGATGATCTTGTCCGTCAGCTCGTGCGGCATACCTGCTTCTTGCCGCAATTCATCACGCAGCTTGACCAGCGCCGGATCATTCGCCGGCAGCCGCGCCAAACGTAAAGCCGGCGCCACCAGGTTCACCTTTTTCACCCGCGTCCCCGGGGCAAACGCCCGCGCTTTCACAAATAGCGCCGCCGCCGCAATCTGCACCGCACGCGGATCGATATCCACCCCGTGCAGGTTATTCTCCAGAATGCTCTCCGCGATCTGCTTGTTCGTCCACACCTCGCCCCGATGCCGCGCCTCTTCCCGATACAGCGCCACGAGCAAATCGAACGCAATCACCAAAAAATGCCCCGACCCACACGCCGGATCCAATATCTTCAACGTGCGCACCGAATCCGTTACCTTTTCCACCATGTCGCGCGGAATCGGTTGCGGCACATAATACTTCCAGTGCTCCTCCAATTCCCCGGTGATCGGCATCAAGGCATCGAGCTTGACTTCGCCTTTTTCGCGGAGCGCTCGCCATTGCCCCCGCCGCTCGTCCAGGTGATCCAATACCGATTTCGCGTCCGGCGTCCAGCCGTGTTTTTCGCAAATGCAGAGCCATTGCAGACCGAGGCTATTCTGGAGCAGCCATTCGACCATGTACCGCTCGGTGAACATCTGCGTTTTGCTGGCAATCTCGTGCGGCTCGATCTTGCCCCCGGCATTGATTTTCGCATCCAATGCTTCGCGGTCCGCCACCCGATGTTATGCGCCATGTTTTCATATTTGGGGGTCAAAGAACGCGAATATCACCAAGCACTACGCTCCAACCATTTTCGCATTTTTGCGCTTCGAGTATCAACGTCAAGTCACTGCGGCCTTCCTCCATTGTCCACAGCGGCACGTCGATGGTGTAGCGATCTGCGTCAGCTTGTTCGGCGTACAGTTCAACAAGAGCCCAACTTTGCTCTGGGAGAGGAACTATCGTTCTTCCGTACCGCACGATTGCTTGCTCTAGTTCGAGCGTTGTCAATCGACCAATGCGACCATCAGCAGCCAACGTGTCATAACGTCGTGCTGCGATATCGGTAACGAGGCGGTAAACTTCGGCAGCGAGATTTTTGTCCATGGTGCTATCTATTCCCAGGTATACGCGTTGGAGTCGATGGTTGAACCCCGATAGAACGAAAGTACCCATCAGCGCGGTAAATCTCTACCCGCGCTTCGTCGGGTGACATCCCTGCCTTCCGTAGGGCTTTATAGGCAATGCGGCGCTCTGCGGCAAAAGTGCCCCCACCACGCTGCCGTTGGACCGCGGTCGCTGCCCAATGCGGCGTACCATTTCGAGTTGACGGACCCGGTAACTCGACTGCTGGCGCTCGAGCACGGCTATATCCTGGCAGATCTCGCACTGCTGCATCTTGAATAACGTGGTGTCCATCGCGTATTCCGAGCGCTCGTAACTCGCCGTATGTACCTGCACGCGCACCTTTCCTCAGTCCGGCAGCGGCGATATCATCGAGCGGCCCTGGTGTCAAGATCGTTGCGGCCGTCAGAATCACCTCGAACACCAGATTCTGTTTGGCGCGGCTCTCGTCATCGCCAGCTTCGCCGCCAATTCGCGGCCGTAAGATGATCGTTTCGCGCTTCGGGCCAAACGCATAACGTATGTCACGGCCAATGCCCGGTTCGTCCTCGATGATGAACGTCGTCCGACCACCCGCGGGATCACCCGCGTCAAGCTGCTCGAACGTGGTCGGTGCATCGTGCAGCAATTCGATATCGCTTGGAAACACGTCAAACGGATCGTCCGTGCCCGGTCCCGACGGATGCTCCGATTCAATGATGGGTAATACGAAACCATCGCCCAGCGTGCCCGTATCGATTTCCACCGAGTCGTCTTCGATCGGTGGCGGGACGAATCCGTCTGGGTATTTGGTGACGACCGTTTGCTCAATGCAACAGAAAAGTCCCGGTATCGTCACGTCCGGCGTCATTTCTGGCGCGAACCCTGTCGGATCAATCAGCGTCAGCGGATTGTTTCCGACGTACGAAAACGCATTGAGCGTTTGTCCATCGAAGATGTCCGCAATCACCGGATCGGTATTCAGGAATCGGCCTATGTGCGGATCGAATAGGCGACCTTTCATGTTGACGAGACCGAATTCGTCTTCCTCGTCGTGCGCGGTAAAACCTGGCTTTACCTTGCTGCTCGTAAACGACGCTGGCGGAGGCAATCCCCAAATCACATTGCGACGTTGACCAAATGGGTCGTAGCTGCGTTTTTCGACCTGAACGCCTTGCGCATTCGTAATCGTTTCGGTCGATCCCAAGTGGTCGACGTTGATGTAGTTGGTCCCTGGCGCATTTCCTCCAAACGTTACGATTGCAATGGAGCGCTCGGGCGACTGCACGTAGTAACGAAATTCCTTACCGCCCGCGGTCGTGATTTGTTCGAACAATCCTTCAAAGGAAAGCGTTTCACTGTTGGCAGTCGTTTTGCGAAGACGTTGGTGGTCGCCGTCATATCCAAACGTCGTCGAACCCCCGTCCTTCGTAATCGTCTTCGGCAAATCGAACGGCGTGTACGTTATCGAAACACCACCCGGTCGGCTGATTTGATTTCCTACGGCATTGTACGTAAACGTTTCCCCAGGCGCATTCGTGACCGCGTGTGGATGTTTTGGATCCGTATACGACAAGGTGCCGACGTCGGATTTCGATATCAGGTTTCCATTGGCCGCGTATCCATAGGATGTGTGGCACGCGGCAGCCTGATTCTCGGCTGGCGAGAAATACGCACACGTCAGCCGATCCAACGCGTCGACCTTGAATCGTTCGGTCTTGTTTTGCGGCTGCAACGCGTCTGTGCGGCTCTTCAAATTGAGACGCTCGTCGAAATCGTACGACAATTGCTGAATCGTCGAAGCCCCCAGCGTCGTCGTAATGCTTTTCAGCGTTTGCTTTGCATCGTCGTAGTCGCGTACGGTTTTCGTCCCATTGCCGAACAGTTCTTCCTTGTACCGCCCTGCATTGTCGACGTCTTTCAATTCCCAGAACGTGTCTTTCGTTGCCTTGTCGCGCACCGCAATACGAAAACCGCGCGGATCGTAATCGTACTCCACACCGAACTCTGGTGCGTCAAGCGGCTGTGGGTAATCGAGCGTCTTTACGTGGCCGATGTCATCATAAACCATCCGTGCAGCGAAGATATCGCTGCCGACGCCGAGCTTTACGGATTCGGTTTGCCCGCGCTTTGTGTAGCCCTATGTTTTCGTGCCGTCGGGACTCACCACGGAATGTAACCTGCCAATACCGTGCGGCGCTATGTCCCAGGTCCACGTAGTCGTGGAAACTTGCACGCCCAGCGTATCCGTGCGGGTTGTCGTTCTTCCGAGCGCATCGAACTCCCACGATGCCACGCGCCCGAGCGCATCCGTCGATGAAAGCACGTCGCCAAACCCGTTGTTGACGTAATACGTTGTCCCGCGATCCGGTTCCTCAACTTTGGTTGGCCGGCCAAACGCATCATGGGTCCATTTTGTTATGGCATTGCCAGGATCGGTAACGGTGTATAAAACGCCGAACGGGCCGTATGTGTATTTTGTGAGGCCGTTTGCCGCATCCGTGATGGTCACCGGTCGGCTCAACGTATCGAATTTCGTGGCCGTATGCTTCAATAAGGGATCGGTCACGTCAATGAGAAGGCCGTCGTAGCTTGTTGTGGTCACCGCATTCCAGGGCGTCACATGGCGAATCTCGCGCGCCAACGCATCGAATTCGTATTCGTCGAACTTCAAGCTTGCATCGGGCGTTCCCTCGGCAGTGGGCACCGACTTTTTCGCAACGTTTCCACTCAATCGATCGTATTCGATGACCTGCATCACGCGCGGCGTATTCGTTTTGACCGCGGGGCCATGCGTAAACGTGCGAATGGGCCGCCCGAGGCTATCGAGAATCGTTTCGTCGTCCGCGTCTCCCGTCGTTGTGCTGCGCTCTTTCGTGCGCGAAACGCCGTCGATGCGCTCGCGCGTTACCTTGATCGTCGTTACCGATCCATCCGGACGGCTTTCCGATTCCAACCGCCCAAGCGCGTCGTAACTCCATTCCGTGATCAACCCGCTTGGATCCGTTTGCTTTACGAGCACGCCCAACACGTTATCGTATTCTTGGTTCGTCTCATGCCCGAGCGCATTGATATGCTTGATTGGGAACAGACCTTCGTCATCGTAAATGGTTGTCGATTCGCGCTCGTGCCCGAATGCATCTGTGGCCGTTACATGCGCTACATTGCCGAATTTGTCGCGCAGATCGTAAACGACCTTCAGCTTCGTATCGTCCATCCCATCGCTACTGGACGTTTCTTCGCTATCGACCTCGCCAAACTCGTTTGTCGTGCGCTTGACGATTCGACACGCGGTCAACCCTGATCCGGTGCTGCATTCCGTTTGCGTATCCGGCAAACCAAGCATCCATTTGTTTACGTTGTTCTTTACGGTGCGCGTAATGTGTGCAGTGGCGTCGACGCCAATCGTCGACGCCTTCACTTCGAGCACGTTGTGGAATTCATCGAAATCAATTACATCAACTGTCGAGTCGCGCAACATCGTAGCGTTTTCAAGCGTCTCGACCAGGCGCACGTACGCGGCAGGCGTCCCCTCGCCGGAATGGGCGCCCTGCATTCGTCGCGAATGCGTTTGGGTCGCGAGCGTGAAATAGGTTTGCGCGTTGTTCGTCGGCACCACCTCGAGTTTCCGATCCGTAAACGCCATTTCGATTTGATCAGGATTCGGCTGCGTAGCGATTCCCGGTGCCCAACGCCATTGCTGCGTCACTTGCCCGACGAATGGATACACGTCGCGTTCGCCAACGTTGAGCTTCGACACGTTATCGTAAAACGTCGCTGTCGTTGCACCGCTATCCACATCCACGAGGATACGCCGGCCAAAGCCAAGCCACCCGTGCAAACGATCCGAACGCCCGTCACGATAACGCAATTCGAATCGCCGCACGCCTCCTTGACCATCGGTAACAGAATAACCAAGCACAACTCGTTTCGAGCCGACGACGCAATTTCGCGGATACTTGCATTCGTTGGCCGGATCGGATTGTGAAGTATAGACGTCGTCCTCATTGGGCGATTGTCCTTTCGTTTTGGCTTCATCGATTAAGTGCCCGTATTCGATCGAGACATTCGGAATGAAGCCGGGTTCGTCTGAGTCGTGATCGTTCGAGCCATCGGAAAAGCCCACGAGCACGTCGGGATCGACTGCGCGGTTTCTAAAAATGTGCAGCTTGTTCCCCAAGAAGATGGCCACGTCGAGACTACCATTACCGTCAACATCGGTGACGCGTGGTCCACGTGGGTCCGCGATATCAAGGGCGTCGCCGACTACCGGCTCAAAAGGAATGCCTGCCTCGAGTTGCTCGAACGTGCCGCCAGTCGAGCGGAGAATGGCCCACCGAGGAACATCCGGACTGACGGAATCAACCATCGGAACAAGCAAGTCTGTTTTTGAATCCTGACCAAGGTCAAAGGGTTGAGCCAAATGAAAATACTTCGATTGCGGAAGCAAACCATCCCAGGGCAAGCTCTCGATGGGTTTGTCGGCGAAACCCAACCCCGTATTGATCCATGTCAGCAACCGGCCGTCAGAAGCGCGGGGTTGAATGGCGTCAGGCAAACCGTCGCCATTTGCGTCCAAAAATAGAGTGCGTCCACCGTTTACAGGTGTTGGCAATCCCGTATCGAAAACCTCCCACGATCCGTTCGAGCGTCGGCGATGAGCGCTGTACTTTCCGCTGGGTTCAATGGGCACGCCACCGTGACGCAAATATCCTCTTACTACCAAATCAGTGATTGTATCACGATTCGTATCAACGGTAAACATCTCCACGCTGCATGGAATGCCGGTCAACGTGTCGATGATCTCGCCATCCGGTGTGAAACCACTCGGTTGCCACGGGTGCATTCTCCACGTCGATAACAATGCCGTTTCCGGCGTGTCGCCTTTGTCCGTGCATTGGATGAGGTCCGGCTTCGAGTCTCCATCGCAATCGGCCAAGTGGACGGAGCCCGCCGCATTATGCAAACCTTTTGGCGATTGTTGCAAAGGAAATAGCCGACGGATCCCCGCATCAACGAGTTCGAACGTCAAGTCGGCCTTGCCAGCCAACACCATATGGTTCGCCCAAGAGCCGGTTGTGTCGTGTAGAAATAGATCACCGACGGCATCATCGTTGACATGAATAGACGTCCCGAGTTCCGGTTGCAACAGGGTCGGGTCGCTGGGCCCTTCGGGATCCTGCACGAACAACCCTTCCTGCAACAACGCGATCTTTTCCGGTGCGAAAGCGCCTCCTGTGTTCTTCGCGATCCTCCATTCGGTAATCGGGTTGGACGGCGTAGACAAAGGCGTCGAATCGCCGACCACATACTCAGGCAAACCATCGTGATCGACATCGAAAAGCATCGGGCTTGCTTTGTCCGACAAAGGCGCTTCGATGTTCGTGATGACATCATCGAAGCCGGTCCCGCTTTTCGCGTAATGAAACCTCGTCGGGGCAAAACACGTCCCGTCCCCGCCGCATTGCTGCACCGATTGCAACAACGACCGCCCCGTCGTTTCGCTTTTGTCGTAATCAAATTCGTAACGGAACGCCAATTTCTCATTCGGTCCGAACGATTGAATCGCGCGCAGTTGGAGCGATTGTTGCAACATCATGCCTCGCGAATACGTCGTTTGTACGTCGTCCCGGATCGTGTAATCGAAAACAACAGCGCGATCAGCCGCAGCTCCTCGAGAAGCCGAATAACGTATAGCTGTCAAAACCGTTTCCACGGCGTACCCGCTTTCCTCCTCGGCAAAACACCAATCGTACAGAATCGCGTCGCCACGTGGCGAAATTCGCTCCGCAGCAAGCCATTTTTGCGGAAAGCCAGTATTCGCCATCGGTCGGCTGGCGGCAGTCGACCCAAAACGCGTCATGCTGCCGTCGGGATAAAAAACCTCGAAATACGAAACGCTCGGGTCCTCGATGTAGTGATCTACCCGGATTTGTGAATCGGGGAAACTTCGGTATTGGACGACATTATCGTTTTGTGACACAACGACGAGGCGTTTTCCGTCGAGGCATAGCGACGTCAAATCTGATTCATTGTATTCAGGGGCGCGGATTTCTGCATCGAGCGGCATTGATTTATGGCAACGCGTGATTTCACTGGCGGCTGATAACGAGAACCCGACTCCGAAGAGTCCATCGTTCCTACTCGCACTGGAAAACGACACACGTAATTCAGGAACGTTTCGCCCAGGGCTCACGGCGATCGGAATGGATAGAACGCCGTCGGCGGAATCCATTGAAAACGATATGGGTATCGCGCCGTGCACGATCTTCTTGTGCGCTAGTGGATCCGCATGCTGCGCGCCTTTTTAGGGGCAATACAAGCAAGAATTTCGCGGCGTTTTGGCGCTGGACTCGTGTCGCTGCATGTGCATGCGGGCATGAACGTGAGCGCGAAGGCGGACGCCAAAATGAAAAGTGTTTGCCACGTAGAGGAAAACCTTGCGTGCATGAAATGCCTCCCGACGACGAGGCTACGCGTTATGCGAATCGAATGTCAACGCCCACAGAATTGCAACCACGTCAGCCCTGGCGAGGCTCGACGTCTCTGCGCCGCGGGGTCCCGCTGTTTGTGTCCCTCCTTGCGACGGGTGAGTTCGGGGTCCCGCGTGTGCCGACAAACGAGGCTTCCCAGGACATCCCTTCACCAACACTGGCCTTTACCTTTTCCCCCACAACCGCCCGCCCTTTCCCGCTCGCTCACCACCTTGGGCCCGACTTCATCGCCTCCACAAGCCCCGCGCAGCCATTGCGC
>CAZETM010000447.1:0-7949 GCA_964514885.1 uncultured Polyangium sp. | reverse complement strand
GGGGTTAGTCGCAGAAACTGGGCAGGTAATATAGTGCTTGGTCGCGAAGATATGCAATCTCTAGTCTTTGCCGGCCCTTCGATTGGAAGCGGATCTGTCCCGACTGAATGGGGGATTTGGGCGACGAGTATGCCGGGCTGAAGACTATACCTCGAATTTTAACCTGTGAATAATCGCCCTGTTTATGATGCGAGACCATGGACAGAAAATATTCTGCCAGCAGCTTGGCATTTTCGAGCTGCTCGATCCCGCCGTCTTTGCCTGATTTCAGCTCGACTAGGAAAACATACCGCGTGGGTGCTGAATTCCGCGGGGCATGCTCGTAGAAGATCCAATAATCACACATCCGCCCGATCCCAGAGATTTCCTGAAAGAGGGGGAAAAGACGGTGTTGAATTTTGATGTTCTCGATCTCTTTGTTGAACGAGACGAAGACGCATTGACCTGAGCGATGGATCTTGACTGGTGCACATTTGCTGTGCGGGTCGTCTTCGCGCAGCTCATTGCCATCCGAGATGAGCTCGGTGCGGAGCACGGACCGGATGGCTTGGATCCAATCGAGTGCGGGGCTCATAGGAGTGCGGCGTAGATGGCTTGAGAAATTTCGTTTAGCTTGTTGATCTCGTCCTCGATGGTCTTGACGGTAAAGCCATCTTCGGTGACGGGGATGGCTTCACAGCCTCCATTGCGGAAGAGATAAGGGCCGACTTTTTCGGGCGAGAGCAGTTCGGTTTCCGAATACCCATAGTTCTCGCGCAGAGCTTTGATTTCATCATTATCGCGCGACAGCAGGATGAGGTTGTTGATTTCGCGGAGGATATAGTCGCTATGGGTGCTCATGATGACGCGTAGCCCGCGATTGACGGCTTTAGCGAGAATGCGGGTGACGAGGCGTTGGTTGTCCGGGTGCAGGTTCAGCTCGGGCTCGTCGATCATGAGAACATTGCCTGCACGCGCCTGGTGACGAAGAAAGAACACCAGGCTAACAAGCGATTTTACGACCGAAGAGCTTAAGTGAATCGCGATGGGTGCATTAGCATGCTGATTCGTCGCGAAGCGGAATTCGCCATCCGTTGATAAGGTAACCGCACCACCCAGGAGCGTTTCCAATTCCACCGCGAGATCCGCGAAATTGCTCTCACCCTTTGAATGAGAGGAGAGATTGCTGGCTGTCGCGAGACTATCTTCGATGGGCCAAGGATATCGTCCAACTTGGCGAAGTGCAGATAGGTCACCCTCCCCGTCGAGTTCTGTTTCTTTGAGTGTGCGAACGACGGTATTACGTGAACTCGCCAGTTCTTTGGCGAATACGTCTACGGCTGAGCGGTCCGCAGGCAAAAGGGTGCATTGGCGTAAGAACGATATAAACACACTCGACGAAAATGGAGCGAACACCGCGTCGATGAAACGCGCACCCTCTTTGCTTGCAAAATTACGCAAGTTTACCGGTTGACTAAAGTACAATGGATCCCCATCCGCGGCTGTAATTCCTAATCCGGTATCCGTGTACGAGAAGTCGACGAACAATCCGAAAATATACCCACTAAACTGCGATCGAGCGAACTCCATCAGGTCTCTGGGGGTATTTCGTAGAGTCACCCGCACGTTCGGGAAGGCCATCTTTGGCGCTCCGAAACAATGATGCATCTTTTCTCCGAGCCGTGTAGCAACCTCTTCGAGCACACTCGGCCAAACCTCCCGAATCCGCTCAATGCTTACCGATTGCGTCGATGACGCCAGCAGCTCATCGAGAATGGGCCGCAAGGTCTTCGGAGCGCTCGGATTGCGAAACAATCCATAGATGCTCCACGCCAAATACGTCTTGCCCGTGTTGTTCGGTCCGGTCAGCAGGATCAATCCCTTGGACAGATCCACTTCCGCTTCACGCAAAGGTCCCAGGTTTTCGACTCGAAAAAACATAGTCTGGCTCGCTCAGCGGCACCTTAGCCGCTTTGCCCCTCGATGGGCAAGTAGCATGCGACGTTCCGCGAAAGATGGTTGGCACACTGCCTCAGACCAGAACGTAACCCACCCCGCGTAATCCACAAAGCCGAATGGCCTTCGAAACACTGTTTACAGCGTTCAGACATGCCTGTCGGCGTATCCAAACACACTTTACGGTGCTCGATCAGGCCAGTTGGCATCTTCGAACGCTGTGCACAGCAATGAAACGAGCTGATCGGCATGCTCGAACGCTGTTCGCAGTATCGAGCAATGCCGATCGGCCTGTTGAATCGCTTTACGTACCTTCCGGAGAGGCCGGAGGCGCTTGGGAAGTGCGTCGCTGCGTCGCTTCGCGGAATGCATCAATGGGGCGCAGGGCCGCGCGAGCTGCGGAGATCGTTGCCGGCTTGTCACGCTCGATGGAGGCCAGCACTTTCATTGCGTAATCGACTAGCTCTTGGCTCATGGCGCGGACGTGCTCATTCAAGTCTTCGGTAATCGATTCTTCTCGTTGCAACACGCCCTGGACCATTTGGCTATAAGCTGCATGTTGTGTGCGCACATTCTCGAGGAATTCCTTGCCTGCGAGACGATCGATATCGGCGACGAGGTTTTCTCCATCGATACGCCGAATGACGGACTCGGCAATTGCGTATTGTTCGGGATAGGATTCCGTGAGGAAGGACAAGCCTGCTTCGCCAAAGAGACTGGCGAGAATTTCGGTGGCGCGTTGGGCGTCGGGGTAGGTTTCTCGAGGCAAGAGCGCAAAGGCTTGGAGGCGGCTGCGCAAAGCGCCCCAGGATGTATCCGTGGCGCGGTCGATGGGCCGAGATTCGTCGGTGGAGCCTTTGGCCATGGCTTTTCGCCGCATGGTGTAGGCGAATTGGGCGGCTTCAGCGACCTCGAACAGGCGTTTGGCGGCCTTTTTGGCGGATGCGGGCATCGATGCGGGGCATGCATCGGCGACGACGCGGCATAACGTCGTTCCACCTTCGATGGTCATTCTCGGCGCGCGGGCATAGTTTACGGGATCGGGAGCTTCGAGCGACATGGGCGGGGTTGTAACATGAAGAATGGGGCGGAGGGAAGGGGGATGTGATCGAGCCGCAACATTTTCAATGGCACTGCTGGGCCTGTATGCCTTCCGGATGGGGTTATGCCGCCAAATCCTTGAGTGCGCGTAGGCGCTGCACTACATCTGCATGCTTCAGAAACGTGAGGATGGCGCTGGTAAGCTCCGCGCCAGAATTGCAGACCGTTCCACGGTCGCCAAACAGATCGAGCGTGACGGGGTATCCATCTGAAGGAATGTAGGCCCTGAATAGATTTCCGGTGTATCCGGGCTGATCTTTCGTCGGCACGCGGATGACCATATTATATTGTTGACCAATATTTACGGAAAAACCCGGCTCGATACGTACTTGGACGTTACTGCCGAGACGCCGCATCAAACCACTTGCAGCTTCGCGCAGAATGTCGAGCGCATCGTCCGATTTGCTGGGAGCTTCTAAAGAGTCAGTGGCCTCGAAGACCAAATCCGCCATGCTTTTTGTATTCATTGCTTACCTCCATTGATGCGAAATGCCGATAGGAGTGGAAAATGATCTGACGCGCCCGTGGGGATCCCGTCCTGGAAATTCCAACGCTGGGGTTTTAGATTCCTGCCACAAGTATCCTCGTCGACATGGTAGGTGACAGAGCCCTCGATTAGCGTTACGGGGCCGCCGCGTAAAGCACGTCCCGACACCATCAGTTGATCGTATAGTTTGGGAGGGCTGTCATCAAAGCTCGGACGCGGTCGGGATGGCTTATACGTTTCCGTGTTAGCTTCAACCGTCTCCCAGAGATCTGGCTCGGGCAGATGACGCCATGCCGTATTATAGAGATATTTAGGTGTTGCGTTTGTCCAAAGGGCCGTGCTGAAGAATCGAACCGCTCGAAGCGCCCGTTCGGAAAATGGCGCTTCGTATGGTTCGGCATTGAAGTCTCCCATCGCAATGACACACGTCGTCCTGTGCTGAACGGCTAGCCAGTCGCCCAACAATCTTGCAGTCTCCATACGATCGTCTTTGGGTGAGAGGCCACCACCCCCGTGAAACATGTTGCTTTTCCAATGATTGACGATTACGAGGATCTCCTCATCATGATTGCGAATGGCGCACTTGACAATCATGTAACGTGGGCGAGCCAATTCTACGGGTCGAAATACATCGACCAATTGCAGAGAGGACACAAGATCCGTGTGCGCGAGCAAGCCGAGCCCGGTTTGTCCAGATACCCCTGGCGGCACCCATTGACCAATAAAGTGCGGTCCGAGCTGTGTACGGATTCTCTCGAACAATGGTTCCGAATGAACTTCAGCGATCCCCAAGAGATGGGGCCCATTGCCTTGAAAGAAACGATTGGCGACCCGTACAATCGTTTCGATCTTCGCGTTGAGCTCTTGTTCCGTCTTTGGTCCTCGTTCGACAATACCCGGCTCAAAAACATTACAAACGTTCCAGAATGCAATATTCAACGTACGCATATGCAGGTGCGCGATTCCCAAAGGTCCAACATTTGCCTAACACTTAACAAAAGAGCCTGCAAGTCCAAAGTTTGGATGCCCATACATTCGTCGTGAACGCTGCGGTGGACTCACGCCAACCGCTCATAAAGCTCGTGGTGTTCCCGCAGCACCAGCTCTGCGGCAGCTTCGAAGCCCTCTTCCGGATTGTTCAGCAGATCCGTCACTGCTGCTCGGGCAAGCTCTTCCGGATGCACTCCCAGGCTTTTCGCCCGCGCATGTAGTTGTTCGGCTTGAGCTGCGGATAGGTCGATCGCGATCTTCACCCGCCGAATCTACCTCGACCATCAAGCCTTGTCGACTCCTCGCTCGCCCCGTCCCCCAAAAGACTGTTGGCACATCTCCACTCTCCTGATAACGTCGCTTCTCGGAGCCCACCATGACCGCTTATTTCCCCGAAAACGGCCAGTCACGCGACGAAATCCTCTCCGCCATCGCCGATGCTCGCACCCGCGACCTCAAGAGCGACGGACACGCTTTCGCATTCGTCTATGACGCCGGCGCCGAAACCAAAGCCATTGCGCGCGAAGCCTTCGCCGCTTGCATGGAAGGCAATGGGCTCGATCCCACCGTATACCCCTCCGCCCGCGTGCTCGAAAATGCTGTCGTACACGCGTGTCTCGAGCTTTTGAACGCCCCCCAAGGCGCCGTGGGAACGGCTACCACCGGCGGAACCGAAAGCGTCATTCTCGCCGTCAAAGCCGCTCGCGATCATAGTCGCAAAACACGCCCCCACATTACCGTGCCGAAAATGCTTCTGCCCCAAACGGCGCACGCGTGCTTTCATAAAGCCGCCCATTACCTCGGCATTGAAATCGTCTCCGTCGATGTCGACCCAGTCACGATGCGCGCCGATATCGAAGATGCCCGCGCCAAAATGACCAGTGACGTCATTCTCGTGGTCGGTTCCGCACCCAGCTATGCCCATGGTGTCGTAGATCCCATCGAAGAGCTAGCCGCCCTAGCCAAAGAGTTTGGCACCCTCATGCATGTCGATGCGTGCGTCGGTGGTTGCGTCCTGCCATTTTTACGCGATATCGGTGTCGAGATTCCCCCGTTCGATTTCCAAGTCGATGGCGTCACCAGCATCTCGCTCGATTTGCACAAATACGGTTTCGCACCCAAAGGCATTTCCGTCGTTTTGCAGCGGACTCGCGAGCTGCGCAATGCACAATATTTCGCGTGCGCCAACTGGACCGGGTATGCCATCGTCAACTCCTCCATGCTCGGATCGAAGTCCGTGGCGGCAACTGCCGCGGCATTGGCGATCATTCGACATCTTGGCCGAAAAGGATTTCGCGAGCGCGCGAAAAAGATGTGGGAAGCGACGAAACACGTTATCGGCGTCATCGAAAAAACCGAGGGTATTCGTGTCGTCGGCCATCCGCATGCGAACGTCTTTGCATTGACCACCGATCGTGGAGACGTCTTCGAATTGGCCGATCGCTTGACCGAATGCGGCTGGTACGTACAACCCACCTATAGTTATGGCCGTTCACCGGCACATATCCACTTGACCATTGATCCGGGCAATGCCGAACGAGCCGCAGACTTCGCGCGGGATGTCGAAAAATGCGCTCAAGGCTTGCCCGATCGTATGTCGCCACCGCCCGAAGTGGTCGCCATGCTCATGAGCATATCGAGCGGTGATGGGGGCGGCATGGAGCTTGATGCCGGAATGCTCATGGCCCAACTTGGAATCACGGATGGCAAATTGCCTAATCGTGCGGGCATGATTCACCGCATTCTCGAAGCTGCGCCTCCGCCGGTGCGTCAAGGGTTGCTGTCCATGTTCATGGGAGAGCTTTTTTCATGATCGGGGGGTTCTTCGATAACCTCGGGCGAGGTGGTCGGCCATTACGAATCGCTTATGGCCGCATCTTTCACGAGGCGAATACTTATTCGCCCACCTGCACGGTGCGTGAAGACTTCGAGCGTATGCATTTGCTCGAAGGTGAGGCATTGGCAAAAGCTACGTCCCTGCGTGGAACCGAGCTGAAGTCATTCATGCCGCATGCGGAGCTGACGGGATTCGTTCAGGCAGCGCGAGCGGCAGGCGGCGTGACGACCATTCCGCTTTTTTCTGCGCTCGCAGTTCCGGGTGGGCCTTTGACGCGCGAATGTTTCGATGGGCTCCTTGGCGACTTGCTCCGAGCGCTTGGTGCGGCCGGCCCGGTGGATGGCGTTTATTTGGCATTACACGGATCGATGGAAGTGAAAGACTTGGGCGCACCGCCCGAGGCGGTCATTTTGCGCAAAGTGCGCGAGCTTGTCGGGCCAAACGTAGGAATTGCCGTAAGCTACGATTTGCACGCCAATCTTTCGGCAGGGCTCGTCGATCCGGCAGATGTGCTCGTCGCTTTTCGCAGCAATCCTCATTGGGACTTGGCGCCGACCGGATGGCGAGCAGGCAATCGGCTCATTCGATTCTTGCGTGGCCAAGTAAAACCCGTGCATGTTTGGCGGAAGCTTCCCCTCCTGATGGGCGGAGGAGTCACCATTGACTTTCTCGCGCCCATGCGGTCGGTATTTCGATTCATGCGTGGACTCGAAGACGACCCGCGAGTGCTCACGGCAAGTTTATTCATGGTGCATCCGTTTACGAATGCGGAGGACCTTGGATGGGCCGTGCATGTCTCGACCGATGGCAATCAAGAATTAGCTGACAGCTTGGCGGACGAATTGGCCGATCGGGCATGGGCGCAGCGTGACGAGGCGATTCCGCCCATGCGCAGTGTCGACGAAGCGTTCGATGAAGTTGCCCAAAGCAGTTGGCGAAAGCTTGGCCCGGTGTCCTTCGTGGATGTCGACGATATCGTGGGCGCCGGAGCTCCTGGAGGCAATACGCATTTCGTGCAAGCGCTCGTCAGAAATGACCGGGGCCTCGTGACGCTCGTCCCTGTGCATGATCCAGCGGCGGTCGAAGCGGCATGGGATACGCCTATTGGAAGTCAGGTATCGCTCGTATTACGCGGGACGGCGGGGTACAATCAGCCTGAGGTGCCTGTGCAGGCGCGTGTGATGGCGCGGAAAACGACGGATTATGGGCGCATGTTGCGACTTGATATCGGGTCGTTTCATGTGGCAATTTCGGAGCGACCGCCATTGCCGATTCATCCGAGCTTCTGGGAGAACTTGGGCATATCGCCTCGAAAAGCGGACGTGATTGTCCACAAAAACTTCTTCCATTATCGACTATTCTACGCGACCATGTCCTTCCGCCACATTCCGGTCGTGAGTGCGGGCGCGACGAGCTTCAAGCGAATCTTGGCGGGCAAATACCGTGTTCCGATGCATCCCGCGACGAAGCTCGAGGATTGGCGGCAAGCTGATCCCATTCTGCGGGAGAAGCGCTGAGCCTGGCAAGGTTTGCGCCGAGGCTGTTCTAGGTGGCTGGTGTTTTTCTCTTGCGAACGATCGGCCGATGGTGTAGACCCGG